>CAIWHP010000181.1 GCA_903912445.1 uncultured Lentisphaerota bacterium
CGTTTCCACGTCGTGGAAACGGGCCGCTTTTTGTACGGGTCAACGCACTCAGGCCACAGGGCCTGCTATTTTCTCTGGACCAGCACGAAGGGTTCGAACAGTCCGTAGCCGACGGTGGCATAGTCTGCGCCGGGCGGGCAGGCCTTCGGTCCGGTCTGGAACATGCGTGGCCACGCGCTGCCGAGCGGCTGCTTGCCATGATGCGGGCCGAGCGTGTTCTTCAGCGTGCCGATCACGTTAACCTCAATCGTGTTCGCGCCGGGCTTGAGGTGTTCCGTCACATCGCACTCCCACGGCGGCGCGGCGATGTAGCCGGCGACCTTGCCGTTGACGCTCACCTTCGCGACGCTGCCGTACCACGCCTTTAGTGCCACCGCGTAGCGTCCGGCGGGTGCGGGCAGCTCGCATGCGGCGCGATAGGCGACGCCTGCGCTGTAGAACGGCTGGCCCTGCTCGTTCCATTTGCCGAGCTGCAGCGGCTGGTCGGGCGCGATGACGAAGCCCGCGCCCGCCGCGCGCAGCGCGAAGTCGCCGAGCACGTAGGCCGGCTCGATCTCGTGGAAGATGGTGAACGGCGCGGCTTTGATGGTCACGGTGTTCCCGCCGATGTGCGCGACCTGCGCCAGCGCGATCCGGCCGAAGGCCTTGTCGAGCCACCAGTCGCCCGCCTTCGCGCTCACCGGCTGGCCGTTGCAGGTCACCGTGTAGAGGTCGGGCCGCTCGATCACGATCGCGAGATTGGCCGGAACCTTTTCGGCGATGGTGAAATGATAGCTCGCCTCGAAGCCGGGATTGTTGGTGAGCTTCTTCGAGATCAGCTCGTCCTTGAACTGCACCGCGCTATCCCACGGGTTGCGCTCGAAGCCGTTCTTCTGGAAGGCGAACTGGTTCGCCTCATAGAAGTAGATGTTCTGCTTCGTCTCGCCGCCGGCGGTGATGTCCACGTAGTCGAGCGTCAGCACGTTCGGCGCGATACGGTGGCCAGCCAGCGCGCCCTGCATGGCGAGCGTGGTGACTTGCTCCTGCGGCGGCGCCACCGGCGCGCGCGGCTCACGCGCGAGCAGCAGCAGCAGGCTGCCCGAGGGCGGCAGCGTGAAGGCCGCCTTCACGCCCGCCGCAGATTTCTCGAACGGATAGGCGCGCGGCTTCCCGCTGTTCAAATCCCATTGCTCGACGCCGCCCACGGCGGCCTCGACCGTGCCGGCCGAGGGCTGTTCGCTGCTGGTGTTGACGAGGAACAACAACTGGCCGTCGGTAAGCTGGCGGCGGTGATGGAACAGGATGCCCTTGTCGCCCGGCTGGCGCGTGATGGCGAAGCCTCCCGTCTTGAGCAGCCCCGGCACGGCAGCCGCGTCCACTTTCGTGCCGAGCGCCGCCGCGCTTGCGCTGGCCACGCCATCCACGCGCGCGACCGCTTCGCTGCAGCGGAGCAGCGTGCCGCGGAATTGCTCGAGCAGCTTCACCGTCGCGCCATCGAGATTCTCGACACTTCGCGGCAGAACCACCGTCGCGTACTGCCGTTGACCGCACACCAGTTCGCCGTCCTTGATGCTGCCGTTGCGCGCGAGGATGTCTTCATCGCCGATGTCATATTCGACCTGCGCCGCCTCCAGCGCCATCAGCAGGTTGAAGAAGTCATCGCCGATCTCCTTCAGGCGCGCTTTGTGGCCCTGATACATCCACGCCGTCGTCGTCGGTTCCAGCACCAGCACGCGGTTGACCTGCTGACCCTGCGAGAGCGCGCAGGAAAGCCGCGCGAGGTAGCCGGCGTTGACGTGATAGGCCTCCCACCACGGCTCGTGATAGCTGAACGACTGGGGATGGTCGCGCTTGCGCGCGCCGCGCAGCGTCACATAGGAAAGGTGTTCGTCGAACAGGTTCACGCCGAGCACGGCGAGCCAGTCGCCGATGCGCTTCATGTCCTCGAAGCGCAGGTCCCAGCCGCCCGCGCCATAGATTTCGCAGAGCGTGCGCGTGCGCCCGAGCTGGTTGGCCACGCTGCCCAGCTCGCGCACCATGCGGACGTTGCCGAACTGCCCGTGCGTATCCTCGCGGTACTGGTTCATCAGGCAGTCGATGCCCGGCAACTGCTGCCACGCGGCCATCGCCATGTTGTTGGGCACGCCGGCGCAATTCGGCCAGGAGTGGTCCCAGTAGTGGCCGGTGAACGCCAGGCCGTGCTGCGCGCACCACTCATAATAGGGCTTGGCCCAGCGCTCGATGAACAGCGCGTTGAGGAGATGGAAATAGTCGTGCCGCACCTTGCGCCAGTCGCCGACCTCTTGGTTCAGGCACGGCAGGTTTTCAAGCAGGCTGTAGCCCCAGCGCTGCTGGAACTGCTGCGGCAGGTCCTCGGTCCATGGCCAGCCGCCCGCTGGGACCAGCTCGGGCTCGTCGGTGAACGAGCCGGGAATCCGCTTGCCGAACTGGTCGCCCACCTCGCGCCGGTAGGCTTCCAGCGTCACGTCGAGGAACTTCTTCGTCACGCCCGGATATAGCAGGTCCACGTAGCAGCGGCCGGCCGTCCAACCCCGGTTTTGTGCACGCAGGATTGTCGCCACGAAATAGCGCGCCTTCGGCGGCAGCTTGCCCGCGCGCGCCTCGGCGGAAACGTCCGTGAACTTCTCGGCATCGAGGCGGAAGATGGCGCAGGTGTTCGTCTCCCACGCCGGCGCCTTTGTCTCCACCTTCAGTTGCAGCCCGCGCCCGCGCGACTCCGGCATCAGCTCCGGCACCCAACCGCCGGCAAAGCCGGAGGGATAGGAATTCTCGTCGTAGATCCAGCAGTTCATGTCGAGCCGCTCGGCCTCGTCGAGCGCCACCTGCCACAGCCGGAACCAATCCGGAGAAAGATAGGGCGTCATCAGCCCCGGCCGCGGATGGATGAACACCTGCTTGACCTGTTGGCTGGCGAGATCGCGCAGCGTCTCGCGTACCTGCTGCTCGGTCAGCAGATCGTTCCAGACCCAGAGCGGCGCGGTGGAATATTCGCGTGGCGGCTGGGCGAACAGCTTTTGCGCTGCGGCGGCATCAACGGCGCGCTGGGGCGCGCCCGACGGCGTGGAGCAGCCCAACATCAGCAGCGACAGCAACAGACCGGGGAGGATTCTTTTCATGGCAGGACTCCTGATGGACGTGATGGTGCGACAGCCGGCTCGCGGGGACGCTCGCCCTCACGTCGGCATCTTTCCAACGCTTGGAAGATCAGCAGCACGGTTTTCCAATACTCGGAAAACCACCGCTCTGCAAGCGGAAGAGTTCACCACAGAGGTTACAGAGGAAGAAGAAGGTTCGCAGCGGTGCTCCTCTGTGCCCTCCTCTGACCTCTGTGGTTATCCAAAATGGGAGGCTTGCCCTGCCTGCGCCGCCTTGTTAAATGAAGCCATGAAAACTTTTGTGCCACAGCGCCATCTGGCCCTGACCTCGTTGGCCGCACTGCTGGTTGGCAGCGCCCTCGCCGCTGCCCAGGACATCAATCCGATCCCGCGCGAGGTGTTGCGGGCCGAGCTGCTGCGCACCTGGGCATTCCAGAACGGCCCTTCGGGTTGGCTCGCCCAGCACGATTGCTCCCTCTCCGCCACCGGCGGCGTGCTGCGCATCCAGAGCCGCGGGAAGGATCCCTATCTGGCTAGCGGACCGGTCAACCTCGCCGGGCCGTTCACGGTACAGCTCCGCGTGAAGTGCGCCACCGGCGGCGCGGGCCAGTTCTTCTGGACGACTGTTGAGCATCCGAACACCGACGAGGCGCGCAGCCAGCACTTCAAGTTGATCCACGACGGCCAGTGGCACGACTACGCGGTGCGGCTTGACGCGCGCGGCACGGTCACGCGCCTGCGTCTCGATCCCGGCAGCGCGCCGGGCTTGATCGAGGTGGAAAAGGTGACGCTGGTCCGCGAGCACCTGCATCCGCTGGAAGTGCAGTCCATCCGTTCCGCCGTCCGGCAGATCACCCTGGCGCTTACGAACCACGCGGAGCAGGCGCTCGCCTGCCGCGTCGAAGACCGCGCCTTCTCGCTGCCCGCCCACACGGCACAGAGCGTCAGCATCACCGCCACAGGCTCCGCGCCATTCGAGGTGCGCGCGGTGGCGGTGCAGGCGGAAGGCTTGCCGACGCTGCGCCGGACGGTCTTTCTCGCCGACGAAAACGCCACGGGCGATTTTGTTGCGCTGACCTCGCCGGAACTCACCGTGCGCGTCGCGCGCGATGGCTCCGGCGCGCGGCTGGAGCTCGGCGGCAAGCTGGTCGGCTTCGTCGCGCCGCTGGTCTGGCGCGGCGGCGCGCTGCCGCACCTCAAGCTCGGCGGCGAGAAGGACGGCCTGCAGTTCGCCGGCGAAGGCCTCACGGTTACGCTCAAGCTCAAGGGCGCGGAACTCGCGGTCGCCATCCGGGGCGCCGAGCCGTGCGAAGGCCCGGTGCTACGCGCGCTGGGCTCGCTGGAGCAGGGCCTGTTCGCCGGCGTGGAATATCTCGGCAAGGGCGAGCGCTCTTCCTCCACGCTCGACATCGAGACCGAGGAGCACATCCGCTACGCGCCCGACCCGCTCAAGGTCACCATGCCGCTGATGGCATTCTGCACTGATCGCGCGCTTGCCGCGCTCACCTGGACCAACATGACGCTGCAGCCGGTCTTCGCCACGCCGGACTTCCTCGACGGCGCCGAGGGCCATCGCGCCGCGCTACGCGGAACGCGGATCGAGGCGACGCTCCTCGTGCGCAGGCCCGCGCCGCTGGAGGAGGCGATCCTCTGGGCGGTGCAAAAGCGCGGCCTGCCGCCGCTGCCGTCCGCGCCGCGCAGCCGCGAGGCGCAGATGGCGCTCTCCCTCAAGGCGCTCATGGGCCCGCCGCTCCGCACCGCCGCCGGCTGGGGCCATTGCGCCGAAGACCACTGGCCACGGCATCCATTTGCCGACTGTGCCTCGACCATCTGGCGGCTCACCGGCGAGGCGCCGCAGCTGCCGCACCTGGCGGCGAATGGCGCCCACATCCGCAACGAGTCGCTCTACTTCGTCACCGGCCGTGCCCAACAATGGCTGAAGGAGCGGACGGCCGAGGTCCGCGGCATCATCGCCGGCCAGCGACCCGACGGCTCCTTCCGCTACCACGGCAAATATCAGCGCGGCCATTTCGAGGATACCGCCAGCGGCTACTGCGGCATGCATGCCATCCGTTTGCTGGACTTCGCGCAGTTCACCGGCGACAAGGCCGCGCTCGCCGCCGGCCTCAAGGCGCTCGACTACATGAAGCGCTTCCGCACGCCGCGCGGCGCGCAGATCTGGGAATGCGCGCTGCACACGCCGGACATCCTCGCCTCCGCCCACCTCGTCCATGCCTACGTCCGTGGCTTTGAGCTGACCGGCGACCGCGCCTGGCTCGACTGCGCGCGCAAGTGGGCGCTCACCGGCATCCCGTTCGTCTATCAGTGGAGCTGCCAGCCGGTGATGCCCTACGCCACCATCGCGGTCTATGGCGCCACCAACTGGCGCGCGCCCAACTGGATCGGCCTGCCCGTGCAGTGGTGCGGCTATGACTATGCCTACGCGCTGACCATGCTCGCGCCCCACGACCGCACGCTCGACTGGAAACAGCTCGCCACCGGCATCCTGATCGCCGCCGAGCAGATGCAGTACCCCGACGGCGAATTCGCCGGCTGCGTGCCCGACTCCTTCCACCTCGCCGAGCAGCGGCGCAACCCGTGGAATATCAACCCCTGCGCCATCGTCAGCCTGCGCCTCGTCCTCGAAGGTAAGCTCGACTCGCTCGCCGTCGCCGCCGCCGATGGCCACCGCGTGGTGGCGCCCTACCCCGTGACGCTCTCCGGCGGCAAGGCGCACATCACCGCCCCCGCCGGCACCCAATACGAAGTTCTTGTCGATGGCTCGCGCATCGTGCCGGTGACCTCGCGTGGCAACGACGTGCTTGATCTCGCCACCGCGCCGTAGCGTGGCAGAAAACTTGCACTGCAGGTGTACAGAGGTTGAAACGACGTTCGCAGAGAACGTCCTGTGACAACTGCTGCTGACTTCTGATCTCTGACCACTGGTTTTCCAAGGGTTGGAAATTATTCCTTGAGTTCTTCCAATGCTTGGAAAAACTGCCGGTTTCGGTTTCCAATGATTGGAAACTTGCCCGCTTCAGGCGGGAAGCGCGTCAACCCTCTCAGCCTTGACCCAGCCCGCGACTTCTGCGACAAGGCTCGTTCGTCGGAAGTGCAGCAGGCCCCGCTGCCCTCAGGCTGCCAGGTGGCCATCGTTAAGCAGCATGTCCGGAGCAAGAGAAGACTATGGACCTGACCTCTCTAGGATTTGACGCATGGTTCGAGGAGCAAGCCGCCGCGCTGCTGCAACCCGGCCAAAGCATCGCGCGCGTTACGGCCGTAGACAGGGGTGCTTTTCTCGTCCGCAATCAGGAAGCCGAGACCCATGCGGAGCTGGCGGGCAGGTTGCGTTTCGCAGCGCAAGCGGCAACTGATCTGCCCTGTGTGGGCGACTGGGTAGGTGTGCAGCACCACGCGTCGGGCGGACCCGCCATCATTCATGGCGTGCTACCGAGGAAGACGTACCTGCGCCGCAAGTGTCCAGGCAAGACCGTGGACTTCCAGATGATTGCGGCCAACATAGACGTCGCGTTCATCATGCAGGCTTGCGCCAATGACTTCAACATGCGGAGGCTCGACCGGTATCTGGTCATGGCGAACGAGGGGCACATTGAACCGCGGATCGTGCTGAGCAAGACGGACCTGATCTCGCCGGCGGAACTGGCAGGAATGGTGGCGCAGATCAAGAGCACGCGCAGCCCCGCCGCGGTCCTCGCGCTCAGCAACACGACGGGTTTCGGACTCGATAGCCTCCGAGGGCTGCTCTTGCCGGGCAAGACCTATTGCCTCTTGGGTTCCTCGGGCGTGGGCAAGACCACCCTCATCAACCGTCTGCTCGGACGCGAGGCTTTCGACACCAAGGTGGTCAGCGGTACAGGCGAAGGCGTGCATACCACCTCCCGCCGCCAGTTGAGCTTGCTCGCCTGCGGGGCCATGTTGATCGACACCCCTGGGCTGCGGGAACTGGGTCTGCTGGGGACCACGGCCGGATTGAACGAGGCTTTCGCGGACCTCCACGAACTGGAGCTCAACTGTCGGTTTGCCGATTGTACCCACACGCAAGAGCCCGGCTGCTCGGTTTTGACCGCTGTGGAGAACGGAACCTTGAGCGAGGAACGGTATCAGAGCTACCTGAAACTCAAGAAGGAGACCGCCTTCCACAACCTCACCTATGTCGAAAAGCGCAAGAAGGACAAAGCCTTCGGCCGATTCGTCAAGTCGGCGAAGAAGCAGCTCGAGACGTAATTCTGACGAAAGCGGCTACACAGCAGCGGACGAGTGAACGAGGAATGCCGGAAAGCAGGAAAAGAAAATCCTCCGTTCCAGTTTTCCTGATTTCCTCATTCAGAATCTTTTCCGGTCAGGTCAACTTCGTCAGCGGATTCCCTCTCGTCGTTGACGGGAAGGTGACGCGCTGGCTGCCGAGGCGATGGGATTCGAAGACGGCGCAGATCATCTCGATGGTGGTGCGGGCTCTAAGGTTTGAGTTCTATGTTGGAAAGGCCTTTTGTGCCGGGATGCAGGATGTTGTTGGAGAAATGAAGTCCCTTCGGCCCATTGGATCCGTCTTCCACGATGACCGCGTACGCGTAGCGCGGCGGTTCCACTTTGGGCTGGCCATCAACAAGGATCTGATCGCGACCTGTGTCATAGACGATGTTGCCCTGAATGATGACATCCGTCAGCGGCGGGTTGGCCGGCTTCTGGCCTCGAAAAAATCTAAACGGCGCGCCGTTATCGCCCCAGATCCAACGCGCATTACCGTAGCCGAAATCGGAGATGATGTTGTTGGCGATGATCGAGCCGCCGTCCACATTTGCCGCCACAGGTTTACCACCGTCGCGCCCGGGCGCGGCGACGTGCGAGGCAGCGCCGGGCATCAGGCCGATGCTCCATAGGACATTTTTTGAGAACTGGTTGCCGATGATGAGCACGTGGCGCGAGCCGTGCATCGCCTTCATGCCGGTGTGCGCGTTGTTGATGATGTTTTGCGAGACGATGACGTGGTCGGTGTGCAGGTCAATGCCCTGTGCGGCATTCTCGATGTAATTGCCGAGCAGCTGCGTGTAATCGCTGGCCTCCGGCCCGTTCACGGTGATGGCAGCGCCCTGATGCCAGTTGTCGGTGTAGGCCTCATCCCATGTTTTCTGATTGGTGATGGTGCCCTTCTGTGCGTTTTTCTTCACGAACTTGCCGAGCGCGTATTGCTTTTGGATTTCAGGCGTCGGCAGCAGGTGCTGCTCGATAACACGGTTCCCTTGGATGAGCATCCCCTTGCTGTTGTCCAGCCTGATGCCTGTGCCGTCAATGCAGTTGAACGCATAGCCCCAATCCGCGCTGGCCGTGCGGTCGTCCACACTGATCCGCATGTAATTCCGCACCAGACAACCGCGGATCTGGCCGCCGTTGCATTCCCGCAACGCAACCGCGCCCGACCCCGTGCGGTTGTCGAGCACCCGCAGGTTTTCGAGCACAAGCTCCCGGCACTGGATGGCGATGAGCGCCTCTTTCGTGGTGTCCATCTTGCCTTCGACCCGCGTCAGCGTCAGATCGCGAAGCTGAACGCCCGAGGCCCCCTCGATCTCAATGATCGGCTGCTCTGGATTGGTCTGGATGATCCGCCCTGGCCCGAACAACCCGGCGTTATCGCTGCGAATCCGCAGCTTCTCCGAGATCGTATAATCGCCCGCCGGCACATAGATCATCTGGCCCGGGTTGCTTTTGAGCGCCTCCTGAATTGACTGATAGCCGGCAACCGAAGGCTCGCGTGCGAGCGGCTCGGCAGCCCATAACACCCCGGATTGGATCAGTACGGCTGCATGGACGAGGCTCGCCAAAATGTATCGCTGGATCATGGTGGGTCCTTTCAAACCCACTTTGTCAGCGGATTCTCGCGCGTCTTCAACGGGAAGGTGACGCGCTGGCTGCCGAGGCGGTGGGATTCGAAGACGGCGCAGATCATCTCAATGGTGGTGCGGGCGGCGCGGATGTCGCAGAGCGGCGCGCGGTTTTCGCGGAGCGCCGCGAGCAGGTCGCGCACTGCCAGCTGGTGGCTGCTGACCAGCCTGGCGAGGTCGGCGATCGGCTCCGGCTGGCCGGGGCCGGCAGAGCTGACGGGGATCCAGGTGCGCGGCTCCTTCTGCGGATGCAGCGCCCCACCCGGCAGCAGGTGCGCGAACGGTTCGGTATCCACCCGGAAATCAATCACGCCTTTCGTGCCGATCAACTGCACGCCGAACCCTGCAGCTTTGTCGCCGGCGTTCTGGACCGAGTCGAAGAACGCGGGTACGCCGTTCTCCATCTCAAAGCGCGCGTGGACCTCGTTGCCCGCGAGCGGGCCGACGCCTTCCGCGCCCTCCTGCACATCGGCGCGCGTCGCGGGATTGCCGCCCTGCAACACGGTGGCGGCACAGGCCAGCGGCTGGCCGCCGAAATAATTCATCAGGTTGAACAGGTGTGCGCCGAGCACCCAGAGATCGAGCCCGCCGCCGCGCTGGTCTTCCTTGCCGCGCGCGCGCAGCTCCAGCAGCTTGCCAAGCGCGCCCTCCTTCAGCAGTTTGTCCACCGCCACGATGGCGGGGTGATAGCGATTGCGATGCGCCACGGCAAACTTCACCCCACTCTTCTCGCAGGCGGCGACTATTTCGTCGGCCTCCGCAGGCGAGCGGCAGAATGGCTTCTCGCAGTAGATGCCGCGCGCGCCGGCCGCGATGGCGGCCAGCGCCATGTCGTAGTGTTCATCCACGAAGCGCGGCGCGATGGCGACGATCTCCGGCTTGAGTTCCGCAAGCATCGCGCGGTAATCGGCGTAGCCCTTCGCCAGCTTCAGGCGCTTCTGCGCCGCGGCCAGCCCCTTCGCATCGGCATCGGCCACCGCCACCACCTCGACCTCCGGGAGCGCCAGCCAGACCACGTCGAGGCCGTGGCCGTAGTTGCCGCGCCCCGTGTGGCCGATGACGGCAACCCGCAGCTTGCGCTCCTCCGCGCCCGTGTGCGTCGCCAGCGCGAGCCCCGCGCCGAGCGTGGTTCCAATAAATTCCCGTCGGTTCATGTTCTGTCTCCTTCGCCGGAAGATTTTACCACAGAGGCCACAGAGGTCTGAAGAGGTTCACGGAGGTTTTCCTCTGTGTCCTCCTCCGGCCTCTGTGACCTCTGTGGTGAACATCCGGAATCAATAGACCAGCTTTCGGAAATTGCGGATCGTGTGGAGGGTGATCAGGTTGCCGTCGTGGGCGGACTTGGCGCGGGCGTCTCCGCTGCGGGAGAGCACCTGAAGATCGTCGCCATCCACGATCATGCTCGCGTAGTGGCGCGCCTCCTTCGGCGAGTTGCCGGTGGCGACGAGGCCGGCGAAGCACCAGTCCACCATGTTCTTCGAGAAGTGGAGCTGCAGGCGGTGGCGCTCGTTGTTGGGCAGGTTGAAGCGGTCGGGGCCGAGGCGGTCGGCGCGCGTCATCGAGTCGGTGGCCTGCGTGCTGAGCAGCCAGTAGAGCTTGGTCGGTTCGTCATAGAGCACGTGGAAGCGCATCTGTCCGCCGGGGCACGGGACGTAGAGGATCTTTTTGCCGGAGGGCACGGTCTCGAGCTGCGTGGTCATGGTGCCGTCGGCGTTTTCGATCACCTTGGCGATGGCCGCGTAGCCGGTGCCGCCGGTGTGCGCGCGTGCCCAGAGGTGGAACGTGTGGCCCTGCGGGTCATACCAGTAGTGATCGGGATCGTGAATCTGCACGACGTTCGTCTCCAGCCAGCCGAGCGGCGCGCTGTTGCGGTGCGGCGCGGGCAGCGAGCCGGTGGGATAGGCCGCGGGGAAAAACGGCACGCCGAAGAAATTGATCGCGGGGTCGGTCTCGACCTTCGGAATGGTCTGCCGGAACGAAAGCTCGGAGGCAAATGTCCAGTTCTCGCGCTTCGTCAGGTCAGCGGTGCTCTTGCCGCGCAGCAGCACCGGCGCGAGCTCGCCGACGGGCCAGCCGCGGATCGTATTGCCGATATGCCGTTCCATCACGAGGTAGACGCAGCCGTTCGCATAGCTCACATTGCACGCCGACTGGTGCCAACGTTGGCCCTCGGTCAGCTTGACATCGGGCGACCACGTCTGCCCGCCATCATCGGAACGGATCACGTGCAGGTCGCCGGAGTGGCCGAGGATATAGACGGCCTGGCCCGCAACGAACGGCCGCGCGTGAATGAAAGGGAAAGAGCCGCGCGCTGTCCACGTCCGCCCGTGGTCATCGGAGGTGAAGATCCGGCCGCGTGGTTCATTCTTTTTCTTCAGGCCCGGTCCGCCGAGGTCGAGCGTCGCCACCAGCCGGCCGCTCTCCAGCCGCGCGAGGCCGGGCGTGTAGCAGAAGATGTTGGTCGGGCTGGGCGACTCGAAGACCTTGACGAAGTCGTTCGCCAGCGGACGGATCGGCTCGCCTACCTCCGCCGCGCCCGCGGCCCAGCCGCAGGCCAGCGCCAGTGCGATGATATTTAAAAGTTTCATATGACGAAAAATCTTACCACAGCGGTCACAGAGGCCAGAAGGAGGTTCGCCGAGGAGGTTCCAATGAGTCCTCCTCCGCCCTCCGTGACCTCTGTGGTTTTCCGGAAACCGATCATTCCTTCACAGGCCAGGAGACGAGGCGGAGCATAACGGGTTCCGGCAGCGGACCGGTGCGCGGGCGGTCGCGGTTGGCACCGAGCGTCTCCCACGTGAGGAGGTAGCGTTTACCGGGTGGCGGCGTGCCGATGTCGTGGGCGTTCTTGCGCTGCATCCCCGGGAAGGACGAGGTGATTTTGCCGAGGCTGGGCGGCCCCGGCTCGCGGTGCACGTTCGGCTTCGCGCCGGGAATGGGTTTGAGCGTCGCCTCGTCGAGCACCCACGTGCCTGCGCCGCGACCCGAGTGATAGGCCAGCGCCAGCTTGCCTTCGCCCGCAGGCTCGACGGCGCCCACGTGCATCTCGCCGATGATCGTCCCGCCGCCGCTGAAATCCCAGCGATAGCCTTTCCAGTCGCTGACCTGCACGCTTTTCCAACCGGAGGCTTCGCGGCGCGCGGCGTAGATCTGTGTGTCGCCGTGAGCGTCGTATTTGTAGTAGGTGATGATCGGCCGCTGGGCGCTATCGAAGCCAAGCGCATTGCCGCCATTGAGAATGCCGCCGCGGATTGGCACCGGGTCCACGATCTCGCCCGTCGCGAGGGTGATTGGCAGCGCGAGCGGTTTGCCGGCGGAGTCGGTCCACGTCGCAAGGTCATCGCTGCGTGCGTAGCTGATGTCGTGGTTGCTCTCGCAGCCGCCGTTGTTGCGCCAGACCCAGACCACGTGGAAGCGGCCGTCCGGCCCGAGGCGCGGCACGCTGGCATAGGCGTTCATCTTGCCGAGCCCGCTCATCAGCGGCGAGGCCAACAGGCGCTTCCATGAGCGCGTCTTTTCGTCGTAGACGTTATAAAGATCATCGCCGCTGCCGCTGCGCCCGTCGCGGTAGCGGAAGACGAGGCAGTTCGCTTTGTCGCGCAGGAAGATCGGATAGGTCACGCGCGTCTCGCGATCGCCGGTCATCGGCAGCTTCTTCAGCGACGCTGCATCGAACGGCTTCTCGCTGCGGAAATAGACCAGCGGGACGCAGTGCATGTTGCCGGAGACGTGGAGGAAGCCTTCGCGGTCGAGCGCCATCGTCACGTAGTTGTGCGAATCCCAGCCGAGTTGCGAAGGCAGCTTGGTGATCGTCCAGTTGGTGGAGGCGAGCGTGCGCTGCGCCACCGACATCCGCCGCTGCGCGTCGTAGTAGGCCACGAACTGGTGCGGCGCGTGCGTCAGCAGGCAGAAGCCCACCGGATGCCCCGACCAGACCTGCTCGATATCCAGCTTCTCGCCGCCCGCCGCCCAAGCCGCGCCCGCCAAAGCGAGCAGCCCCGTTCCCACACACGCGATGAATTTCATGGGCGCAGTGTAGCGGCAGAAGGCCGGCAATTGAATGAGGAAAATGGGGAGGGCGCGCGCACCCGCGAGCCGACATCTGTAGCGGCGGTCTGTGACCGCCGTCGGCGCCCGCAGGTCGCCGCTACAGAAACCAACCAAGAAAGCGGCCGTGGAGGGATTCCCAAAGCCGAAGCGAAACCGCCAAGACGCCAAGCGCGCCAAGGAAGAAGATGACTCAATGTCCGCGTCGAGCAGATCAGCGCGGCAGCAGCAGCGCGCTGAGGCGGGTGGTGTCGAGCGTACGCGTCAGGCGGAAGACGCCCGACGGACCCGTTGGTGTGCCGGCATAGATGAAGATATGCTGGACGCCGGCGACCGGGTCCGTGACGGCGGCGCCGGGATGCATGCCATCGATCTCGCCTTTGGCCATCAGTCCGCTGCGCTTCAGCAGCGTACCCTCGAAGCGCCACTGGCTCTCGCCGCGCCGGAAGGCGGTCGGGTCGATACTCCAGAGGTTGAGCGTCTGGCACGCGCGCGAGTTGGCCGCGCCCGCGCCGGCGTCGCCGTTGCGGTCGGTGGCCACGCACTCGATGCGACCGCTGCGGGGGTTGAACCCCAGTTCCACCGTGTCCTGGGTCCATGGGCCATGATGGCTGCTGCGGCAGAGGTCGCGCACATCGGTGGCGCGGATGTTCGCGAGCGCCGCCCGGAGCGGCAGCCAGCCGTCCGGCGACCACAGCTGCACATAGCGCCAAGTTTTCGTTGCCGGCTCATAGCTCTCCGGTCCGTGACAACGCGCGACGAGGAACAAGGCGCCTTCGTGTACCAGCGCGCTGGGTTCGATCGCCGTGCCCAGCGCTGGCAGCTCCTGCTTGGCCTCCTGCCAGGTCCGGCCGCCATCCTGCGACCAGCGCAGCCACAGCTCGGGCGGAATGTAGGGCGTGCGATCGGCGTTGCGCCGGCCCTTGAGGGAGTTCTCGTCGGTGACGTGGCCCGGCGCGAGCAGGCCATGCTGCGGGTGCAGCGCCAGCCGCGGACCGTTGTTGGTACGGGGACCATTGAGCTGGTCCTTGCCGAAGGCGCCCGGCAAATGCTTCCAGCTCACGCCTTCGTCCTCGGAACGGAAGACGCCATAACTGGTGACGACGACCACCGCGCCATCTTTGTCGGTGCCGATGGTGTTGCCGAAACCTAGCCGGCAGCCCGCGGTAGGCGTGCGGACGAGCTGGCGCAGATTCACTGGCTCCGACCACGTTTTTCCACCGTCGGTCGAGCGTAGCGCCACCGCGGAGGAGGTCTCGGCGTCCGGCTTGTCCTTGCCACCCCAATGTTGCGGCAGCCGATGGCAGACCAGCACGATGCTCTTGCCCGTGAGTGTCGCCACGGGCCAGCCATAATGATCGTTGACGCCCAGCAGATGCCGGCCGCGTGGCAACAATACCGGTGCCAGTTCCAGCGCCGGGCCGCTGCGCTGCAACAAAGCGCGGCTCGACTCTGTCAGGCCCAACAGCTTGTCCGCGAACGCCTCCGCGGTTTCGGTCGGGGCGGGCGGGGTGATCACCGACGGCTGCTCCGCGCTCGTGACCGGCAGCAAGGCAGAGAGCAGCCCGGCTACATAGAGAAGGGCAGTTTTCATGGTGCGGTTTTTTCCAGTTCCGCGAACATCCGCAGACAGGTTTCTGCGCGGGTGGCGGCTTTAGGTTTCGTCGTGGGCGCTGACGGGGCCGCCGCCTCGGCGGCCGCGACGGCGCGGGCCAGCGCGTTGGGATCGAGTGTGCCGGCGCGCAGTTGGGCGAAACCTTTGGCCCAGATGTCCGCCAGCGCTGGCGTGAGCGGCGCGGCAGGTTTGGCGTCGTAGGAGGAGAAAAAACCTTTGGTGCCAAAGTATTGCACGGCGGCGACCCACGGCTCGGAAGAGGTCACGTCCACGTCGTTGAAGAAGCTGACCATGACGCGGTTCTTTACCAGCGTACGCACGAGCAGCTCCGGGTCGAGCTGCGCGGGTGTGGTTTTATTTTTCACCGCCAGCGCGGCGGCAAAACCGGCCGCTTCGCCGGTCTGCATCCAGACCGGTTCGAGCCGGATGGCGCCCCAGCCAACGTGCGAGGCGGAGAGCGCGACGGGCACGAGCAGGTTATCCACGCCGCGCGGCAGCAGCGCGCGATAAGGCACCTGCGCGGGGCGCGTTTCCTCGCCGAGAAAGAAAATACCGTCGAGGTTGCCGCCGGGGACGGTGCGCTTGAGGCAGGCGACGGAGTCCACCGGCCAGTCCGTGATGGCGATGCTGTCGGGATGCAGCGGTGTGCGGGCCAGCCCGGGGGGGACGAGGTTGTCGTGCTCGGTGAAGATGTGCCGGCCCACAAGGCGGCGCGCCTCGCGGACGTAGATTTCGTAGGGCGCGTGGTCGTTGTCGGGGAACTCGTCGGCCGCGAGCCCGTAGCCGGCAAACTTCGCGCGCTCCTGTTCCGGCGCGCCGGGATCGTTCTGCAGATACCAGAGCCGCATGAGCATCGCGTCGAGGTATTGCCGCGAGATGCGCTCGCGCGTGGGCCAGTCGGCCGCGGAATAATCGTTCTGCGGCCCGATGAGCCGGCCGCCGTTCCAGGCGACCTTGCCATTGGGCACGTTTGGCACGAACCCGCCGCCCGAGGCCGCCTTGGCGATGTCGGGATCGTAGTGGGCCGGCTTGGCAACCATGACGCGGTTGGCGGGATCGCGGGTGAGGATGAGCCGGTAGTTGTAGGCCATCACGGAGCCGTCCGCCTCGCCGCTGTGCGGGCCCTCGACGAGCTTGCCGGTCGCGTGGCTGTTGTAGCGGATCTTCAGGCGTCCAGCGGAGGCGTCCTTGGGAAAACCGAGCTGGCCGGGTTCCTTGTGGAGGTCGGTGGTGTAGATGACTCCGGCGTGCGGCTCGCTATATGCGGCGCGCGCCTCGCGACCGATGCGGCAGGGCACCTGCGCCGCGGCGGCGAGATCGGCCTCATACATGCCGTCGGCAAAAATGTTGGCGCTCACCCGCACCACACGCTCACCCTTCATAGCGCGCAGCGTGACATGCCTGAGCAACGCGCCATCGCGTTCGGCTGCCGCGATGAAGAAATCCGTCAGCACCGTAAGGTTCTGCTCGCGCTCGACCATCCGGTTGAACAGCAGTTCGGCGATGCGCGGTTCGATCTTGGGGCGGGCGATGTGGGCGTTGCTTTTCGGGTCGGGCAACGCCGCGCGATGCTGGGCCGAGCCTTCGCCATAGGTCTCGCTATAATAGGTGGCCGCGCCGGTGCGCATCTCGGCGTAGAGCGGCGCGCGCAGTCCGTCATAAGGCGCTTCCCAGCCGCCCGCGCCGCTGGTCATGAACCCGCCGAGATGCCGGAGGTGATGAACGAGCAACACGCGCAACCCCTCGCGCGCCGCCCGCACCGCGCATGCGATGCCGCCGGGCGTGGCGCCGATCACGACGAGATCGTAACTTTTCCCGTCCACCGCTTCGGGGCCGGCGGAGCGGACCGGGTCGACCGTGGCGCTCGGGCGGAGCTGCTTCTGCACGGCCAGGACAACCATTTTCGGCTGCGTGACAGCGGTCGCTCGCTCGGCCTGGGCAAGGTCCTCAGGCACGAACTCCACGGCGTCCACATTCACGAAACCCGTGGTGCCTGTATTGGAAATCACAACGGCGCCGCCCTTGCCCGCCGCGAAACGAAACAAGCCCAGGCTGCGTGCGAGGCCGTCGATATACGCGTCCTCGCGCTGATTGATGTAGACGGTCGTCGCGCCGTCTGCGCTCGTGATCGTGACCGGCACATGGGTGGCGCGGTTGGGATTGGCGACGTAGAGCAACCGGACCTCGTAGCGCCCGGCGGCCGGCAGGTCTGGGGCGAAACGTGCGGTTTTCGTGCCTTGGCCGCGGTTGTTGTCATGCCGGTAACCGGTGCCCACCAACGCGGGTTGCTTGGTGCTTTTGACCCAGTCGCCGGTGAGCTCGGCGGCATCATCATCCATGACGAGGCCTGACGGCCCTTGCGGCACCGCCGGCGGCTGCGCCTGCACGACCGGGGATGATTCCTTCGCGAGCTTGTCGATCTCGGCGAGCGTGAAGCGCGAGTTGACCACGCTCTGCTTCTCCGCACCGGCGCGATATTTGATGTAGGTGGTGGCGACGAACGTGCCATCGGGCAGCAGCTCCAGTCCCGGGTAGCCGCAGTCGCTGCCGGCGTGGCTGTGCAGCAGCTTGATGCGGTACTGGCCGGGGCGTCCCGCGAGAATGTCTTCATAGCGGCCGACCCATGCGACGAAATGGTTTTTCGTCGGGCTGTCCTTGCCGGTGTCGCGCATGCAGACGACCAGCCGTCCGTCGGGCGCGTAACGCGGCATGTGACGGTCGCCGAACAGGCCGGCGGGCAACGGCTTGGTCGCCGACCACGTTTGACCCTCGTCATCGCTGGTCATATAGAGCGCGATGCGCTCCTTGTTCTCGCGCAGCAGGCACAGCAACTGTTTGCCGTCGGGCGAGCGCACCAGCGCCGGTTCGCAGGGCTTGCGTTCGCCGAGGTCGAGCAGGATACGCCACGGGTTCCAGGTCTGGCCGCCATCGCTGGAGAGGCTCTGGGTGATGATGTTGGAGCGCAGATCCTTCTTTTCGCCCGGCCGGCGGATGCTGGTCATGCCGAGCAGCTTCTTGCCGCCCTCGACCGGTGTGATGGTGCAGAACGGCATGACGCAGGCCAGGCCGTTGTCCACCATCGGCGACCACGTCTTGCCGTCATCGGTCGAGCAACCCTGATGCATCGTGTGGTCGGGTCCGCCCTGGCCGGCGAAGACGAACAGGCGCGTGACGCCCTGTGGATCGGACAACCGGTAGAGCGCCGGACAGTTCTTGACCGTGGTCCAATTTTCCGGCGTCGGCAGCAGCGCGCTCCAGGTCTTGCCGCCATCGTCGCTGCGCTTCATCGGCCCGCAGCCCCCGCCGTGGCCGAGCGTCCACACCGCGTAGATGGTTTTGCCGTCCGGCAACAACAAGGTCGTTGGGTGGCCCTGATAGATTTTGTCGGTGCCCTGCGCGATGACCACCTGCCGCGCTGCATCGCCGGAGAGATCCACCACCGGAAGTTCCGCTGCCCGCGCCACGACCGCCGCCAGCAAGCCCACGCCCACACAGGAGATGAATTTCATGGACGCAGTGTAGCCGTCGCGCGGCAATTTCCAAGGATTGGAACAGGGAACCAGCACTTTTCCCAAGCATTGGAAAATCTCGATAACGCTTGCTCAACGCGAAGGCGCAAAGAAAAACACAAGTCGCAAAGGGGAGTTTTCCTCTGCGTCTTCTGCCGTCCTTTGCGCCTATGCGTTAAAAAGCTGAAAACGTCATGGATGCGGCGCGGCCGCGGCGAGCTTGTCGGTCTCGGCGAGCGTGAAGCGCGTGCTCACGTCGGATTGCTTCTCCGTGCCGGGGCGATATTTGATGTAGGTGGTCGCGACAATGGTGCCATCGGGCAGGAGTTCCATG
This sequence comes from uncultured Lentisphaerota bacterium, assembly GCA_903912445.1. Classification (GTDB taxonomy): domain Bacteria; phylum Verrucomicrobiota; class Kiritimatiellia; order CAIQIC01; family CAIQIC01; genus DP16D-bin41. The sequence continues at coordinate 18,498 of CAIWHP010000181.1, forward strand.
CCGGGATAGCCGCAGTCGCCGCCGGCGTAGCTGTGGAGCAGCTTGATGCGGTACTGGCCGGGTTTACCCTGCTTGATGTCCTCGTAGGTGCCGACCCACGCGACGAAGTGGCCCTTGGTGGGACTGCCCAGCGCCTGGTCGCGGAAGGCGATCACCCAGCGTCCGTCCTTCGTGAATACGCCCATGTGTCTGTCGCCGGTCAGTCCCCATGGCGTATCCTGCGGCACGCTCCACGTCGCGCCTTCGTCGCGGCTGAAGATCATCAGGCTGCGGCCCTTGTGCGTGTTCTCACGCAGCAGCGCGCACAGCTCGCTGCCATCGGGTGAACGGAAGCCGAACGGCTCGCATGGATTTTTGCCTTCGACCTTCGCCACGGTGCGCGGCTCCGACCAGGTGAAACCACCGTCTTTCGTGCTCGTCTGGAGCACGCCCAGCGGCGCCTTGTCGGCTCCACCGGGACCGCGGTGATAGAGGCCGAGATAGGAACCATCCTTGAGCCGCACGATGCTGCTGAAGGTCATGACGCATTTGAACTTCTCGCCGAGCGGAGGCATTTCCTTCCACGTCTTGCCCTCGTCCTCGCTCATGATGCTCGGCATCGCGTCTGGCCCGGTGCGCGCGCCGCGCCACGCCGAGAACACCCACAAGCGTGCTTTGCCCTGCGGATCGAGCAGGCGATAGATGCTGGGACAATTGTGATGCGTCTTGAAACCGGCGGGCAACTGGTCATCCAGCCGTGTCCAGGTCTTGCCGCCATCCTCGCTGCGCGCCATCGGGCCGGACGAGCCGCCGTGGCCGAGCGTCCAGACAGCGAAGATCGTCTTGCCGTCCGGCAGCAGTAGCGTTGTCGGGTGGCCCTGATAGATCTTGTCCGAGCCTTGGGCGATGACCACGCGCCGCGCCTCGTCGCCGGAGAGGTCCACCACCGGAAGTTCCGCCGCCCGCGCCATCCCTGCCGCCACCAGTAGCCCAGCCCATGCCCACATGTTTGATTTCATGGGTGCAGTGTAGCGGCCGCCCGCAGATAATTGAATGAGGAAATCAGGGAAGTGGGAACAGACTCTTCTGTACTGGCGGTCAGTGACCGCCGTCGGCGACCGCAGGTCGCAGCTACAGAAGCAGGCCTCCGAGGTTGGAAGGCGAAGAGCGAACCGTAGAATATCCAATAAGGAACATCGAATGCCGAAGGACCGCAGCAAAACTTCTGGTCTTTGTGGGCGGGGCTTCCAGCCCCGCGAAATAGAACCACAAGCTGATGAGCGCGGGGCTGGAAGCCCGGCCCACAAAGGCAACGGCTCACGAGTACGCTCGCCCTCCCGTGCGGATTTCCAAGGATTGGAAAGGATGAACACCGCTTTTTCCAAGCATTGGAAAATCTCAGGGCAAATTTTCCAGGCCTTGGAAAAACGCGGCGGATTTCTTCCAAGGCTTGGAAACGCGACTACGGGCGAGCGGCGAGGCTGAAGAGCTTGGCATTGGTCAATTCCACGACGACGCGGACGGGGCGATTGGTGGGAACGCTGGCGGCGTTTTGCCAGCGGGCAGGCCAGCCTGTGGCGTCGGCGGTCAGCGCCGTGCAGTCGTCGAGGCCGAGGCCGGGAATGGCGCGGCCATCGGCTTCGAGCAACGCGACGCGCAGTTTTCCGTGGCCGGCGTCGGCGTTGATCAGCAGCTTTGTTCCGCCCAGTTGCAGCGGCTTGGTCTCGATGCGGCCGCCGCCCGCACCGGCATCGAGCGAGACGAACCCGTGCCGGCGCCATGCGGCACGACCGATCGTAAGTTGCTTGGCCGGCAGCGCTCCGCCGTGGGTCGTGGTCAGCGCGGTGTAATAGACCCACGTCTCCTCGCCCACATCCACCGTGGTGCTGGATACACCCAGGATGGCGCCGCCATCGAACGTGCCGGGCGCGCCGCGCGGAATCACATTCACGCGCGGCACCGTCCGTTGCCACTGGCGGCCGTCCGTGCTGGTGGCCAGTTGGACGTCGATCGGGCCATCGTCGGGGCTCTGGCCGGGCGTGAGCTCGGCCTTGGGCCGCCGTGCAACGGTGAGGTGGAAGATGGTGGGCATGCCGATGAAGCCGGCGGCGTGCGGGAAGACGGACATGTTGTACACCTCGGTGCGCTGCGCCGGCCCGGTGGCCCAGGCATCATCTTCGGCATCGGGCGCGAAGACCAGTTCCGGCTCCGTCCATGTTTGGAAGTCGCGGCTGCGCGCGAGCCAGACGACGCGGCGCGGGAATTCGCGCACCTTGGCCGGACGCTTATGAAACGCAAGATACTCGCCTGTCGCGGGGTCCTGCGTAAGCGTGATCGTGTCCCCATATTTCAGCACCGGATTCTTCGGATAACTCGTCCAACGCATGCCGTCGGCCGAGAACGCCGCGTGGTAGCCGCCGCCTTTCGAGCCGAGCAGCTTGTAGCGTTTCGACGGGTCAGGCTCGCGATCGTCCCGCAGCATGCTGGGGCTGTGGACGCTGAACAGGATGTTGTTCGAGGTCGAGCCCTCGAAGTTGTGCAGGCCCAACGACGGCTTGCTCCAGCTTAGACCATCTTGCGAGGTGGCCTGGAGCAGGAAGTCGCCTTTGAAGGCATGCACCCGGGTCATATACCAGAGGCGCAGCAGATGGGTGGCTTCATCGAAATACACCGAGCCATAGATATAAACCCGCGCCCCCTCCCACGGTTGGTCCGCCACGAGCACCGGGGCGCTGCGGGTGCGCGCCGGATACACGGTACGGACAACACCGGTGCTCACGGCGACCCCGCTATCGTCGGCGAACAGCAGCGGCAACCCGCGCAGCGCGATGGGCCGGGGCGGGACCTCGCCGGCGTGGACCAGGCCGCAGATCGCGAACAACAGGATTACCTGGAGTCGTTTCATTATTTCCCCTCGAATCGAAAGCTGTAAAGTTTCGTGCGCGAACCGGTGAACAGCAGGCGAACATCCCGGCCTTTGAGTGCCGCCAGATCGCTCTGCCCTTTCCAGGAAACTTCGGCGTGGGTGGAGTTGGTACAAAGCACATCGCACTCGTCGGCGCTGAAACCGGCCAGCGGCTTTCCATCCGCAGCCAGCAGGCCGGCGCGTAACCGGCCCATCGCGCCGGTGTCCACGTTGAGCAGCAGGCGTGTGCCATCCACTTTCACGGGTGCGGTGACGCACCTGCCCGACTCCGCCGCGAAGTCCAGCGAAACGAAGCCATCCACGCGCTGGACATAGCGATAGATGGCGCCATCGGTCTTGCGCTCGCGGGCGGCCACATCGCCGTGGCGCGAGGCGAAGCCGGTACCGTAGTGCCAGATCTCGTCGCCGCGGACGATGAGACCGGTACCCATATACGTCATGTTCGCATTCGGCGCATCGGCCAGCCCCAGCGGCAGGTAGGGTTTGCGGTCATAGCGCTGCCACGTGCTGCCGTCGCGGCTGCCGATGAACTGCACCTCCAGCCGGCCATCGCTGATGCGCTGTTCGCGCTGGAACATCGAAGGGAAGCCGAGATACCAGCGGTTGTCGAGCGGGTAAGGCTGGGCGGCGATGGTATACACGTCGCTGTTCGGCGGATCGTTTTCATCAGCGGCGAAAACCGTCGGGAACTCCTGGCCAATCACGGCGATATTGTCCTTGCCCCACAGGAAAAGACTTTTCCGCGAAGGTGCGTTTGTCAGCGGCGTGGTCAGGTTGGGCAACTCCGTGCGCACCACGGTGCGATAGAGCTTCTTGTCCGCGCCCCGCTGCCAGCCGCGCAGATAGAGGACGTATTTCTGGAGGCGCGCATCCCAGAAGGTGACGTTCTGCGTGTCCGCGCCGAGGCGCAACAGGGTGGTCTTGTCGCGCTGCCAGTGGAGGCCATCGGGCGAATAAAACCGGACCATGCCTTCCTTCCATTGATGGGTCACATAGGTGTAGCGCTCCTGCGCCGGCGCGTTGGGATCCTGAAACACCACGCCTTCGAGCGAGGTCAGGCCGACGAGATTGTTTGTCTTGCTGCCGGCGTAATCAACGATGCCCAGGTTGGGTTTCGTCCAGTGGATGCCATCCTGCGATTCGGCGTAGCCGACGCCGGGCTGCTTGGCCTTGTCGCGGCAGGTGTACCACATCCGCAGTGTGCCCCCCTCCTCGCGGACCGTGAGGTAGAAGGTGATCATCAGCTGTTCCCACGGCCGGTCGGGCTGGATGACGATTTCGCGCTGCTGTGGCGGATTGACGTGGAGCGCGACACGCTCCATCTCCGGCAGCAGGGCCGGATCGAGAAACAGATGACGCAAGGCGGGTGCCTCCGCCAGCGCGGGCATGCAACTGATACACGCCAGCCCAAGCAGCCGCTTCATGGTATCTAATTTCATATCGTTATCCTTGTGAACCGAAACCCAAGGTGTCCGGTTCATGGCCGGCTTTGTTTGGCGTTCAGTTCGCTCCACATCTGTTGCAGCGTCGCACCGCGTTTGCTGCGCGGTTCGGCGAGCGGTGCGGTCTGTTCGGCGGCGGCCACGGCCCGCGCCAGCGCATTGGGATCGAGCTGGCCCGCACGCAGCTTGGCGAAGCCCTCGGCCCAGAGCTTGGCGGTGGCCGCACGCAACGGCTCATCCAGCCGCGCGTTGTAGTCGTGGAAGAAACCCTTGGTGCCGAAATACTGGAGCGCCGGCTGTAGCGCGTCCCGCTCGTTGAAGAACGACACGAGGAAACCTGCCTCACACAACGTGCGGATCAGCAGGTCGGCGTTGAGCGCTGCCGGCGTCACGCGCTGCTGCTTCGCCAGCCCGGCGGCAAAACCGGCGGCGTCGCCGACTTCCATCGCCACCGGCTCCAGCCGCACCGCGCCCCACGCGATGTGCGTGGCGGAGAGGCAGACCGGCACGAGCAGGTTGTCCACGCCCTGCGGCAACAGCGAGCGGTAGGGAATCTGGCCGGGCCGCGACTCCTCGGTCAGGATCAGCTTGCCGTCGTGACGGAAACCCGGCCGGCTGTTGGTCGTGCAGGAGTGCGAGTCCATGTACCAATCGGTGATCGCGATGCTGTCCGGCTGGATCGGGGTGCGGCCGAGGCCGGGCGCCAGCGAGTTGTCGTGCTCGGTATAGACGTGCCGGCCGACGATGCGCCGCGCCTCGCGCACGTACATTTCGTAAGGCAGGTTGCCGTTGTCGGCGAACTCATCCTTCGGCAGGCCCCACTCGCGGAACCTGGCGCGCTGGGCGGCCGGCACCGACTCGTCGTTCTGCAGGAACCAGATCAGGCCGAGGCAGAACTCGGTGTGCCGCTGGAAAATTTTCTCGCGCGTCGGCCAGTCGGCTTCGGGATAGGCGTGGTTTTCGCCCGGCAGGATCGGGCTGTTCATCATGGCCTTGTGGTTCGGCCCATCGTTGGCCGCGATGGTCTTGCGGTCGTAGTGGAGAAATTCTTCGCGGCGATAATTGGGCGGCGGCGCGGTGAGCATGACGCGGTTGGCGGGATTGCGCGTCACCATCGGGCGCAGGTTGTAGGCCTGCACCGCGCCATCGGCGGTGTACGGGCTGGTGGGATCCACCGTGCCCAGTTTCATGCCGTAGGGCCGGATATTCAGGCGCCCGGCGACGGCGTCGGCCGGCGCCGGCTCGCTGACAATGTTGGCGAAGATCACGCCGGCATGCGGCTCGTTGAACTCTGCGCGCGCCTCGCGGCCGACGCGATAAGGCACCTTCGCCAGCGCCGCGAGGTCGCCCTCATACGTGGCGTCGGCGAACATCCCCGCCTTCACGTTGCTTTCCTTCGTGCTGCCGTACTCGCGTAACGTCACGCCGCGCAGCAGCGCGCCCTCGCGCCGCGCCGCCACCGGATCGTGCCTCAAGAGCAAGGTGATGTTCTTTTCGCCCGCGATGAGCCGGCCGAACTCGCGCTCCGCAATGCATGGCTCGACCCTGCCGATCGGATAATGCGTCTGCGTAAAACGCACGCTTTGGAAATCGCGCGACTTCTCGCCGTAGGTCGCGCGGTAATGCGTCTCGATGTTGCGCAGCAGCTCGGAGAACAGCGGCGCCCGCGGCCCGCCATAGAGCGCGTCCCACTGGAACAGCCCGTTCGCCATCATGCCGCCCAGATGCGCGGTGTGGTTCACCAGCAGCACCGTGCAGCCCTCGCGCGCCGCGCGCACGGCGCAGGCGCAACCGGCGGGCGTACCTCCTATGACGACAAGATCAAAGGCCTTGCCGTCGATGTCCGCCGGCGCTGCTGGTTTCAACTGGACCGGCGGCAGCGGCGCCACTGGCGGCGCGGAAGGAGCGGCTGGCCCGGCGGCAGCGAGGCCCTCCAGCGCGGGCGTTCCGCCAGGGACGAGTTGCAGCGCGTCCACGACCACAAAACCATCGGCCCCGGCATTGGAGATGGTGACGGTGCCTTGTTTGCCGGCAGCGAAACGGAATACGCCCAGGGAAGCCGGTTCCTCGCGCTGGTTGATGATCACGGTCTTTTCACCATCGACGCTGCGGATCGTCACCGGCACGTGCGTGGAGCGGTTGGGATAGGCCCCATAAATCAGCCGGACCGCATAGTTGCCCTCCGCCGGGATATCCGGCGTGAAACAGGCGCTCTTTTTCCCTTGGTCGCTATTGTTGTCGTGCCGGTAGCTGGCGCCGACCAGCGGGGCTTGCTTGGCCCGGCTCATCCAAGCGCCGGTGAAGGTGGCCGTATCATCATCCATCACGATGCTGGTGAAGTTTTGCGCCGGGCCGGCCACAGCCCAGCCCACCGCTCCGAGCCAGAAGATAAACAGCACCGACATCAGCCGCATATGCCATTTCATATCGGCAGTGTAACGATTGCGCGGAGTTTTCCAAGGCTTGGAAAAAACAGGAGCCAAGGTTCCAAGCCTTGGAAACGCCCAACGTCTGTTGCGCCGGGTCGGTGACCCGGCCTACAACTCGGAGAGCGCTGTTTTATCGTTGATGTTGTAGGCCGCGTGACCTCACGCGGCGTCTGGCGCGGCTTTGGGCGGGCGCCTCAGCCCCGGGCCGCAAACATGGGCACTGTTCAGAACCGCATTCCGGCGGAGAGGGCCAAGCTGGGCGTCCAGTGGCTTTGCTCCGTCAGGTCGGGCGCGTCGGGGCGATCGGTCAGGCGCTGCTGCTGCCACGGGCTGACGCCGACGGAAAGCTGTGCAAACATTCCGGGATTGGGCGCCCAGCGCAGGGTGGTGACCAGCGGCACGCTGCGGTCGCGGAAGATGCCGCCCGCAAACGGCTGCTCCGCGGGCATCCGGTACTCCCGGTTCTCCACCAGCACGGCGAAGTCGGCCTGCCAGCGCCGGTTGAACTTACGCGTCAGCGTGAAGCCCTGCGCCGTCGCGAGCTTCCAGTCCGGGTTGATCTGCCACTCGAGTCCGGGGATCGGCAGGACGCGCACATTCGCTTCGAGCCGCGAATGGGCGAACAGGCCCAGCGTGAACGCGAAGTTCGTCGACACCTGGTGGCGGGCGCTGGCCATGCCGCCCCACGTGAAGGCGTCGGCATAACTCGCCCCGCGTGCCAGCGCCCACGTGCCATCCAGGGCGGCGAACAGCGACCAGTCCGCGCCCAGCGGCCGGCGCAGGGTGGACGTGACGCGCTCGACCCGCATCTCGCCGGGCTGCAAGACCCAGGTGGGGTCCACCGACGGGCCGACGAACTCGTAGCGGCTGACTTCGTGGTCGCCCATCAGCCCGTATTGCATCGTCGGCGACTGGAAATAGAGCAGGCCGCCGGAAAGGTTCCCGCGGGCGACGCGGGCGCGGCCGCCGGTATCCCATTCCACGTCCGGCTGCCAGCGCGCGCCCACCGAGAACAGCCCGTGCAGTCCGGGCGCGAACGCCGGACCGAGCGTGGTGGCCTGCGTGATATCGCGCGACTGCCCCGCATTGGCGCCCGCCGCCGGCGTCTGCGCCCGCCCCGCGCCAACCAGGGCCAGCAGCGCCAGACCCGTGAGGATGTATCGCAAAAACATGCGCGCAGCTTACACCCTCCCCCGCCCTGCGCCAATCCCGCGCGTAAGTTGTCAGAACTTGCTTATTGAGAAGCGTGCAACAGCCTGACACAGCCCAATCGTCCTCGCTCTGCCTTCACGAGGCATTCGAGGACAACAGGAGAACAAGAACGGGCCGCTTGATCTACGAAGCTCGATAGCAGAGCACCTGTTTTCATCCAAGAGTCGGTTTCCCTGCTTCACTTCCAACGAAACGCTGCGTCAGCCTTGAGAATGGCCCAGGCCTGACTGCCATCCTCGTATCCATCGGTATAGCCACGACAACCTTCGTCAGCCGCACCCCAGGCGGGCGGCGTCAATGTTTTGTCGCCAACCAGCAGCTTGATTTCTCCGTTGCCATTGTAGGTCCAATCGCTCATTTGACGCTTTAGCGTATCGCCGCTTTCCATAACCGTATCGCCAA
>CAIWHP010000182.1 GCA_903912445.1 uncultured Lentisphaerota bacterium
CCGCGGAGCATCCTCGCCGAATCCATCGCCGGCGTTGACCGCCAACTCCTCTATCCCGCCGTGCAAGCGCTCCTGCAAAACGAGGACAGCGTCGCCCGCGCCTCGGTGCGGAAAGTTTTCGACGGCCTGACCGATCGCGACCTGGTGGAACTGCTGCCCGCCATCACCAAGGCGATTGAGCGCCTCGCGCCGAGCAACGAAATGTTCGGCGACGGCATCCGCCTCGCCGGCCTCGACCTCCTCTCGCGCCTGCACATCCGCGAAGGCATGGCGCTCTGCGTCGCCGTGATGGAGCCCGCCCGCTGGGGCGCCGGCAAACGTATCGAGCCCTGCCTCGGCTACCTCCAGCGCTACGGCACCCACGCCAAAGCAGTTCTGCCGCAACTGCGCGAAGTCCGCGCGCAACTCGTCGCCGCAGCAGGCAAGAAGACGAAAAACGAACAGGTGGAACACTTGGACAAATGTATCGCCGCCATCGCAGCCAGTACCGCCGCGCCTACCGTCGTGGGCCTCGCAGAATTCAAGGCTCGCCCCTCTGCAAAATAGACGCTATGGCGAAAGCAGGAACATGAAACACACACTCGCTCTCCTCGCCGCCCTGCTGCTGACGCCACTGGCCGTGCTGCACGCTGCCGACTCGGCGAAACCGAATATTGTTTTCATCTGTGCTGACGACCTGAACCACGATTCGATGGGCTGCTACGGCTGCAAAATTCCGGACCTGACACCCCATATCGACCGGCTGGCTGCCGAGGGCCTGCGCTTCCAGTTTGCTTATTCCACCGTGTCGGTCTGCCAGCCCGTGCGGGAAACGATGCATTGCGGCCGGTATCCGCACCGCAGCGGCGCGATGGGTTTCTATCCGCTGAAGCCCGAAGTCCGCACGCTCAACCAGCAATTGCGCGACGCAGGCTATCTCATCTCGATGATCGGGAAGAACGGTCATTACATGCCAACCAAGAGCTTCCCGGTGGATTTTGTGGAACAAAAGATCAACCGCAGTCCTGCGCGACTCGCCGAGGCGACCAAGAAGTTTATCGGGATGGCGCAGACGCAGGGTAAGCCGTTCTTCCATCATGTGAACTGCGGCGATCCGCACCACCCGCTCCTCGGCGCCAAGGGCCCGGACGACCTGGCCGACGGCGATGCGCCCAGCCGCTGGATCAAGCCGGAGGAAATCAAGGAGGTTCCCGGCTTCCTCGAAGACCTGCCCGAGGTGCGCCGGGAAATGGCGCAATACTTCACCAACGTGAAGCGGCTTGATGACTGTGTCGGCGCCGTGCTCAAGGCCCTCGACGAAACTGGTCAACGCGAGAACACCATCGTCATGTTCTACGGCGGCGACCACGGCATGGCCTGGCCCTTCGCCAAATCGAATGACTACGAGAACAGCTCCCGCGGTGCCTTGCTGTTCCGCTGGCCTGGCGTCGTCACGCCCGGCCGCGTGGACACGGACCATCTGGTCTCGACCTTGGATTTCACTCCCACGCTGCTTGCGGCCACCGGTGTTCCCATGATCCCGGATATGGATGGACGCTCGTTCCTGCCCGCGTTGAAAGGCGTCCGGATGCCCGGCTGGGATCGCGTTTATACCTTCTACAATCAAGGGGGAGTCTCCGCATGGATGCCGATGCGCTGCGTGCGGACAAAAGACCGCTCGTATATTTGGAACGGATGGAGCGATGGCCAGACGGAATATCAGGGCGGACTGTGGGCGGAGAAAGGCCCCGTCATGAAGGGTACCAGTCTTGCCTGGCCAGCGATGGTTAAGGCCGCCAAGACAAATCCTGGGATCAAGGCGCGCGTGGACCTCTTGATCTACCGCGTGCCGGAAGAGTTCTACGACATGACCAGCGACCGCTGTGAGCGCACCAACCTGATCGCCGACCCCCACCGCCAGAAGGAGATCGAAGCGTTGCGCTCCGACTTGCTGGCGGTGATGCAACGAACGGGCGACCCCTTTGCCGAAGCCTTCGCCAAGAGGGAAGATCGCACGGTTTACCTGAAGGCGAGGGACAAACTGGCCGCGGAATACCATAAGCCCGTCGCGAAGAAACCCAAAAAGCCCACGTCCTGAAACCCACAGCCGAAGGAACCACCATGATCGCAACCATGCGCCCAACCGGGGACAGCTTGCAACTTTCACGCCGCGCCTTTCTGCTTGCGACGGCGGCCGTCTGCACGCACACGGGCCTCCGCTCAGAAGCCGCCCCGGGGGCCAGCCACGCAACGGGTGCGGCTTCACCCACGCCCGCTGGCGACATGGTTCCGGCGGTGTGGCGCTCAGACAAACGCTTGACGGCTTTTCGCAAGCGCGTGTTGTCTTTCGATCCTGGCCGCGCCAACACCGGCTGGCTGGATGTCTTGGTGGCTCAAGGAGCCGCGCGCTGCGGTGTGAAACTGAAGGACCAGGCGCTGCTCCGGTGGGCAACGGCTTGGGCTGATCATCATCTGGCTGTGCCGATCGGAGGGAAGCGCGATTCGCATGTCGGCATGCTCGATGCCGGCACGTCGTCACGCGGCATGTATCTAAACGCCTATTGTGGCGATTGGGGTGCGCCCTTGGTGCTGACGCCGCTGCAGTTGCAGAAGGCCCATCCCGCCTACCTCGACGCCATCCGAAACACCGCAGACCATATTATGGACAAAGCGGTGCGGCTCCCTGATGGCGCCATCTGCCATACGGCCGGGTTGGGCGTCTGGGTGGACACGCTGTATTACACGGCCAGTGTTCTGGCGCATGCTTATGCGGCCACCGGGACCACACGTTACGCGGAGGAAGCCGTGCAGCAGTGCCTGCTTCATGCCAAGCATCTGCGCGATGAACAGACGGGGCTTTTCTATCATGACGTGGACCTGAAAACCGGGGCGCGGACGCGCAACTTCTGGGCGCGGGGCAACGGTTGGATCATCATGGCGTTGGTGGATACGCTGGGGCTTGTCCCCCGCGAAACCAAGGGCTACGAGCAGACCCTCTCGATCTACCGCGCACAGGTGGCAGGCTTGCTGAAGTTCCAGCATGAATCCGGGTTGTGGCGCATCGTCCCGGAGGAACCGTGTGCGCATCTCGAAACCAGCGGCACCACCATGATCCTCTGTGGGTTGGTGGCTGGCCTTGCCGCCGGATGGATCCCCGAGTCGAATGCGAGCGCTGTGCGGCGCGGCTTCGAGGATCTCATCACGTGGATCAATGGCAAAGGCCAGCTCATGGGCAGCCAGCATCCCGCCGGTGGTCGCGGTTGGGAGACGCACAAGTTGGCCGGGACCGGTGAGGACAGCTACACGATGGGCGTGTTTCTCAGGCTCGTTGCCGACATGCACGAGGCGAAGCTGTTGAAATGAAACATCCGCTGACAGTTGCCCGCTTTCGGCGGGCCGTCTCGCTGCGCTCGGCGCTCACCGCCCTGCTGCTCGCGCCGCTGGCTGCGCTGCACGCCGCGGAAACCAAGCCTCCGGCCTTGGCGCCTGTACGCGTGCTTGAGGTCGCCAACTTCGGAGCACTGCCGGACGACGGCAAGGACGACACGCTCGCCATCGAGGCGGCGGTTCAGGCCGCGCAGCGCTCGCAGCCGGCCGAATTGCGCTTCGCCGCAGGCACCTACCACCTGAACCGGACCGTCAGTGGCAAGACGACGGGCGTGGATTACTACATCGGCGTGAACGGCGCGCACAACCTCGCTTTCATCGGCGCCACCGAGGGGGTGGGGAGGCCGGCGACACGCCTTGAGCGAAATTTCGTCCTGAACAACGAGACGATGCCGCCGAACCAGATCAGCATCCAGCACTCCAGCAACATCACCTTTCGCAATTTCACTCTCGCCAACAACCCGCCGCTGGGCACCACGGCCCGCGTTCTTTCGGTGGACAAGACGCGCGATGAAGTGGTCGTCGAGGTGCTGAAGGGTTTGCCGGCCTACGACGGGATGCGCTGCGCCTCGGCGCATGCGTGGAATCTGGAGACGGGCCATCTGAAACGGTTCGGGCGGACGCCTGCGGAGGCGACGCTGACCATCGGGCTGAATATCAAGGCCTGCTGGCAGGCCGTGCCCGGCACGGCGGCGCGCAGGCTCCTGATGCGGGGCGCCGGGTTCGCCGCGAAACTCGAAGTGGGCGATGGTGTCTCGTGGCACCATAAGTCGGCCGAGTCGCACAACCAGACGTCCGTGATGTATTCGCGTGACGTCGTCTTCGACAACATCCTCCTGCCGAACGTGAGCAACATGGGGATGCTCGCGGGCTACAACCACAACCTCACCTTTCGCAAAGTCCGCTTCGAGCCCGAGAACGGTAACCTCGCCATTGGTGGACGTGATGGGCTGCACCTCAGCATGACGTCGGGTCGGTTGCTGGTCGAGGAGTGTTACTTTAAGGGCCTGCGCATGGATCCGCTCGTCATTCGTCGCTCGTTTGGTCTGGTGCAGGAAATCCGCGCCGATGGGTCGCTCCTCATCACGCCGGGTTACGAGGTGCCTCCGGGCGACCGCATCCGTTTCTGGGTTGGAGCCGATCCGGTGGACGCCGTGGTCGCAAAGTACGAGCGCCAGAAGGGCGGCCATGTCTATCGCTTCGCGTCCGGCGTACCTGCCGGAACGCGGATTGGTACCGCAGTGAGTTATCAAACCTACAGCTTGGACCAAGGCCTCATCCGTAACACGGTTTTCGCCGACAACTTCGGCAGCGCCATCGTCAACTTCGAGGAGAACATCACGGTTGAAGGCTGCACGTTCGACAACAACGCCTACCAGGTGAAATACGGCCCGAACTCCACCTCGGGCGGCTTTGTGCGCAACAACATCATTCGCAGCAATGTGTTTCTTAACACGAGCTGGGTGGATATTGCGCACCGCGGGCAGCCGGCGGACATCGTCATCCATTCGCTGAGCAAGTTTTTCAAGGCGCCGCGCTACAACCGGAACATCCTGATCACCGGGAACGTATTCAAAAATCCGCATGGCGACGCCGAGGCGGCCGGGATCGACGTGCGCAACGCCGAGGACGTGCGGATACACGACAACACCTTCGAAGGCTACACGAAGCCGGTCATGATCGATGGCCACGTGAGCCCCTGAAAACCGCGATGAAAACACATCACCATCTCACGCTCCTCGCCGTCCTGCTGCTCGCGCCGTTGGCTGCACTGCATGCCGCCGCTGCGCCGCTGCTCATCGAGCCCGCGGCGGAGGCGGTGTTGATGATGAGCATTCCGCAGTTCCGGTGGCAGACGTCCCTGGTTGCCAGTGTGGAGGCCATGCCGGGCTACGACCTTCAAATTGCCGCGGATGAAAAGTTCACGACCATCGTGGATGAGGATCGTCTCGCGGCGGTGATCAACTGGTATGCGCCAGACAAGGAGCTTGCGCCGGGCGCGTATTGGTGGCGAGTCGCCGGCGTCGCGGCGGACGGGGTGCGGGAGCCTTGGTCAGCAGCGCGGAAGTTTTCGGTGCAACAACCGGCGCGAGTCGTGGAGATTCCGCGGGGCGCGACCTTCGCCGATATCCAGCGGGCGTTCGCCAGCGCCGCCACGCAAACGCCGGTCGTGGTGAAGTTCGCGCAAGGCGATTACCGCCTCAACCCGGGCGGCGCAGCGGCGTTCATCGCTTTCACGAATGCCACCGACCTAGTCATTGACGGCGGTGGCGCGAACATGACCTTTACCGGGTTTCTCAAGTTCGTGCATCTGGAGCATTGTCGCCGCGTGCTGGTGAAGAACTTCACCTTCGATTTCGATCCGTTGCCGTACACGGCGGGGCACGTACTCGCGGTGGACGCCAAAGCCGGGACATTTGATGTCGAGATCGCGCCGGGGCATCCGCTGCCGGAGTCGAATCCGTTTTTTGAGAAGGATAAGAAGGGGATGATCGTGGACCCGAAATTCCCGCGCATGAAACGAGGGGTGGATCTCGTTTTCGAGCACGCAGGCTGGCAGAAAATGGCTGACCGGCGTTATCGCTTCACGGCCGCACACCAGCAGCAGCTTCGCCAGCTCGCGGCGGGAGATGTGTACGTTCTCGATCCCCGCATTGCCACGGGCTTTGATGTGGACGCCAGCGACGCTGTGGTCCTGTTCAAGCTCACGGCCTTCGCCGTGGCCAACGAGGCGTTCAATTCCCACTTCAGCAGCGGGCTCTGTATCCTGGATTGCGGTATCCGGCTGAAACCCGGCCGCTTCATCGCGGCCAACAACGGCGGCCACAACCACCATAGTGCCCGCCTCGGGCCTTGGATCGAGGGCTGCACGTGGGAAAACACCGGCGACGACATCTGCCACGTCAACTGCCTGGTCATGGGCCTCGAAAAGAAATTGGCGGCTGATCGCGTACGCCTGCCGCTGCGCAATCCCTACGACGGCATTGGCTGGAGTATGGCGCTCGACATCCAAGCGGGCGATCTCCTGCAGTTCTTCAACCGCGCCGCAGGCCGGCTCGTCAGCGAGCGCAAGGTCCGCAGCGTTTCGAGGGTGGAGAAATCCCTCGACGTGACGCTTGATGGCGACGTCGGCGAAATCGTGATCGGTCGGCCCGGCGTTAAGCGAGCGGGCCAGAAAAAGGGGCCGGCCGACGGAACGATCTCGCAGGTCTTCGACGCGAGCCGCACCTGCAACCAGTTCGTGTTCCGCAACAATACCGTTCGTAATGGCCGTCGCATCGGCGTGCTCGCGAAAGGCCGCGGTGGGCTGATCGAGCATAACACCTTCGAGGGACTCGGCGGCGGCGCGGTGGAGTTTTGGAACGCTCCGTTCGAGGGGCTGGGGGCGGTGGACTACGTCGTGCGCGACAACCGCATCCGCGACTGCGGCCAGCTCGCGCGCGAACACGCTGCCGTCTGGGCGACCATCTTCAAGAGCGGCGGCGAGAGGCTCCATCGCAACCTGCTCATCGCCGGCAACGAGATCACCGGGTTTCCCGGTCCCGCCATTCTGTTGCGCGACGTACAAAACGCCGTCGTGCGCAACAACACCATCGTGACCGCCCCGCCCATTGCGCCCAAGGTGCAGCGCCTCGATCCCATCACGCTCCTGAACACCGACTCGGTGCGTTTGGAGAAAAACAGCATCAAGGATCCAAACCCATGAAATACCCGGCCATCCTCACGGCCTTGCTGCTGACGCCGATGGTGGTTTCCCTTGCCGGTGCGCCACCAGCCCAAGCCAAGATTGACCGGCACGCGTTGGTGACGCGCCACAATATCACTTGGAATGAAGTCGCCAAGCGGTTGCCGTTGGGCAATGGCGAGTTTTGCTTCGGCGCCGATGGCACCGGACTGCAGACTTTTGCCGGTAATTGCATGTCCCACTGGGGCTGGCACAGTTTCCCGCTACCAGAGGGCTGGACGCCGGAGCGTGTGCCGCCGACAGGCACTTTCCAGAAGGGACGCAATGTTGGCCGGGACAAATTCCCGGCCGATACGGAAGCGATCCGCACCTGGATGCGCGACAATGAGCACATCATGAATCTAGGACGCCTGCGCCTGATGCATGCGGGTGGACGCAGCGTGGCGCGCGGCGAAATCAGCGACCTGCACCGGACGCTTGATCTTTGGACCGGCGTGCAAACCTCGCGTTATCAGATCGGGGGCCAGGAGGTGACGGTCGAGACGTGTGTGCATCCGAACCTCGACTTGGTGGCGGTGCGCATCGAATCGCTGTTGGTGGAAAGCGGCGAACTGGAGGTGGTTTTGGATTTCGCCTATCCGTCATTGACGAATACGACCTGGGTCGGCGACTTTGACCGGACCACGGGGCATGAAACCCGCGTGCTGCGCCAAAGCGGGCAACGTTGCGATCTCGCCCGCCATGTGGATGCGGTCTCCTATCATGCCTCGCTGGCGGCGAATGAAAACGGTTCCATCCGTGTTCCGAAGCCCGTGGTGGCCGTGAAGCAACTCGTCATCACACGTGCCGAATACGGAGCAGGCGATTCCTGGGCAGACGTCACGGCCAAGGTTGCCGCCGCCGTCCGGGACAACCACCTTTCGCAGGTCGTGAATTTTCAGGCCATGGGTGCCGATCCGGCGCGCGGCAAGGCCAAACGCATGAGGGTCACCTACACGCTCGACGGGCAAGAGGCGAAGGCGGAGGTTCCCGACAACCAGACCTTCCGCATCTCGGCCGAGGCCAGCCATGGCTTCACGGTGGCGGCGCGCGGGACGAAGGTGCTGACCTTCGTCTGCGCGTTTTCGGCTGCGCCGTTGCCGGAGATTCTGCCGACCTGTGCGGAAACGAAAACCGCCTGCGCCGCCCGCTGGGAGAAACACTGGAGCACTGGTGGCGCGATAGACCTTTCCGCCAGCAAGGATGCGCGGTGGATGGAATTGGAACGCCGCATCGTGCTCTCGCAATACTTGATGGCAGCCATGTCCGCCGGCAGTTGGCCCTCTTCCGAGAACGGCTTGCTGGGTAGCGACTGGTGGCGCGGTCGTTTCCACATGGAGATGGTTTGGTGGCACCTGGCCCACTATGGCCTCTGGGATCGCTGGGAGCAGGCCGACAAGGCCCTCGGCTGCTACGTGCGTTTCGCCCCGGCCGCGCGGGCACTGGCCGCACAGCTCGGCTACAAGGGTCTGCAATGGCAAAAATCGGTCGGCCCCGAGGGCCGCACCGCACCGTGGGACGGCAATCAAGTGTTGCTGTGGAAACAACCGCATCCGATCTTCTTCGCCGAGTTGGAATATCGCCTGCGTCCCACCCGTGCGACGCTCGATAAGTGGGCGGACATCATCGAAGGCACTGCCGAATACATCGCCGATTATCCCACCAAGGATGCAAAGACCGGCCGTTATTCCCTAGCCTATGTCATGCCGCCGAGCGAACAGGGCATCACCCGCGACAGCGTGTTCGATCTCGCGTATTGGCGCTGGGCCTTGGACAAGGCGCAGGAATGGCGGCAGCTGCGTGGACTCGCGCGGAATCCTCATTGGGATGAAGTGCGCCGAAACCTCGCGCCCTTGCCCGTGGTCGATGGCTTGTTCGTCCACTCCGCCGCTTGGACCAACACCTATTCCAACCCCAAACGCAGCCGCGAACATCCCGATCCGGCGGGTGTCCTCGGCATGTTGCCGCCCATCGAAGGCGTGGATGCCGAGATCGCGCGGCGGACGGTCGCCAAGGTGTGGACGACTTGGAACTGGAGCAGTGTCTGGGGCTGGGATTTCGCCTGGCTCGCCATGGGTGCCGCGCGCACGGGTCAGCCGCAAATCGCCATCGATGCCCTAACGAGCGATAGTTCGAAGAACAGCTACGAAATCGAAGGTCTCAACGGCGGCTGGTATCTGCCCGGCAATGGTGGCCTGCTCTACGCCGTGGCCATGATGGCCGCCGGCTGGGACGGCGCGCCCGACAAGCCTGCGCCCGGTTTTCCCGATGACGGCTCGTGGGTCGTCCGCTGGGAAGGTCTGAAAAAGGCACCGTGAGCAACAACCCATGAAACAAAATGTATTGTTGATGCTAACCGCCCTGTTGCTCGCTCTGGTGGCTGCCCTCATGCCGACCGGAGCGTTGGCTGCGGACGATCCTTTGCCGGTCTTCGTCTGTGTTGGCGGCAGCAACATGAGCGGGGGCCGGTCGAAGCTGGAAGGCCTGCCCCAGGAGCTGAAGGGGGAGCAGCCCGACGCCCTGTTCTTTGATGGAACACAGTGGAGGCGCCTCTCGCCGGAGAAGATCAACGGGCGCGGGTTCGGTGCCGAAGTCTCGTTTGCCGCGAGCATGAGCCGGAAGCTCAAGCTCCAGATCGGCATCATCAAGCATTCCTCGCATGGCACCAGCCTCGACACCGTCTGGTCGCCGGGGACCCCCGATTCGCTTTACTGGGAGCTCATCCATAAAGTGGAAGCAGCACGCAAGGCGCGTCCGATCACGATCGTCGGCCTGCTCATGGTGCAAGGATCGGGTGATGCGAAGGACAAGAAGAAGGCGGAGGCTTATGCCGCCAACCTGCAAGCCTTCATCCAGGCGGCGCGAAAGGACCTGAAAGCCCCGAACCTGCTCTTTGTCTGCAGCCGCCTGCGCGCCGGGCAACCGAAGGACAAGTTCCCCTTCGCCCCTCTGGTGCGCAAAGCGCAGGAGACCTGCCCGGCCTTCGTCGATTGCGATGCACTCCAGGTCGGTGCCGACGAAGTCCATTTCACCGCGCAAGGACAGGTGGAACTGGGCCGGCTCTTCGCCGACAAACTGCAGGGCATGATGAACAAAAGCGAGAGCCCGCATTGATCGCTTACACCATGAAACACACGCTCTCCACCGCCCCGCGGCTCGCGACCTTGAACGCGCCGCACACGAGCCGCGCCTTGCCAGACGTTCCAAGGTCTGGAAAACTCCTCGCCAGCTTTTTCCAACCATTGGAAAAAAGCAGTGCGCTGGTTTCCAATGCTTGGAACTGACGAATGAAATGAAAGCGAAAGGAACAACCATGAAACCCACCCGCACAGTTGCCCGCTTTCGGCGGGCCGTCTCGCTGCGCTCGGCTCTCATCGTCCTGCTGCTCTTCGCGCTGCTCCCACTGCATGGACTGTCAGCGCCGCAAGATGCCGCTGGCACCGACTTCGCCGTCGCGTCCCGATTGGAAGAGTTCTTGGGCGAGCCGCTCTTCGTTCCCATGCAGCAGCTTTGGGAAAAACGCGGTGGTTGGGGCGGAGTCCTCACCGCAAAGGACGGCACGGTGGTGGCGTTCCAGTCGCCCGGCGGCGGCAACTGCCGGCGCAGCCGCGACGGCGGTAAGACCTGGGACGCTGATATCTTAATCGCCCCCGACGCCAAAGGGGGCCGCGCGCTCGTGGACGAGAAGAAGGGCGATATCCTCTACGTCAATCCGGGTGCCGGCTGGCTTTTCCGCAGCCGCGATTCAGGAGCAAGCTGGACGCACGAGAGCGTGCAGGTGCGGTCCGATGGGTTCGGGAACATTCCGAAGACCGAGGGCGTATCGGCGATGCAGTGCGGCATCACGCTCGCGTTCGGCAAGCACAAGGGCCGGCTTATCATGCCGGCGCGCGTCATGGGTCCGAAAAGCTCCAATGCCGTCGAGTGGCGTCCTTACCATTACAGCACCGCGCTCTACAGCGATGACGGCGGCGCGGTCTGGCAGACCAGCAAGCCGTTCCCCGTGCTGGGCACCGGCGAAGCCGCGCTGGCCGAGCTGTCCGATGGCAGCAGCCTCTACAACTCCCGCGAGCACATGAGCCGCGGCAACCGCTTCATGGCCCACAGCGACGACGGCGGCGACTTGTGGATGGGTGCTTACCGCAGCCCCGAGCTGCCCGACGGCGCACGCGGCACTTCCTACGGCCTGATGGGCGGCATGATCCGCCTGCCCGTTGCCGGTCACGACGTCCTCCTCTTCAGCAACGTGGACACCGACGCCGGTGTGATGCCCAAGCAGGTCGGTGCGTCCATCGCGACGGGTCGCGAGAAAG
This sequence comes from uncultured Lentisphaerota bacterium, assembly GCA_903912445.1. Lineage (GTDB taxonomy): Bacteria > Verrucomicrobiota > Kiritimatiellia > CAIQIC01 > CAIQIC01 > DP16D-bin41. The sequence goes on from CAIWHP010000182.1 coordinate 11,404, forward strand.
TCACCGTTTGGGCCAGCTTCGATGGTGGCCGCACATGGCCGGTCAAGCGGCTCGTCTATGACGGCCCCAGCGCCTATTCCAATCTCGGCGTTGGCCGGAACGGGACGCCGAGCCAGGGAAAAATCTACCTGCTCTTCGAGGGCGGCCCGAAAGGCTTCCACGAAGCGGTTCAAGTGGTCTCCTTCAATCTGAGTTGGCTGCTCAATGGTCGCGACCTCACCACGCTGACCGGCAAGGCACGCTAGTCGCAAACTATCGGAGCGACAAACATGAAAACTGCCCTCATACTCCTTGCCGTCCCGTTGCTGATGACGCTGCCGGGATTCTCGACTGCCTCAATGGCGGCAGATCCTGTCCTCCTGCCGGTGACGCGCAACATTAATCCGGCATCATGTCCCCAGATCATCAAGCAAAACGGGATCTATTATTTGTTCTCCCATAGCGGCGACACGACATCCACAATTACCCTTGAAGGAAAGAGAGCCAACATCTGGATGCGGACATCCACGGATCTGAAGAATTGGAGCGGCGACTGGAATGTTTTTGGGACGAACACGAAGGCGACAGATCGCAAAGTGTTGGGCCGCCTGCCTCAGCCGGCCTGGTGGACGAAAGCGGGTTACTCCTTCTGCTATATTTGGGCACCTTCGATTAATTACTACAATGGAGAATATCATCTCTATTACGCGCTGGCGCCTGACTGGAAGAATCCAGTAACCAAGAAAACGCCTTCCGCCATCGGCCTGGCAACCGCGCCGACCCTGGATCCCATGTCACCCAAATACCAATGGACCGATCAGGGGCTCATCCTTGATGGCGAGGGCACCATAGATCCCAATGTCGTCTGGGAAGATGAAAGGAAACCGTATCTTCTGTTCGGTTCGCAAATTCCCATCTACGAACGGCCGTTGGATTTCAGCACCGGGAAGTTGGCCGCGGTTCAACCCAATCCGGCGCCTGCGATGGCCTACAGGAAGGGGGTTATCGAGGCTCCTGTCATCCTGAAGCACGGGAATTGGTATTATCTCTTCTATGCCTTCGGCGCCTATATGGACACGAATTACGGCGAGTGGGTTGGAAGGTCCGTTAGTTTCAATGGCCCATACCTCGATCGTGATGGCGTTGACTTAAACAAGTCCGGGGGGACCAGGTTCATCAGCTCCCAGCTGCTGGGAGGAATCAACTACTTGGCGCCAGCTCATGGTTCGGTGTTCACCGATACGGACGGGACTGTCTATTGGGTGGGGCAGTACTACAAGGACAGCGCCCATACCGGCGGCCGCCATCTGTGGATCAGCACCATCGAATTCGACCAAGACGGCTGGCCGCGTTGCGCGCTCACACCTCCCTACCCCCAGACGAAAAAGGATGCCGGCGGCAGTAAGATGCAGGCGCCCAGCACAACCCAGTCCCAGCCTTTCCAACCAATGGAAATAGAGGGACAAAACAAATGAAGACGACTACATCCATCATCTTCAACATCCTTTTGCTCGCGCCGCTGGCCGCGCTCTACGCTGCCGATGCTCGTGAACAGGCGGTTTTCAACGTCAGAACCTATGGTGCGACAGGCGACGGCACCACGCTGGACACGAAGGCGGTGCAGCAGACCATCGCGGCGTGTCACGCGGTGGGAGGTGGGATTGTTGAGGTGCCCGCCGGGGACTATCATGTCGGCACACTGAAAATGCTCAGCAATGTCAAGCTGAGGCTGAACGAAGGCGCATCTTTGTTGGGGAGCAAAACAAGCGAGAACTATGCCGCGGAAGCTGCCGGATTGGCGGAAGAGCCCGCGTTTCAAAAATCCCTGATTCATGCTGAGAACGCCACCAATATCGGATTCCAAGGAGCTGGTTTGATCGATGGCCGTGGCTCGTTCGGGGCTTTTCCGGTGAAAGTTAACGGAAAACTCGCGGCGCGTCCAACCATGATGCGGTTGGCCAATTGCCAGCAGGTGAAATTCGCGGGCCTGACCTTCAAGAATCCTGCTTCGTGGGGCTTGCACCTGGTCGAATGCCAGAACGTGCATTTCGATGGCATCACGATCCAAAGCCGGGGCAACAACGCCAACAATGACGGCATCGACCTCGATGGTTGTCGCGACGTGGTGATCGAGAACTGCCGGATCAACTCCGGCGACGACGCGGTTTGCCTGAAGAGCACGACCAAGCAGCCATGTTCCAATATTGTGGTGCGATCCTGCCAGCTCAGCAGCAAGACGGCTGGTTTCAAACTGGGCACATCATCCCGCAGTGGGTTTGTGGATATCCAAGTGACGGATTTGCGGTTTCACGATTGCCCGATGGGCGCGATCAAGCTGCTGCTCGTGGACGGCGGACGGTTGGAAAACGTCAAACTGGAGCGGCTGACGATGGAAGATGTTGGCGGCCCGATCTTCATCCGACTGGGAAATCGCGGGCGGCTGTATGATCGACCTATCCCGCAGATTTATGAGAAAGATGTGAAGCCGGGAGGAGCCCCGGTTGGGGTGATTCGCGGCGTCACGATCAAAGACGTGACCGCCCGCGTGTCCGGCAAAGACCTCGACCGGCAGGGTGTCATGATCACGGGCATCCCCGGTCATCGGGTTCAAGATGTGACATTGGAGAATATCCAAGTTCGGTTCCCAGGCGGAGGCTCGCGCGAAGCGGCGCTGCGGCAAGTGCCGGAAGACATCGCCCGCTATCCCGAGCAATACTTCTTTGGCGTGTTGCCTTCCTGGGGATTGTTTGTGCGCCACGCCGACGGCATCCACCTGCGCAACGTGAAGCTCGACTGCGATGCGGAGGATGCCCGTCCGCCAGCGTATCTCGAAGATGTGAGCCGCTGGGATGCCAGCGCTATGTTCATCAATGGTCGCAAGACAAGCATCGAGAACCCGCCCAGCCCGACCAAAGAAGGACGGCCATGAAACCCACCCTCACACTCCTCGCCGCCCTGCTGCTGGCCCCGCTGGCCGCGCTGCACGCCGCCGACACCATTTCGCTGGCCGGCCAGTGGAGGTTCGCGCTCGATCCGAAATCCGAAGGCGTCGCTGCAGTTTGGCAACAGACGGCGCTGGCCGATTCGATCAAGCTGCCCGGCACCACCGACGAGGCAGGCAAGGGTGTACGCAACACCGCCACGAATTTCACCCTGCACCTCAGCCGGCTTTACCCGTTCGAAGGTGTCGCGTGGTATCAGCGCGACGTGGTTATTCCCGAGGCTTGGCGGGAACAGCGCATCACCTTGCTGCTCGAACGCACGAAGTTCACCCGCGTCTGGGTGGACGAGCGCGCCTTCGAGAGTCAGGATTCCCTCGCCACCCCGCAGGTCCGCGACTTGAGCTCCGCGCTTACTCCCGGCCGGCATCGCTTGACGATTCTGGTGGATAACAATCCGAAGCGCTGGCCCGTCAACGGGGGCCACCAACTCTCCAACGATACGCAAGGCAACTGGAACGGCATCATCGGCCGAGTCGAGCTGCGAGCCACCGCGCCGATTTGGATTGAGGAAGTGCAGGTTTTTCCGAACGTCGCGGCCAAATCCGCCAGACTGTGCGTGACGGTCGGTAACGCCACGCAACGCAGCGGACGCGGAACGCTGACGGCAGAGCATGGGAAGTCGCGGCGAACCACCGAGATATCGTGGGATGAAAAGAGCGCCGTGACCGAAATCGAGTTGCCGCTCGGTGCGGATACGAAAACGTGGGACGAGTTCGCGCCGAATCTTGAGGAGATTGCCGTCACGCTGGAAACGACGCTCACTGCGCGCTCGACGACTCGCGTTCGTTTTGGCCTGTGCGAGTTCCGGACGCGCGGCACGCAGTTCGTCGTCAATGGCCGGACGACCTTTCTGCGCGGCAAACAGGACGCGTGCGTGTTCCCGCTGACGGGCCGGCCGCCGATGGAGGTGGCGGGCTGGGAACGTGTGTTCAGGCTGGCGAAGGATTACGGGATCAATCATTACCGGTTTCATTCCTGGTGCCCGCCGGAGGCGGCGTTTGAGGCGGCGGATCGGCTGGGGATCTATCTCCAGCCGGAGTTGCCGAATTTCGGGGGCGACATCGGCCAGAAACCGGAGGCCGCGCAATTCACACTGTTGGAAGGCAAACGCATCCTGCGCGCGTTCGGCAATCATCCGTCGTTTGTGATGTTCGCGCTCGGCAACGAAATGCACGGCGGTCGGGACGTTCGCGCCGGCATCGTGAAACAGCTTCGCGCGTTCGACCCACGCCATCTTTTTGCTCAGGCGTCGAACTACGATTTGGACAAGCCCGAATTCGCCGAGGGCGACGATTACTGGACGACATTTCGTACGGCCAAAGGCGCGGACGGCGCCGTGCGCGGCTCGTATGCCCATGTGGATGCACCACTCGGTCACATCCAAGCCGGGCCGCCCGCGACGACCCACGATTACACGCGGGCCGTCGCCAAGGTGCAGGTGCCCGTCATCGGCCACGAGATTGGCCAGTTTCAGACCGCTCCGAGTTTCAGGGAAATGCGGAAATACACCGGCGTGATGCGCGCGACGAACTTCGAGGTGTTTCGCCAGCGGCTTCAAGCCAAGGGGCTGCTGGATCAGGCGGACGATTTCGTCCGCGCCTCCGGCGCTCTCTCGGTGCTGTGCTATCGCGAGGAGATCGAAGCCGCACTGCGAACGCCGGGCTTTGGCGGATTCCAACTGCTCGACTTGCAGGATTTCCCCGGGCAGGGCACTGCGCTCGTCGGCATCTTGGACGCGTTCATGGACTCGAAAGGTTTGATCGTGCCGGAACAGTGGCGTGCGTTTTGTTCTGAAACCGTGCCGCTGGCACTCTTCCCGAAATACACCTGGACGACGGAAGAAACATTCCGGGCCGAAGTCAAGGTGGCCAACTATGGTCCGACCACGCGGCCCAGGCAGACCCTCTCGTGGACGCTGGCCGAAGCCGGCGGCAGAAGGCTCGCCTCCGGGTTGCTTCCGGCAGCCGACCTTCCCCAAGGCGCGCTGACCGGGCTGGGCGAAATCTCCGTGCCGCTGGCCAAAGCCTCGGCTCCGCGCAAGCTGGCGCTGACGATCGCGATCGAAGGCACGAAGTTCCGCAATCACTACGACCTGTGGGTCTATCCGCCCCAGCCCGATACCGCTTCGCCCGGCAACGTGACCATTGTGCGCGCCCTGGACGAGGAAACACTGAAGCGGCTGGCCGATGGCGGACGAGTCCTGTTGCTGCCAAAACTGGACGCCCTGACCAACAGCATCGCCGGTTTCTTCGCCAGCGATTTCTGGTGCTACCCGATGTTTCGTCACGGGAAACCGCCGGGAACACTCGGCATCCTTTGTGATCCGAAACATCCGTCCCTCGCTCAGTTTCCGACGGAGTTTCACGCGAACTGGCAATGGTTTCACCTCTTGATGAACTCGCGGGCCGTTATCCTCGACGATACGCCAGCGGATTTCCGGCCCGTGGTCCAGGTCATTGACAACTTTGACAAGGACCGCAACCACAAGCTCGGCTTAATCTTCGAGGCTCAGGTCGGCCAGGGACGCCTGCTGGTCTGCGCCAGCGATTTGCTGGCGTTGCAGAACCAACCGGAAGCCCGCGAACTTCTTGCCAGCTTGCTTCGCTATGCCGCCTCGTCGCAGTTCTTGCCCAAGAGCGGGCTGACGCCGATTGCGTTGCAGAAACTGTTCCCCCCGAACTCGTCGCAAATCGTGAAACCAACCAGCACACATGAATAGACCCCTCATGCATCCAACCGTCTTGTTCGCTTTTTGCACCCTACTGCTGGCCCCGTTGGCCCTGACCGCAGCCGAGCCGCCACCCTTCAGCTTCGACGCCTCGCCCGGCCCGCAGTTCTCCGAAGCCGAAAAGCAGACGCAACGTGAGAAGGGCCTGCAGATCGTGCCGCTGGTGCGCAAGGCGTTTGACGCGGGCGCGGACTCGGTGACGATTCCGCCGGGCGATTACCGTTTCGGCAAGGAGACGTGGGGCAAAGACGGGACGGTCTATCCGCTGGAGTTTCGCGGCATGAAGCGCGAATCCGCCAGGCCGTTCCGCATCATCGCTCACGGTGTCACGTTTTGGTTCGATCTGCCGCCGGACCCATGGCCCAGCAATCACTTCGCGCTCGGCTTCGTCGATTGCAGCCATGTCACTCTGGAGGGTGCCACGCTCGACCGTGACCCACGCGGCTGCATGGAGGGCCGCATCACGCAGATCGACACGGAGGGAAACCGCATTGAGATCGAGGCGACTCAAGGCACGCTCGATCTCACGAAGGCTGGCGGAAAAACGAGCGGGCGGCTGGTGCCGTTCAATGGCGATGGCTCTTTCTGCGCTGCCTTCTACGCCCTGCAAGTCAGCAGCCAGGCCGGGCTGGCCTTTGGCAGTGTGGAGCCAGGAACGGCCCGGGGACGCTTTTGGGTCATGCTGCACGCCAAGTCCGAACTGCTGAAGACCAACAGCGATCCAGCGTGGATGCGTGCTTACGGCACCGGAGGCACGCTGCAAGCGGGCGACGGCTTGTGCCTGCTGCGCACATCGACCACGGCGATTGGCGTCATCGGTTGCACGGGCCTGAAGTTCATCGGCGTGAGCAACTACATCACCAAAGGCGGGCTGCGCGAATTCGGCGGCGGAGGCGGGCACTTGTGGAAGGACTGCTACTTCGGCCCGCGTCCGGGCACCTGTCACTGGCAAGGCTCCGACGGTTTCCTCAGCGGCTGCATGGAACGCGGCAGCACGCTTGACGGCTGCACCATGCTGCACACCACCGATGACCTGATCAACTTCAACGGATTGTGGGGTTACGTCGAGAAGGTCTCGGGTCGGAACATCACGCTGCATCCCGATTCGCACATGCCTGCGCAGCCCGGCGACAAATTGAACTTCTTCGACAAGCAAACCGGCGCACCCCTTGGCACCGCGAATGTCGTGTCCGCCAATAAGCTGTCGCTCACGCTGGATCGCGATGCGACTCCCTTGGCGACTGCCGTGGCGGAAAACCCGCGCTGGCAGAACGACGGCTGGGAAATCCGAAACTGTGACTTCCGCGACAGCTACCAGCGCGTGCTCATCCAGGGCGGCAATGGTGGCACGCTGCGCAACAGCCGCTTCACCCGCATCGGTTCGGGCATCTATCTCGACAGCAACTTCTTCACCCACAACGAAGGCGGCATCTGTCGCGGCATCCGCATTCTCGACAATGTCTTCGAAAACGTCGCCATCCATCCCGATGGCGTGGCGCTGCAAGCCGGCTTCCAGTCGCTGAACCATCAGGCCCGCACGCCGCTGCTGAGCGACCTCACAGTCCGCGGCAACCGCTTCATCAACTCTGGCCGACGCGCCATCGAGTTCAGACTCGTCTCCAGCGGCGATATCTCCGGCAACACCTTCGTCAACTCCGGCAAGCCCCGCGTCCTCGCCGGAAAAGCGTCGCCGCAGGACGATCCACAGCCGGTGCAGCTCAAACAGTGCGCGGAGATCATCGTGAAAGACAACCGACCATGAGAACCGCCCTCACACTCCTCCTCGCCCTGCTGCTGGCGCCGTTGGCTGCGCTGCACGCCGCCGACCTGAACAATCGCCTTGAATTGTTTGAGCCAGCCCATGGCGAGAAGCTCATCAATTACCATCCGCATTTCCAATGGCGCGGACCGGAGATGACGCTCGACTATCAACCCGAGTGCGAGATTCAGATCGCTACGGAGCCCGGCTTTCAAAAATTGGTGGCCACGGATGTGATTGGCGGCGGCATGAACCGGTTTTATTCGATGGTCAGCCTCACGGAGCCACGGGATTACTTCTGGCGGGTGCGCATCATGAAGCCCGAGGTTGGCCCCTGGTCCGACACCTTCAAGTTCACCATCGTCGCACCCGAAAAGCGGTTCGACATCGCCAAGGGCAGCAACAGCGCGACGGTGCTGGAGACGCTGCGAAAGGCGGCGGCGACAGCGAAGGCGGGGCAGACGGTGGAGGTGCGCTTTGAAAATGGCGACTACCGGATCGGTCCGATGAAGGATCGCTACGCGTTTCGGCTTCATCGCGTTCGCGGCCTTCGTATCGAAGGGAATGGCGCTTCCATCACGATGTCGGGCGATTCGTTTTTCGCGGAGGTGACGGAGAGCGAGAATGTCGAGATTCGGGGCCTCACGATGAAGTGGGACACGCCCGGGCATGTGATGATGGAGGTCACGAAGGTCCTGCCCGACACGCGCGAGATCGAAGCGGCGATCCTGCCGCCGTATCCGCTGAAGGACTTGGAGTTCTACTGGCCCGTCGGCGGTGGCAATACCTTCCTCATCCGGGTCGACCCCAGGCATCCCGGCAAATACACCGGCGGCATCAAGGAACGCACGCCGCGTCTCGCCATCAGCGCAGGCGTCTATCGCATCGGCCCGATCGAGGCGCGAGAGTTTCATACCTGGCAGGTAGGTGATCGCCTCGCGGCCACGCATTACCGCAGCGGTTTCATCCAGAATCACGATAACGAGAAACTGGTGCTCAAGGACATCACCTTCGTCGATGCACCGGGCGCGATCTCCGGCAACGGCGGGCGCAACAACAAGGTCGCCTACCTGAATGTGGACGTGGTGCCGGACCCACGCTTTCCAGATTGTCGGCTGGCGGGCCATGCATCGTCTGAAGGCGGACGCATCGCCGCGTGGATCGAGCAATGCGACTTTCACATGCTCGGTGATGACAACTACAACACCGGCTACTTCTTTGACTACAAGCTGCTGGAACAATCCGATCCGCGCACGTTCACCATGAACATCCAGCCGTGGGATGAGCTCATCTTTCCCGGCGACCGTTTGCGTTTTGCGGATCAAAAAACCAACCGTGGACTTGGCGAGGCCATCGTCGTCACCGTGGACAACGGCACCAAGGACAAAGTCACAGTCACGCTCGATCGCGCGATGCCGCCGTTGCCGGCAAGCACCATCGCCAGCAACAACCACGGCACGCAGCGCTACGTTTACCGGAACAACCGCCAGTTTGGCGGACGTGGGCACGGATTGAAGTTCAAAGGCTACGGCGCGCTCATCGAGAACAACGTCTTCGAGAACATCGCCGGCATCGGCATCTACCTAGGCTGTCCGGAAGGACCCGAAACCATCGCCCGCTCGGCGGACATGGTGACGGTGCGGCGCAATCGCATCACGCTCTGCGGCTGGCATAGCATCGAGGCCGGACAGGTCGCGGCGCCGTCCGAGCGCCTGCGGATCGAAGACAATCTGATCCGCGATTCCAAGACGGCGGGAATCTTTCTGCAAAACGTCCACGGGGCGTTGGTCCGTGGAAATACCTTCGAGTCCGTCACCTCGTTTTTCGCGCCGACCAACACCTATCAATCCATCATCTTGAAAGACTGCACTGACATCCGGGTGTCTGGAGAGGTTCTCGCTGATAAGCGGCTGAAGGATGCGCCGTGACCGGAAAATTGCATGAGGCCAGGGCATAATCGCGCCAACGTTTTCCAGGCATTGGAAAAGAAGCCTGTGCAAGTTTCCAATGCTTGGAACTGATGATTGAATGGAACTAGAGCAACAGCCATGAACCTCACTCACCTGCTTCTCGCCATCCTGTTGCTCGTGCCGCTGGCGAATCTTCACGCTGCCAAGAAGGCCAAGCCCAACGTCATCGTCATCCTCGCCGATGATCTTGGGTATGCCGATCTGGGTTGTCAGGGTTCGCGGGATGTGAAGACGCCGAACATCGACTCGCTCGCGACGAATGGCGTGCGCTGCACGGCGGGCTATGTCACCGCGCCGCAGTGCTCGCCGTCGCGCGCGGGCTTGGTGAGCGGCTGCTACCAGCAGCGTTTCGGCCACGAGGGCAATCCGAACTTTCCGCTGCTGCTCATGCGCGGCAGCAAGACGATCGCGGACCACCTGAAAGCCGCAGGCTACGCAACGGCGCATTTCGGTAAATGGCACCTCGGCTTCGAGGAGAAGGCCTCCGTGCCCAAGGAGATGGCTGCGAAGGGCGATTGGATGGCGCCCACGCAGCACGGTTTCGACGAAAGCTTTGGCTATGCGGATTACGCCAAGGTCGCGCGGAAAGGCAGCGACATCCAGCCCTCGCTTCATGCGCGGGATGACCGGGTCTTTGGCCGCAAGGCGGTGGACTTCATCGCGCGTCATCGTGAGCAGCCATTTTTCATCTATCTGGCTTTCCATGCGCCGCATTATCAGCAGGTGGATTTTGGCGGATGCAAGGAGCGTTTTCCGTCGCCGGCACCCGGCCGGCTGGGCGTGCTGGGCGTCATGGCGCAGCAGGATGACGCCGTGGGGCTGGTGCAAGAGGCGCTCCGCGACTACGGGCTGGAGACGAACACGCTCGTGTTCTTCATGAGCGATAACGGCGGCACGCGCACGCCCGACATGCCCGCGAGCAGCAAGCATTTTCAAGGTTCGTTGAACGCCCCGTTTTCAGGCAAGAAAGGCACCGCGCTCGAAGGTGGCATCCGCGAGCCGTTCATCGTGCAGTGGAAAGGGCGGTTGCCCGCCGGCAAAACCTACGACCGGCCCGTCAGCACGCTCGACGTGCTGCCCACCGCGGTCGCTGCGGCGCAGGCCAAGACACTCGATGGCGTCCAGCTTGATGGCGTGAATCTGCTCCCGTTCCTGCTGGGCGAAAGCTCCGCCGATCCGCACGAGGCGCTCTTCTGGCGCTGGCGTGCCGAACAGGCCATCCGCATGGGCGACTGGAAGCTCGTCCGCGGTAAAGAGCAGAAGCAGTGGCGGCTGATTGACCTCGCTCATGACGTGAAAGAGGACCACGATCTTTCCGCGCAGCAACCTGAGAAGGCAAAGGCCTTGCTCGCGCGTTTTGAAAAATGGAATGCCACGCTCCCGCCCGTCGGGCCCAGCTTCAAGGACACGACCGAGGGCGATGAAGCCGACGAAAAAGGAAAGGGTGCCAAATGAGAAGCAGTAACCTTGATTACGCCTGCGCTCATTCACGGCTGGCGCTGTTGCTGGCTATTCAACTGGCCTCTATCGTCTGCGTGGCGCAAAGCCAACAAGCCACTCCGGGGCTGTTGATCGAGGCCGAAAAATTTACGCGCAAGGAACCAGCCCGTGGCGAGTATGCCCAGGTCTCGCAGGACACAGCGTGCAGTGGCGGAGCTTTTCTGGCCCGCTTGTTCTTGGAGGGGCGCTGTACCTATGAGTTCACGCTGCCGACGGCCGGCGTGTATCGCTGCTGGGTGCGCTATGCGCGCAAGTCCGGCGAGGGCGCGCTATCCGCCACGTTGGATCAGCGGGCTGCCGCCAAGCCGTTGAAGGTCTCGCTGCCTGTGACTTGCAACAGCGATGGGTCAGGTGCGTGGAAGTGGGCGCGTTTGTTTGAGCAACCCTTGGCTGTGGGCCGGCACACGTTGGTGTTGGAGCACGCGCCCATCCGGCTCGATTGCCTCTTCATCTCCACCGCCCTGCAACCGCCGGACTTCACGGCCGCGGCGCACGCGTCCCGCGAGTCACTCTCCGTGGAGACGCTGGGAAAACTGGCCAAGCCGATCGAGCCGCCGTTTCCCGTATGGTTGCAGGACTGCCGCAGCTATCAGTTGCCCAAGTGGTATGATGGCATCCGGGTTTGCGCACACACACGACTCAGTCCCCCGATGCGGGACAAACCCTGTTTCACCAATGCGGCCCAAGCGATCGCGTCGCTGGGCTTCAAGGAATTCGCCCGCCATATCAAGTCGGGTGGGGAAGGTGCGTGGTGGCCGAGCAAGGTTGGCACGGTCGAGGACTGGGCGCAGGACCGGAACGTGGCCAAGGAAATCATAGACGACGCGCACAAGCAGGGGCTGCGCCTAATGGCCTATAACCGGCACATGGAGGATACATACATGGCAGGGCAACATCCGGACTGGGTGTGCGTGGGACCGGACGGCCAGCCGCGTTCCACCCATCGCGGTGCGAACCTGTGTTTCAATTCGCCCTATGTGGATTATCTCATCCAGCGCCAGTTGGAGCTGGTGGAACTGGGCGTGGACGGGCTGTATTACGACGAGGTCCACATGCCCAAGGCTTGTTGCTGGTGCCGGTACTGCCAGGAGAAGTTCAAGGGGGAAACGGGACTCGAACATCCCAAGTCGGTGGACGCCGCCGATCTCGTGTATCGCAAGCTGCTCGAGTTCAACAACGTCACGGTCGAGCGCGCGTTTCTGCGCATTCGCAAGGCGCTGCATGCGCGCAACCCCGAGGTGGTGATGCTCATCGGCAGCAACACCTATCCCGGCATGGGCGATCCGCATCTCTCCCAGCGGCTCTTCCGGATCGCGGACGCGATGAAGACGGAGTTCAGCCTGCCCGCGCGCATCGGGTTGAACCGGGTCTTCACGCAAGACCCGTCCTTGAAACCCATTCCGCCGGATGTGCGCATTGGCATGGGCTACGCCTTGGCGCGGGACTCCACGGATGGCCGGCCGCCCCACGTGTGGTGCCACGGTCTGACGGACAGCCTCTCCGCCTGCTATGCCACCGCCGGGATGATCGCGCATGGCTGTGTCGCCAACCTGGATAACCAAGAAACCGGCATTCCCGACGCGGCCCGCTTTGCCACGGCCGTGGCGCTGGGCAATCGTATCGCGCCCGCTTTCGCCGGGGCGCGGCCGCTGGCGTGGGCGGCCATACATGTTTCTGAGCTCGCGCGGAACCGCTATCTGCCCGACGAATCCGCCGCGTGGAAGCAGGCCATCTATCCGGCGGTGGGTGCCTATATGGCTTTGTCGCGGTCGCGGTTGCCGGTGCGCATCGTGACCGATAGTCAACTGGAAGAGGGCGCGCTCGCGGGTTTCAAAGTCCTCTTCCTGCCGTCGCCCAAGGACTTGACGGAGTCTATGCGCGGGCAGGTGGAAAAATTCAAAGCAGCGGGCGGACATGTCATTGCGCAGCGCTCCGACTGGCTCTGGCACGATACCAACGATGGACAGGCAAAAGCATGGGATGAATTCCTCACGACCGTGGCCGCCGATGTCGCCCGGGCACCAGTCCAGGCACTGGGCGGTCCGGAGAAGATGCATTGCGAAGTTTTTGCCACGGCCGATGGCAAACGTCTGACGGTGGCGCTGGTGAATGATTTTTCATGGGTCAGCACCGGCAAGCATGGCAACGAGGATCAAGCTGGCGCCCCCAAGGCCAAGGGCAAGTCCGCCAAGACGGCGTCGAAAGTAAAACCGGAAGCAGACAAAGCTGAAGTAGCCGCTGCGCTCAAAGGCCAGCCTGCGCCCTGTCATGGCGTACGCGTGCTGTTGCGTGGCTCGGCCGCGCCCAAGCGGATCACGAACCTGGTGGATGGCCAGACGCTGACGGCCCACGCTGTGGACGGCGCGATAGAGATAGCGTTGCCCGACTTCCCTATCGTTGCGGTGTTGCATCTTGAATATTGAAAGCATAAACACGGCTGGCGTCAGCGCCGGCGAAGCTTGTGCGGAGTGCGCCCATCGCGCTGGGGGAAAATGATTGGAAAGGAACTGAAGCAAAATATGAAAAAAGCTTGCGCACTTTTCGCCACGCTGCTGCTGACCTTGCCCGCTGCGTTGCGCGCTGCCGAAGTGAAGCCCAACCTCATTTTCATCCTCGCCGATGATCTGGGGTATGCCGAACTCGGCTGCTATGGACAGAAGGTCATTCAGACGCCGCACCTCGACGGCATGGCGCGGGAGGGGCTGCGGTTCACGCAGTTCTATTCCGGGGCGACGGTCTGCGCGCCGTCGCGCAGCGTGCTGATGACGGGGAAGCATCACGGGCATACGCGCGTGCGCGGCAACGCGGGTGTTGCCAACCCAGAGGCGCAGGCGCTGCGCGCGGGCGATGTGACCGTGGCCGCTGTGTTGCAGAAAGCGGGTTACAAGACGGCGCTCATCGGCAAGTGGGGTTTGGGTGACGTGGGCGCGGCGGACTGCGGCTTGCCGCGCAAACACGGTTTCGATTTCTTCCTCGGCTTTCTGAATCAGATCCACGCGCACAACCACTTCCCCGATTACCTGTGGCGGAACGAGGAGAAGCTGGAGCTGCCGAACAAGGTCACGCCGCTGGGCAATCTGGGCGGCGGCTATGCCCCGGAGGGCAAGGTCTATGCCGACGATCTCTTTGCCGACGAGGCGCTGAAGTTCGTCGCCGCCAACAAGGAGCGGCCGTTCTTCCTCTACTGGAGCATGGTGGTGCCGCACGCGAACAACGAGCGCACCAAGGAGCTGAAGGACGGCACCGAGGTGCCCGACTACGGGCCCTATGCCGACAAGGATTGGCCGAAGCCCGACAAGGGGCAGGCCGCGATGATCTCGCGCATGGATGGTTATGTGGGTCGGATGCTCGCGGAACTGCGGCGGCTCGGCTTGGCCGAGCGCACGCTGGTCATCTTCACGAGCGACAACGGCCCGCACAACGAGAGCAACCATGACCTGACGCGCTTCAAGCCGTCTGGCCCATTCAGCGGCATCAAGCGCAGCCTGACCGATGGCGGCATCCGCGTGCCGTGCCTCGCATGGTGGCCCGGCACGGTCAAGCCCGGGAGCGTGAGCGCGCACGCCGCCTACTTCGGCGACTGGCTGGCGACCGCAGCCGAGCTGGCGGGCGCCACGGCGCCGGCGGGGCTCGATTCGCTCAGCTTCGCGTCCACGTTGCGTGGCAGCGCGCAGGCGCAACACGAATTTCTCTGCTGGGAATTTCACGAAGGCGGCTTCAAGCAGGCGGCGCTCTACCAGGGCCGCTGGAAAGGCATCCGTGCCGGCGGCCCGGCCGCGTCGGTGGTGCTCCACGATTTGCAGAACGATCCCGCCGAGCAGGTGGACGTTGCCGCGCAGCAGCCCGAGATCGCGGCGAAAATTGGCGTCTACCTCCAGACTGCCCGCTCGCCGCTGCCCGAGTGGGAACCGAGGTGGCAGGCCGGCAAGAAAAAAGCCCCAGCCGGCAACCGGTGAGCCCGCGCGAATTTTGATAGTGCGCCAAGCGGGGCGTGACGCAGAGCCAGTCATGCCGTGCCCATGGTTGGGCGTTCCCTGCGGCTCAAAATCAGGATTACAAAAGCATAGGGTACAGACGGTCCGACGATGCCGCCGGACACGGGTACTATGATTTTGTCCCCATGATTCTGAGCCTCCGACGTCCGAAGGATGAAATCGAAATCACGACGGGAGTTTTCCAATCCTTGGGGAATATCCGGCAGACTTTTCCAAGGCTTGGAATGCACGCGGCTTGTTTTTTCCAATGCTTGGGAAACTGCCGGTTCCCTTTTCCAGCCCGTGGAAACGTCCGTTGCGCGAGGCATTGCGTTCGTGAGCATAGATGTAATTTTGAGAGCTTTGAAAACCTCGGAATCCAGCGGGGTGGGGGTGTTTACACTTGTGCGGTTGTGGGGCGCTGGCTAGGCTGCCCGCGCTTTGCAAATCAACCGGAGTTGAAGCAGATGAAGATATCGCTCTTGGTGAGTAGCGTGATGGGCAGCGTTTTGCTGGCAACCGGCGCGGCTTGGGCCGGGCCAACGATCAAGCCTTTCGACTCCGCTCAGGGCAGGCCCAACATCGTCTTCATTTTCGCGGACGACCTCGCATCCTATGAACTCGGCTGCTACGGCGGGAAAAATGTGGCCACGCCGAACCTGGACCGGCTGGCGGGGCAGGGGATGCGCTTCACGCAGATGTTCGCTTCGGAGGCGATGTGCGTGCCGATCCGCTCCTCGCTCTACACCGGTCTGTTTCCCGTGCGGAACGGCGCGTGCCGGAATCACGAGGCGGTCAAGCCGGGGACGAAGAGCGTGCCGCACTATCTCGAACCGCTGGGCTACCGCGTTGGGCTGACCGGCAAGTTTCATGTGCGGCCACCGGCGACATTTCCATTTACCAGCGTTTCCGGGTTTGAGCCGAACTGCACCGCCCTGACGGCCAGCTACGATGTGGCCGGTATCCGCCAGTTCATGACGCAGAACCCGGCGCAGCCGTTCTGCCTGTTCGTCTGCTCGACGTTGCCGCACGCGCCATGGACGGCGGGCGACGCCACGCGCTTCCCACCGGAAAAACTCACACTGCCGCCGATCTGGCCGGATACGCCGGAGTTGCGCACGGCGTTCTCGAAATACTGTGCCGAGGTCGAGGCGCTCGACCAGCAGGTCGGGCAGGTGCTCAAAACGCTGGACGAAACCGGCGCGGCGCAGAACACGCTTGTCTTCTTCGGCGGCGAGCAGGGCGCGCAATTCCCCGGCGAGAAGTGGACGCTGTTTGCGCCGGGCGTGCGCAGCGCCCTGCTGGTCCGCTGGCCGGGGCACATCAAGGCGGGCGCCGTCTCCGATGCCATCACGCACTATGAGGATGTGCTGCCGACCATGATCGCAGCCGCCGGCGGGACGCCGCCGGACAATTTGGACGGCCGCAGCTTTCTGCCTGTGTTGACTGGAGCGAAGACGGAGCACCGTGAGTTTGCCTTTGGCGTCCACAACAACGTGCCCGAGGGGCGGCCCTATCCGATCCGCAGCATCCGCTCGCGCGACTACAAGCTGATCCTGAACCTCGCGCCGGAGCAGCCCTATCATGAGAAGCACGTGATGGACATCGACCGCGAGAATTACTGGAAGGCGACCGCCGCCGCGGCCGCGCACGATCCGGCGGTGGCGCGGCCGCTGGAGCGGTTTCTGAAGCGCCCGCCCGTCGAGCTCTATGCGGTGAGCAAGGATCCGTGGGAGCTGGAGAATCTCGCGGAACGGCCGGAGTTGGCGCCCGTCCGCCGCGACTTGGAGGCCAAGCTGCGCGCGTGGATGCAGGAGCAAGGCGACACTGGCGCGGCACTCGACGTGGAACAGCCGCAGCCGGCCAAGCAGAAAAAGAAAAAAGGAAAGTCGCCATGAGGACGCACCTCAAGCTGGGGCTGGCGTTGCTGGCCGCGGGGCTGTTGGTGGGCGCGCGCGCGGAAAACGCCAGGCCCAACATCCTGTTCATCGCCATTGATGACCTGCGCGACTGGGTCCATTACCTCGGCGTCAACCAGCAGGTCAAGACGCCCAACCTCGATCGGCTCGCGGCGCGTGGTGTCGCGTTCACGCGCGCCTACTGCGCCTCGCCGCTGTGCAATCCGTCGCGCGCGGCGCTGTTGAGCGGGATGCGGCCCGGCTCCACCGGTATCTATGGCAACAACATTGACTGGCGGAAAGTGGTACCGGCTGATGCGCCGACGCTGCCGCTGCACTTCAAGAACAACGGCTACTATGTGGCGGGCGCCGGCAAGATTTATCACGACAGCATGCGCCGCGACTCGGATTGGACCGACTATCTGCCCAAGAAGAGCGGCGGCGACGAAGACGACCCGTTGGACAAGGCGCAGTTGAAGGCTTCCCGCAGCGGTGTCCACCGGGTCGCGCCGGACGTGAGCAACATCAAGCTCGGCCCCATCGCCGGCGGCGACGAGACCATGGAGGACTTCCACTCGGTGGATTACATCGTCAAAAAGCTCGGAGAAAAGCGCGATCAGCCTTTCTTTCTCGCCTGCGGCCTGCACAAGCCGCACCTCTCGTGGACCGTGCCGCAGAAATACTTCGACCTCTATCCGTTGGACTCGATCGTGCTGCCGAAAATTCTGGCGCCCGACCTCGACGATGTCCCGCCCATCGGCGTGCAGTTCGCCAGGCGGCACGAGCACGATGGGATTGTGCGGGAGGGCAAGTGGAAAGAATGCGTACAGGCCTACCTGGCGACGATCACCTTCTGCGATGCGATGATCGGCCGGCTGCTCGACGGCCTCGACAAGAGCGGGCATACCAACGACACGCTCATCTGCTGCTGGAGCGACCACGGCTGGCATCTCGGCGAGAAGCTGCACTGGCACAAGTCCACGCTCTGGGAGGAAGGCACGCGTGCGCCGCACATCTGGGTCGTGCCCGGCCTGACCAAGGCCGGCGGTGCGTGCAACCGGCCCGTGGACCACATGAACATCTACCCGACGCTCTGCGAACTCGCCGGGCTGCCGGCGCCGAAACATCTGCAGGGCGTCAGCATGCAGCCGTTGCTGGCCGATCCGGCCGCGGCATGGGACCGGCCGGCGGTGACGACGTTCCAACTCAACAACCACACCGTGCGCACGGAGCGCTGGCGCTATATCCACTATGCCGATGGCGGCGAGGAACTCTACGATCACACCAAGGACCCGCTCGAGTGGACCAACCTCGCCAAGGACGAGCAGTTCGCTGCCGTGAAGGCGGAACTCGCCAAATGGCTGCCGAAGGAAAATGTGCCGCTACTTGGTGTGGAGGCCAAAGCGAAGAAGGAAAAGAAGAACAAACCCAAGAAACGTTGACGTCCAAGGAGACAACCTCTTGAAGAAAACGGCTCTGACATTTCTGCTTATCAGCCTGCTGGGCGCAGCCGGCGCGGAAACCAGCAGGCCTTTCGACTCCGCTGGTTCGACCCCTCGACTTGGCTCGGGGCAGGCTCCGCTCACCACAGGTCAAGGCAGGCCGAATATCGTCTTCATCCTCGCCGACGACCTTGGCTACGGCGATGTCGGTTGCTATGGCGCGGTGAAGGTGAAGACGCCGCATATCGACCGGCTGGCGCGTGAAGGACGCCGCTTCACGGATGCGCATGCGGCCTCCGCTGTCTGCACGCCATCGCGCTATGCTCTGCTCACGGGGCAGTATCCGTTCCGCAAGAATTTGTGGGGACCGATCATGAACCAGAGTCCGCTCGTGATCGAAACCTCGCGCACGACCATCGCCGGCCTGCTGCACCGCCAGGGTTATGCGACGGCGTGTTTCGGTAAATGGCACCTGGGCTTCGGCTCCACACCCAAACCGGACTGGAACGCAGAACTCAAACCGGGACCGTTGGAGGTCGGCTTCGATCATTTCTTCGGCATCCCTGTCGTGAGCAGCCATCCGCCGTTTGTCTGGGTGGAAAACCATCGCGTCGTCGGCCTCGATCCCGCCGACCCTTTGGTGTATGGCGGCACGCCGCCCACACAGCCGTTTCCTGAAAAGATGCTGGCACCGGCCGTTTCCGGCGGCAAGGCCGCGCACGCGCTCTACCGGGATGAGCAACTCGGCACCGTGCTGACGGAGAAAGCGACCGCGTGGTTGCGAGCCCGGGGCGGGGCACCGTTCTTCCTCTACCTCGCCACGCCGCACATCCATCACCCGTTCACGCCGGGGCCGAAGTTCAAGGGTACGAGCCAGTGCGGACGCTATGGCGATTTCATTCAGGAACTCGACGGGATGGTCGGCGAAGTCCTGCGCACGCTCGACAAACTGCAACTCGCCGACCACACGCTGGTCATTCTCACGAGCGACAATGGCGGCATGTTGAACCAGGGCGGGCAGGATGCTTGGGCTGCCGGACACCGCCTCAATGGCCCGCTGCTCGGTTTCAAGTTCGACGCATGGGAAGGCGGTCATCGCGTTCCGTTCCTCGCGCGCTGGCCGGGGAAGATCGAGGCCAACTCCGTGTCGGACCAGCTTATCTGTCACGTGGACATGCTCGCCACGTTTGCGGCGCTGACGGGCGGCAACCTGGCGGACAACGAGGGCCCGGACAGCATAAATGTCCTGCCCGCGCTGGTCGGCCGGCCGGACAAACCCGTGCGCGACCATGTCGTGCTGGCCCCGCAGCGACCGCAAAACCTCGCCATCCGGCAGGGCCGATGGTTGTATATCGGCGCGCAAGGCGGCGGCGGCTTTGGCGGGACAAAACCGGGCAACCATGCGCTCGGCGGGCCGGCGGCGCTGAAGTTCACCGGCGAGGTGAACAGCGACATCGAGGATGGCCGCATCAAACCCGACGCGCCTGCCGCCCAGCTTTATGATCTGGCGAGCGATCCCTCGCAAACCCGCAATGTGATCCGCGAGCATCCCGATGTTGCCGAACAATTGCGTCAACGACTGGACGCCTGTGGCGTCAAAAACCAGTCGCCCGAACCGAAGAAACGCACCAAAAAAGGCCGCTAATGAAACACCTGCTATCTGTCCTTGCCCTGCTGCTAACGCCGTTGGCCGCGCTCGCAGAAACCGCCAAACCCAACATCGTCTTCATCCTCGCCGACGACATCGGCTACGGCGATCTTGGCTGCTACGGCGCGACGAAGATCAAGACGCCGGTGCTCGACCGGTTCGCGAAGGAAGGCCGGCGGTTCACCGACGCACACTCGCCCGCCGCGGTTTGCACGCCGACGCGCTACGCGTTCATGACCGGCGAGTACGCGTTTCGCAAGCAGGGCACCGGCATCCTGCCGGGCATCGCGGGCCTGATCGTCGCGCCTGGTCGCATGACCGTTCCCGGCATGCTCAAGCTCGCCGGCTATACGACGGGCGTCGTCGGCAAGTGGCACCTCGGGCTCGGCACGACGCCGACCGACTACAACACAGAGATCAAGCCCGGCCCGCTGGAGATCGGCTTCGACTACGCGTGGCTGCTACCCGCCACGGGCGACCGCACGCCCTGCGTCTGGGTCGAGAACCACCGCGTGGTCGGCCTCGATCCCAAGGATCCCATCAAGCTCGACTACTCCGTCCAGCGCGGCGAACCGCGCTCCTTCGTCAACGGCATCCCGCGCATCGGCGAGCAGGTGGGCGGCAAGGCGGCGCTGTGGAAAGATGACGAGATCTGCGATGTGCTTGCCGGCAAGGCCGTGACGTTCATCGAGAAGAATAAGGACAAGCCTTTCTTCCTCTACCTCGCCACGCACGACATCCATGTGCCGCGCGTGCCCAACGCGCGCTTCAAGGGCCAAAGCCAAGCGGGTGTCCGCGGTGATTGTGTGCAGTCGTTCGATTGGACGGTTGGTCAGGTGCTCGCCGCGCTCGACCGGCTCAAGCTCACGGATAACACACTGGTTATTGTCACCAGCGATAACGGTGGTGTGCTTGACAACAACGGCCCCGACAAGGAGCACGGCATCGGTTCGCCGGAGGCGAACAACGGCCACCTGCACAACGGCATGCTCCGTGGCGGCAAGGGCAGCCCCTTTGAGGGTGGCACGCGTGTGCCGTTCCTCGCGCGCTGGCCCGGGCATATTCCGCAGGGCGATTCCGCCGCGCTCATCTGCCATGTGGACATGCTCGCGAGCTTCGCGGCGCTCACCGGCCAGAAGCTCCCCGACACCGCGGGCCCGGACAGCTTCGATGTGCTGCCCGCGCTGCTCGGCGGCACGACCGGCCGCGAAACGCTGGTCGAGCATGGCGGCGTGCTCGCGCTGCGCCAAGGGACCTGGAAGCTGATCCCGCCGGCCGAGGGCGCCAAGGCCAAGAAAAACAAGAAGCGCGGCACGGGTCCGGATGCGCAGCTCTATAACCTTGCCAACGACCTCGGCGAAACCAAGAATGTCGCCGCCGAGCATCCGGACCGTGTGCGGGAAATGACCGCTGTGTTGGACCGGATACGCGAGCAGGGAAGGAGCCGTCCATGAGCGTTGTGAAAAAGGCAGTGGTGGTGTTGGGCGTGTTGGGCTGTGCGCTGGGCATGGCGACTGCGGCCGAGACGGCCGCAAAGAAACCTAACATCGTCTTCTGTTTTGCCGATGACTGGGGGCGCTACGCCAACTGCTACGCGGCGCTCGATGCGCGGCCGACGATCAATGCGCTGCTGACGACGCCGAACATTGACCGGGTCGCCCGCGAGGGCGTGCTCTTCCGCAGCGCGTTCGTCACCGCGCCGAGCTGCACGCCCTGCCGCAGCTCGCTGCTGTCGGGGCAGTATTTCTTCCGCACGGGCCGCGGCGCGATCCTGCAGGGCGCGCTCTGGGATGCCGCCATCCCGAGCTACCCGCTGCTGCTGCGCGACGCGGGCTATCACCTCGGCAAGAGCTACAAGGTCTGGAGCCCGGGCGCGCCGACCGATGCGCCCTACGGCGGCCAGCAGCACGCCTATGAGAAGGCCGGGCGCGACTACAATAACTTCTCCGAGAATGTTTCGGCGCTCGTGCGCGGCGGCTCGAGCTTCGCCGACGCGAAAGAAAAAATGCTCGCCCAGGTGCGCGGAAATTTCGATGCATTCCTCGCGGACCGCAAGCCGGGCCAGCCGTTCTGCTACTGGTTCGGGCCGACCCTGACGCACCGCGCCTACGAGAAGGATTCCGGCAAGGCGTTGTGGGGTTTCGACCCCGAAGCGCTCAAGGGCCGGCTGCCGAAGTTCATGCCCGACGTGCCCGAGGTCCGCGCCGATGTCACCGACTACATGGGCGAAATCCAGGCCTGGGATGCCGGCATCGGCGTCATCATCGAGCGGCTGCGCGCGAGCGGCGAGCTCGATAACACCATCCTTGTCATCAGCGGGGATCACGGCATGCCCGGCGTCCCCGGCGGCAAGTGCAACCTCTACGACCACGGCGTCGCCGTCGCGCTGCTCGTGCGCGGGCCGGGCATCAAGGGCGGGCGCGTCGTGGATGATTTCGTCAACCTGATGGACCTCGCGCCGACGTTCTGCGAAATCGGCGGCGTCAAGCCGCCCGCGGTGATGACCGGCCGCAGCTTCCTCGACGTGCTGCGCTCCGAACAGGGGGGGCAGGTGGACCCGGCGCGTACGGGTGTCGTCACCGGCCGCGAGCGGCACGTGGCCGCCGCGCGGGAGGGCAACCTGCCGTACCCGCAGCGCTCGCTGCGCACGCGTGACTTCCTCTACATCCACAACTTTGCGCCCGACCGCTGGCCGATGGGCAAGCCGAATTTCACCAGCAAGGCGGACATGCAGCCGGTTGACCACAACACGTTCGCCGCGTTTGCCGATATGGATGCCAGCCCGACGAAGACCTGGCTGGTGCACCAGTTCGGCGAGGAAGACTGGGAATGGCACTATAACTACGCCTTCGGCAAACGCCCGGGCGAGGAGCTCTATGACTTGCGCAAGGACCCGGACGAGGTGCTGAACGTCGCCGCCGATCCCGCCTATGCCCCGCAGAAGCGCGAGCTGGCGGCACGGCTGCAGAAAATCCTCACCGACGCCGGCGACCCGCGCGTCATCGGCGACGGCCAGACCTTCGAACGCTCGCCCTTCACCGATCCCGAGCCGACCGGGCCTGAAAAAAGAGCCACCAAGGCCGCGCGGAAGCAGAGCAAGTAACCGCCGGCTGCACTCATGGGCATGACGTCACGAGAGCGAGTGCTGGCCGCGTTGCGGCATGAGCAGCCCGACCGCACGCCGCGCGATTTCTGGGCGGAGCCGCCGGCCTGGCAGCGCCTGTTCGCGCACGTCGGACACACCGACAAAGACAGGTTGCTCGATGCACTCGGCGTGGACGTGCGGCACCTGGAGGCGCCCGCGCCGGCGGAGCAGGCCCTCGGCGGCGGCCTGTTCCAGAATTTCTGGGGCGAGCGGTACATCTACCAGCATACCCCGTGGGGGCCGATGCGCGAGGACGCCAAGGGCGCGCTCGCCGGGGCCGAAAGCTTTGCCGCGCTGGAAAAGTTCCCGTGGCCTTCGCCGGACTGCCTGGACCGCTCGCAGCTCAAGGCCCAGTGCCGGCGCCACGCGGACCGCGCCCTGCTGTACGGTTTTGCCGATATCTGGCAGCGCCCCGCTCTGGTGCGCGGCTGGGAGGGCATGTTCCTCGACATGGCCGAGCGGCCGGACTGGGCGCACTTCCTCTCGCGCAAGTTCACCGACTTTTACCGCGAGGATTACACGCGCGCGGCGGAGCTCACGCAGGGGCGCATCGATCTCTACCTCGTCATCAGCGACCTGGGCAGCCAGGGCGGGCCGCTGATTTCCCTGACGATGTTTCGCGAGTTCATCGCACCCTATTTGAAGGAGCTCTGCGACTGCATCCACGGGCTGGGCGGGCGGGCGCTCTACCACAGCTGCGGCATGATCCGGCCATTCATCCCCGAACTCATCGCGTGCGGAGTGGATGTGCTCGATCCGATCCAGCCGACGGGGCCTGAGATGCAGCCGGAGAGCCTCAAGCGCGAGTTCGGCGGACGCCTGAGTTTCCATGGCGGCATCGACATGCAAAACCTCCTGCCGAAAGGGACGCCCGCCGAGGTGGCCGCCGAGGCGCGGCGGTACGGCGAGGTGCTCGGCCGGGATGGCGGCTATATTCTCGGCCCCGCGCACCTCTTCCAGCCCGATGTCCCGCCGGAAAACATCCTGGCCCTGTATGGGAACGACTAAATGAAATGCGCGTTTTGTCTCTGTCTGCTCGGTTTGCAGCTGGCCGTCCGCGCCGCCACCAACAGCGCCGCCTATCAGGTCCAGCAGCTGGAGGGCTGGACGGTGCACGTCAGCGAAAAGCTGCGCACGGCCGAGCCGGCGGCGACGGCGAAGGCGATGGTCTTGCTGACCGCCCAGCTCAAGGAGTTTGTGCGCGTGGTGCCGGCGCCGGCGGTGGCGCACCTGCAAAAGGCGCCGCTCTGGCTGTCGCCCGTCTATCCCGGCCAGCGCGGGCCGCGGGCCGAGTATCACCCGGGCGCGGGCTGGCTGCGCGCGAATGGCCGCGACCCGGCGATGGTCAAGGCCGTCGAGATCACCAACGTCCTGATCTTCGAGAAGGAAACCGCGCGCATGCCGATGTTCATCCTCCACGAACTCGCGCACGCCTATCATGACCAGGTGCTGGGCTTCAACCACGCCGGGATTGAGGCTGCTTACCAGCGTGCCCTCGCGGGCAAGAGCTATGAGGCGGTGAAGCTCTACAACGGCAAGACCGCCCGCGCCTACGCGCTGACCAATGCGAAGGAGTATTTCGCCGAGAACACCGAGGCCTTCTTCGGGCGCAACGACGTCTTTCCATTCACCCGCGCCGAGCTCGCGCGGCACGATCCGGATATGTACCATCTGCTCCAGCGTTTGTGGGGCTGCCAACTTGAAGCGGAAAAAACCATCAACGGAGCTGGAACATGAACTCAACCTCGCGTCGTGATTTCCTCAAACTGGCCGGCCTTGGCGTCGCGGCTCTGGCGTGGCGGGCCCCGGCGCTCGCCGCCCCCGCCAAGCCGCTGAATGTGCTGCTGCTGGTCTCCGACGATTGCCGCGCCGTGCAGGGCTGCTATGGCGCGCCCACGGTGACGCCGCGCATCGATCAGCTGGCGCAGCGCGGCCTGCGCTTCGACCGCGCCTACTGCCAATATCCGCTCTGCAATCCCAGCCGGGCCTCCTTCCTCACGGGGTTGCGCCCGGACACCACCGGCGTCTCCGAGAACCAGACCTTCTTCCGCGACAAGCGCCCCCAGACCGTCACGCTGCCGCAGCTCTTCAAGAACAACGGCTATTTCGTCGCGCGTGTCGGCAAGCTCTATCACTACGGCGTGCCCAAGCAGATCGGCACCGATGGCATGGATGATCCGGCCTCGTGGGAACAGCGCTACAACCCGCGCGGCCGCGACTGCGACGACGAGGACAAGATCTTCAGCATCATCACCGGCGAAAAGGCGCAGGTCGCCGTCGGCAGCGGCAATTACGGCGGCACCTTGAGCTGGCTGGCCTCCGAAGCTTCCGACATCGAGCAGACCGATGGCAAGATTGCCCTGGAAGCCTGCCGCCTGCTGCGCGAAAACAAAGCCAAGCCGTTTTTCCTGGCCGTGGGTTTTTTCCGCCCGCACACGCCCTATGTCTCGCCGAAGAAATACTTCGGGCTCTATCCGGCGGAGAAACTCGCGCTGGCGCAGGTGCCCGCCGGGGACCGCGAGGGCAAGCCGCCCGCCGCGCTCACGGTGACGCCGCCGCACTACGGGATGGACGAGGCGCAGCAGCGCGTGGTGATGCAGGCCTACTACGCCTCGGTCAGCTTCATGGATACGCAGTTCGGCGTCGTGCTCGATGAGCTGGAGAAGCAGGGCCTGGCGCAGAATACCGTCGTCGTGTTCTTGAGCGACCATGGCTACCACCTCGGCGAGCACGGCCAGTGGCAGAAGATGACCGTTTTCGAGGAGGCCGCGCGCGTGCCGCTGATCATCTCCGCGCCGGGGATGAAAGCCTCCGGCAAGGCCACACAGCGCCTGGCGGAACTCGTGGATGTCTATCCGACCCTGGCCGACCTCTGCGGGCTGAAGGCGCCCGCGGATTTGGAAGGCAGCAGCCTGCGCCCGCTGCTCGATGACCCCGAGCGCGCCTGGAAGAAGGGCGCGTTCACCCAGGTGCGCCACGGGCTCCGCGGCGGGCTGGGCTCCAAAGGGCCCAAGGGCAGGAGCATGGCGGACGGCCGCAGCGTGCGCACCGAGCGCTACCGCTACACCGAGTGGAACGCGGGTGCGGCCGGCGCGGAACTCTATGACCACACCAGCGACCCCCGGGAACTGCACAACCTCGCCGCCGACCCGAAGTGCGCCGCCGTGGTGCAGGAATTGAAGGCGATGCTGCACGGCGGCTGGCAGGCCGCGAAACCGCAGTGAACGGAAAGAAATTTCCATGACCACACACCCGCTTTGTCGGCGTGATTTTCTCAAACTCGCCGGGGTCGCAGCGCTAGGCTTTCCCATCCTTGGGAAAACTGCTCCGGCCGCTTCCCCCTTCGACTCCGCTGGTTCGACTGCGCTCACCACAGGTCAGGGCAGGCAATCCTTGGAAAAGTCCAAGCCGAACATCCTGTTCATCATCACCGACCAGCAGTTCGCCGAGGTGATGAGCTGCCGGATGGGCAAACAATTTCTCAATACGCCGTCGATGGATGGCCTCGCCGCGGGCGGCCTGCTCTGTTCGCGCGCCTACAGCTCCAATCCGCTGTGCATACCGCTGCGCAACTCGCTCTTCACCGGCCGCTATCCGCACGAGACCGGCATCACCAGCAACGACACGCGGGAGCCGCTCGATCCGCAGAAGTTCCCTTGCATGGGCACCTATTTCCGCAACGCGGGCTATGAGACGGCCTATAGCGGCAAGTGGCATCTGAACTTCAATCCGCGCGACCAGCAGGCGCATGGCTTTGAAATCTTTGCGGAGAAAAGTCCCGGCGGCCACGACGCCGGCGTCACCGCGGGCGCGGAAAAATTCCTCGCGCAGGCGCACGCGAAGCCGTTCCTGCTGGTCGCCAGCTATCTCAACCCGCACAACATCTGCGAATGGGCGCGCCGGCTTGCGGGCCGCGAGCAGGCGCTGAACTGCGGCGAGATCGGCACGCCGCCCGCGCTGGAACAGCTGCCGCCGCCGCCGGCGAATCTTGCGCCGCCCGTGAACGAGCCCGACGGCATGACGCTGATCCGCCGCGGCTATCAGGTGGAAAACGGCCCGTTTCCCGTTGGCAAGTTCACGCCGGACGACTGGCGCAAACATCGTTGGGGCTATTACCGCATGGCCGAGCTGGTGGATGCCGAGATCGGCAAGCTGCTCGCCGCGCTGAAGAAAACCGGGCTCGCCGGGAACACGCTGATCGTGTTCACCGCCGACCACGGCGATTGTGCCGGCGCACACGGCTTCAACCAGAAGACGGTCTTCTACGAGGAGTCGGCCCGCGTCCCGCTGCTCATCAACTGGCCCGGCAGGACTCTGGTCGCGGTCAGCGACAAGCTGATCAACATCGGCATCGACATCCTGCCGACGCTGCTCGACGCCGCGGGCGTTGCCGCTCCACCCGCGTTGCCCGGCCGCAGCCTGCTGCCGCTGGCGCTCGGCAAGGGCACCGGCGACTGGCGCGAGTTCGTCGTTGTGCAAAACCATATGGTGCAGACCGGCATGGTGGATGGGCTCAAGCCGGAGATGGCCGGCCGTATGGTGCGGACCGACCGCTATAAATACTGCGTCTACGGCTGCGGCCAGCGGCGCGAATCGCTCGTGGATTTGCAAACCGATCCGGGCGAGATGAAAAACCTCGCCGCCGATCCCAACTGCCGCGACATCCTGCTGCAGCACCGCGCGCTGCTGACGAAGTACGGCGAGGAGCAACATGACCCGCTGGTTGCGGAACTGCTCGCCAACGAGGTGGGACCGCGCCCGTTCACGCCCCCGGACAACGCGATGCCAAAAGCGCCGCGCGGCAACAAGAGGGGGAAGAAGGCCGCCAGGGGCGAACCGCCATGGACAAGTGCGGTTGCCGGTCATAAATCCGGCCCGGGCTCCCTTATGCGAAATATACTGCGCTCGCTCTTGCACGTGTGTGTGGTCCTGCCCCTGCTCAACGGTGTCCGGCTCTGCGCCGCCGAGCCGGTCATGGATGTCTATGTCAGCACCGGCGACAACCATTTTCTCGGGTCGTCGTTGCCGATCGATTCGCCTGCGAGCATCGAGGCCACCTTTGATCTGTTCAAGAACGTCAACCATGCACGGCGCATCTACTGGCGCGGGCTGGAGGAGGCGTGCTGGGTCTCCACCATGCATGAGCGGCCCGAGAACTGCCGCTATCACTCCTATTGGGAATGGACGCGGGCGCTCTACGCGGGCGTGAAACCGGACGAGCTTGCCGTGAAGGCGGCGCGCGCGCGCGGTATGGAAATCTGGGGCATGGGCACGCTGTGGGATTGGGGCGCACCAGCGGATACCCCCACGTTCAACGACTATCCTTTCCCGTTTGAATCACAACTCAAGCGCGCCCATCCCGAGTGGGCGCCGGCGGACAAACATGGCGCGCGCCGCCAGGGTGGCCCGCTTGAACTGGGCTATCCCGAAGCGCGCAAGGCGCTGGTGGAGCTCACGGTGCGGGAGACCCTCAAGGCCGGTTACGATGGCATCTGCCTGCTTACCTATGTGGAGAATTATGCGCTGCGCTTCCAGGATGAGTTCGGGTACAGCGATCCCATCGTGAAGGATTTCCAGCAGCAGTATAAGCTGGACTTGCGCACGGAGCCGTTTCGTCGTTTCGCCTCGCGCGAGGACTGGCTGCGGCTGCGGGGGGGCTACGTCACCGCTTTCCTGCGCGAGTTGAAGGCCGCACTCGAAAAACACAAGGTCAAGCTCGGCATGGTGGTGAACTCGAACGATCCGCGCCAGCCGCAATCATGGAACGTGCCGGAGCTCGTGCTGACCGCGGGCAGCCACCACATGGACGTGGACACATGGGTGCGCGAGGGCCTGGTGGACGCGCTGCTCATTTACGGGAACAACAGCGGCCCGTCGCAAGTGAAGACGCTGGAGGATCTGCGCTTCCTCGCGCGCGGCACCAAGACGGAAGTCAGCGTGCTCACGTCCGGCCCCTTTCGCGAGGGCTGGAAACCTTTTCAAGACCAAGGCATGCCTACGGTGCTTGCCGTGAGTGATGACGCGCAGCATCTCGAACGCGGGTTTGTGCCGGAACAGACCGCGGCAGCCCTGCAAAGCCAGGAAGTGAGCCGCAGGCAACGCGCGCTGCAGCAGTGCGTCACGGGCGCGCTCAAGCTGGACGACGCGGCGCTCGCCGCCGCCGTCCGCTCGCCGAACCTGATCGAGCGCCGGCTCGCGCTGCAAGCCCTGGGCAAAGCAAAGGCAACAGACCTCCAGCCTTTGCTCGCAGGCTTGGGCGATGCAGAAAACGGAGCGCGCTGTGCCGCTGCCCTGGCGCTGGCCGACCGGAAAGATCCCGCCGCATGCCAGGCCCTGTTGCAGTCGGTAGAGCGGAACGGCAACCATATGCTGCGCGAGTGCGTAATCATCGCCTTGCGTAAACTGATGCCGTTGCCGGTCGCGGAACTTTCTGACGCGGCGCTCAACTCGAAAAACGCCGGGGTGCGTGAGGTCGCCCTACGTACGCTCCAAGTTCACGCCAAGCCGGCCTTGCTGCCCGTCTTCCGCGCCGGTATGAAGGATACGGAGCGCTTTCCGCGCTTCGCCGCTGCCGAGGCGCTGGGCAACATCACCCACAGCGCCGAAGCCATCGAGCTGCTCATCGCCACATTGAAGGAGGACGACCCCGCCATCGCCAACCGCGCCGCAGCCTCGCTGGGCAAGCTGGTGACCTTGAAGCAACGCGAGACCGAACCGTTGCGCGGGCAGATCCTCGCCGCGCTGCTGACCGCCTTCGAGCGGCATCGTGATGCAACGCGGGCCGATGCCGACTGGGGGTGGCGGCCCGTCGGGAATGCGATCCTGGATTGCGGCACCGAGGGTGTTGCCGCGCTTTGCAGACTGCGCGATCATTCCGGCGACGCGCGCCTCGCGGAACTCGCCTGGCGCGTCGCCGATCTCACCCAGAGGGTCCATGCTTTCAGCTGGGTCACGCCGGAGCAAAACGAAGCCGCGATGCAGCGCCGGCCGCCGCGTGGGCGTGACCTTCGCGTAGGCGTCGATGTAAAGACCATCGCCGAGGCGATCAAGAAGGCGCAGCCGGGCGACACGGTGCACTTGCAGCCGATCGTCTATCACGACTTCGCGGGTTTCTTTGCCAAGCAAGGCGCGCCCGGCAAGCCGGTCACGCTCGACGGGCATGGTGCGACGCTCGAAGGCTCCGACCCGCTCGACCCCAAGCAGTGGAAGGAAGTCGCCCCGGGGTTGTTTGCCAACGACAACCTGCTGCCGCGGCTCGACGACGCGGTGCTCACACGCTGGTTTTTCCTCTGGAATGGTAAGATGAACCACATGAACCGCACCTCGAAGGGGCCCAAGGCGCCGTTCAAAAAGATGGAGGAACTGCAGCCCGGCGAGTGGACTTTTGTCCAAGATAAAGCGCGCGAGAAGCCCCCCTCGAAACAAGTCTTCGGCACGTTCTATGTGAAAATTCCGGCCGGGCAGAAGCTGGCCGATGCTCACATCTCCGCGCCGATGCGCTCGGCGGGCGTGCAGTTGAGCGGCGCCAACGCGCACCTCGTCATCCGGAACATCACGGCCACGCATGTTTATAACGACGGCTTCAACATCCACGGCGATTGCCGCGACGTTGTCTTCGAGAACATCCGCGCCATCGGGTGCGGCGATGACGGCATCAGCGCGCACGAGAGCGCCGAGTATCGCGTAGACGGCCTGGTCTCCATCGGCAACAGCACGGGCATCACCGATACCGGCGGGGCCCACACGAGCTATAACCACGTGTTCATCGCCGGCTGCCTCGGCTACGATCTGTTCTTCCTGAATAACGGCCGCTATCAGGTCGCGAACGCCGTCGTGCTCTCGTCCTCGGAGCACCCGCTGGACGTGAGCGCGAACCAGGACGAGCACTGCGAGCTGATCCTCGACAACGTCCTGCTCCGCCGCCTCGGCAAAACCGTGCCGGCGCAAGTGACCAAGGGCGCCACGTTGCAGGCGAAACGCGTCACGGTGGAAGACATGGACCTGACCGCCGGGGGCGTGGTGACGTTCGAGAACTGTCTCGTCAACGGCAAGGCCAAACCCGAAGGCACGCCGGCGACAGGCGCGGACAAGGCGCAGCTCATCAAGGCAGTCGTTCCCGCCGGCTACCAGGCGGAATTCACGAGGCAAAAATGAAGCAGACCAACGCAACGGACCGGCGGGATTTTCTGCGGCTGGCGGGACTCGGTATCCTTGGTGCGGCGCTGGGTTTTCCAAGGCTTGGAAAAAGCGCTGCTGGCGGTTTCCAAGGCCTGGAAAAGCGGAAGCCCAACTTTGTCTTCATCCTGATTGACGATCTCGGCTGGGCGGACCTCGGCTGCTACGGCAGCAAGTTCCATGAAACGCCGAACCTCGACCGTTTTGCCGCGGGCGCGATGCATTTCACCGATGGCTACGCCGCCTGCGCGGTCTGCTCGCCGACGCGGGCGAGCATCCTGACCGGCAAGTATCCGGCGCGGCTGCACATCACCGACTGGATCTCGGGAGAAGGCAACCGGCCGTCGCAGAGGCTGACCATCCCCGAGTGGCAGAAATTCCTGCCGCTGACGGAAACGACCATCGCCAAGGCGCTGAAGCCCGCCGGCTATACGAGCGCGGTCATCGGCAAGTGGCACCAGGGTGGCCCCGATTATTTCCCCCTGCACCACGGCTTCGATGTGAACATCGCGGGCGGCGATATCGGACATCCGGCCTCCTACTTCTGGCCGTTCGGCGCGGAAAACAACCATCACCGCGTGCCCGGCCTCGCCGAGCGCGGTGGCAAGGAAGGCAACTACCTGACCGACCAGCTCACCGACGAGGCGGAGCAGTTCATCGCCGCGAACAAAGACAAACCCTTCTTCCTCTATTTCGCGCACTACGCCGTCCACACGCCGCTGATGGCCAAGCCCGACAAGCTCGCCAAGTACAAGGCGAAGACGCCGGTGGATGGACAGACGAATGCGACCTACGCCGCGATGATGGAGAGCGTGGATGAAAGCGTCGGCCGGATCCTACGTCAGCTCGAATCGCTCGGCCTCGCCGAGAACACGGTTGTGGTTTTCACCGGCGATAACGGCGGGCTGTGGCCGCAGGCGACGTGTAATGCGCCGCTGCGCGCCGGCAAGGGCTTCGCCTACGAGGGCGGCACGCGCGAGCCGTTCATCATCCGCTGGCCCGGCGTCACCAAGCCCGGCGCCATCTGTGCGACGCCGGTGTGCAGCATAGATTTCTTCCCGACGCTGCTGGAGATCGCGGGAGTGCCGCTGCCGGGCGCGGTGGACGGCCTCAGCCTCGTGCCGCTGCTCAAGCAGGCCGGCGTGCCGGCGCGCGATGCGCTCTACTGGCATTACCCCCATTATTGGGGCGGCGTCCCGCCGCGCGTGCGCCCGTTCGGCGCCGTGCGCGCCGGCGACTGGAAGCTGATCGAGTTCTTTGAGGACATGAACTGCGAACTCTACAACCTCAAGGACGATCTGGGCGAAGCGCGCGACCTGGCGAAGGATAAGCCGGAGAAGGTCGCCGAGCTGCGCGCCAAGCTGCACGCCTGGCGCGCAGCCGTCGGCGCACAGATGCCCGCGCCGAATGCGAACTACAACCCCGCCGCCGTGCCCCGCACCAAGAAGGGCAAGCGCGTCGCCGACGCCGAACAGCGTGTGATGGCGACGGAGTCGTAAGGCAGCCTAAGCCGCCAAGCTGCGAAGCGCGCCGGTCGCCCTCCCGGCCGGGCAGCCCAAGCACAAAGGCAAGGCCGGCTAGCAAGCAACCGGAACCTGGTCGCGCCTCTTATACGAACAGATATACGTAGAGGGCGAAGGACACCGCGCCGGCGCCGCCGGCTGCGGCCAGCGACCAGAGCAGGCTCCGGCGCTGGGCCGCGAGCGAGAAGGTGGCGATGATAACGGCCGCCTGCGCGATGAGCATGCCAAAGAAAAAGGACTTGCTGCGCTTGTGATGCCGCTCCGCTTTCTGGTTGCTGACGCGCACCTGCAATTCGTACAGATTCGCGACGGCCTGATTAACGCGCGCCTCGGCGTCATAGCGGTTGGCCGTGTAGCGCAAGCGCGCGGCGATGAACGCCCGGCTGGCGGAGGGCTCGGCGGCGCTCTGCGTCAGTTGCTGGTCGAGTCGCTCGATGGCTTGGGTGATCGGTTCGAGTTGTTTATCCAACGCGCGGGCCCGCTCTTTGGCGGCAAGCAAGGCGGCATCCAGCGCCGTGGTCTGTACCTGCGCGATGACCGGCGCAAGTTCCGCTTCCAACGGGGCCTGCTCCATGGCCGCGAGTGCGGCGCTCACGCTGGCCTCCACCGGCGCTGCCGCCGGCAGCGCCGGCAAGGCGCCCGTTTGCAGAGCCGCCGCGGTGGACGCATCGAGGTCGGTTGTGGCGCAGGGCCGCACCTCGGTTGTGGCGTGCAGGATATCGAGGGTGTTGCGTTGCAGCGCGGAGCGCAAACGCTTTGCTTGGAAGAAGCCCCACTGATCTCCGGCTTTGGATTGTTGTTGGGCCGCCAGCGACCGGCTGTACTGCGCGCGCGTCATCTCGCTCGAGGCCAGCCCTGCGAGGGCGGTGGCCACCACGGTCATGATCACCGGCGTGGCGGCGAGGATCCGGCCGAACATCGTCTGCGGCACAGCGGCTTTCAACGCATCAGGCAGGTTTAGCTTTGGCATGGGCGGAGATTACTGCAAGGGCTTGACCGTGACAACCCAGAGTTTGCGGCGGCGGGCGGGAGGGGCCGCCCGCCCGTACGGTCTACGAACCGTGCTGCGACGGCTCCCGCTTTCGCCTCCACACCGCACCCTGACGGGCGGGTACGCGGTCCCATCCTTGCCGGCACCGGCCAGCCGGTCAGGGCATGACAAGGGTGAAGCAATAGATCTGGATGAACCACACCAGCGGCGAGGTGTAGATCGCCACCGCCGGGGTCAGGCGATAGAACTTCACCTGCGAGAGATGGTGAATATAGGTGCAGAAGAGCAGCGCCACGATCGGCAGCAAGCCCGCCCCATAATGCACAAAGAACAACGGCAGCGCCAACAGCGTGGCGATGGTGAACGGAACCGCACAGGCGGCCGTCTGCCGCAACGCGGCCACGGGACAGCGCAGCGCCTTGTCGCGGGAAACAAACCCGGCGATCAACGCCAACACATACCAGCAGGCGATGATCAGCACTGCCCCGAGCAGAAAGCGGAAGAACAGCCCGAAGTCAAAGGCGGCATCCTTGCTGAACGTGAGCAGCTTGCCGACCTTGCGAATCCCGCCCAGCATGGGCAACTGATCCAGCAACCGGGGGATCATAAATTGAAAGACCAGCCCGAAGATCAGCGCCGTCGCCGAGAGCAGCGTGATGGCCGCCGGCAGGCCCGGCCCGCCTGCTTCCGCCGACTTGCCCGGATTGGCCAGTGTGCTCAGGATATCTTTCAGCAGGGGTTTCTGCGCCACAGCCTGCTGGTCGTTTGCCTGATTCTTTTCTTGTTCTGACATGAACGCTTCCTTTTCTTTATTGGTTTCGCTTAACGGCGCCCATCCTTGCCATCAAGCATGCACCGCCGGAGCGACACATAGTTAATCGCGGGCATCTTAGTCGTTTGAAAAAAACCGTCAAGCCGGTTTCTTGCCCGCCCGCCTAAGTTCTCTGGCCGGGCGCTTCCCCTGCTGTAGCGGCGGCCATAGAACGCCGCTACAGCAGGGGGGCGGGCACTCAAGCTGCATGGCGGGCAAGCCGGCAGGTGCTTGCTCAACTGCTGTTGCGCCCTCCGGCCCTGCGGCCGCGGCGGGAAATGTGCCCGCAAAAATGGGCTTGCTTTTGCGGGGCGCTGCGCAAAAATGCGCGCATGTTTTTTAGCGACAACCTGCGGTCGAAACTCAGAGGGTGACGGCGTTCTGCAATCAAAACAAGTGACATTGGAGTAACCATCATGAACCATATTGTGAAAGTACTTTTCAGTTCAGCCGCGCTGGTTGTGGTTGGCTTGACGACGGCGGTGCAGGCGTTGGACCTCGGTGCCTTGACCAGCCTGCTGGGGCAACTCCAGACCGTTTCCAAGGCGGCGGGTGACTCTACGCTGGTCTCCCTCGCTGGCGAGCTGGTGCCCAAGGCCCAAGCGCTATATAAGGCGCTCGCCGGCAATACCGCCATCCAGGGCCAACTCACGGGCGCGATCCAGTCGCTGCTCGGTGGCAAGGGCGTCACCGCGCTCGGCGCGTTTTCCAAGCTGACCGAAGCCAAGCTGACTGCGGAGCAAATGAACCTCGCCAAGGATGTCGGCAACGTAGGCAGCGCCTATCTCGTGCAGAAGAATTTCGCTGCGCTGGAAGGTGCGCAGGGTGATGTGGCGCAAATCGTGAACGCATTGCGCAAGGGCGAGCCCTCCGCGGCACTGCCCGCCCTGCAGGGTGTCGCCCAGAACACCAAGCTTACCCCGACGCAGAAGGAATTGGCCGGCGCGCTGGTTGACCAATATGCGCCCGAGGTAAAAAAGCTCGGTAACGCGCTGAAGGAAGGACTAAAAGGTCTGTCGGGTTTCGGCAAGTAACGCCGTAGCGCTGCAAGGGCACAACCGCAAGGCCTCACAGGCCTTGGTCAGGAAAGCAACAAAGCAGACTAACGCGGGTTTTTGGAAGTGCCCTAAAATATTTTTCCCCCTGTGGGATGGCAGGGAGAGTTACGGTGCGTTTGCGTTGGCGGTTTCGAGTCTTGGCATAGGCCCGGGGGCTCGCATACACTGCGGATAGAGAAAGGGGAAGCCATGAAAAGCTGCTATCGGGTCGTGGGGGCGTTGCTTTGTGCGGTGGCACTGGCCGGCTGCTCGTCGGTCTATTTCAACACGATGGAAAAGTTAGGGGTGCATAAGCGCGACATCATGGTCAGCCGCGTGAAGGCGGCACGGGATTCACAGGAGGGTGCGAAGCAGCAGTTCACCAACGCGCTGGAGCAGTTCCGCAGCGTGGTGCTGTTCAAGGGCGGCGACCTCGAGGTGCAGTACAACAAGCTGCGCGGCGCGCTCGACCGGAGCGAGAGCCGCGCGCGCGAGGTCCACGACCGGCTGGCCGCGGTGGAGAAGGTCTCGGAGGCGTTGTTCGGCGAATGGCGCGACGAACTCGCACAGTATTCCAACACCAGTTTGCGGCTGGAGAGCCAGCGCGAATTGGACGCCACGCGGCAGAAGTACGATCAGCTCATCACGGCCATGAAGCGTGCGGAGGCGAAGCTGGAGCCGGTGCTGCGGCCGATGCGGGACCAGGTTCTGTTCCTGAAACACAACCTGAATGCGAAGGCCATCGGGGCGCTGGGGGACGAACTAACTTCCGTGCAGATGAACGTGGACGCCTTGATTCGCGACATGCAGCAGTCCATCGAGGAGGCGGACCGGTTTATCGCGGCCATGCGCAAGCAATAACCGTCTGGTGGCGATCAAGGCTCCGGTAGTCTTCCAGCTCTTGGCACTCCGGCCTGAAGGGGCGGCCGTGCGTGGCGGCGTGGGACAGCTGACAGGCGCGATGTGGCGACCAGGGTGTGGCTTGGCCCCTTATGCGTGTCGCGGCGGAGTGGCGGTGGGGCACTGGCAGGTTCGAGAAAAGGCCCGAGAAATCTGCTTGCGCTTGCGGAGCGGGGGCGGGTAGTGTTGTCATCGTTGATGGGCATGTCCAGGGGCAATTAGATGAAAACAGGAAGCGTGCATGAAGGGCCCATTGCAGGTCAGCGGGTTGATTTTATGGGCGGATTCTGACCTGTGGACTTGGTTGGCCCGGAAGGAAGTAAACCCCTGGTGCGGCTGGTGAGAAGGCCCGCCCGCCATGGCTGGCAGTTTCTCAGTGCCCTTCTGTTTTGTGGTTGATGGTGTGCGAATATTGTGCGGAACATGAAAGGATGAGCGATCATGAAACCAGATGCCCCCCATATTTGGAAATTTTTTCGTGCCGGTGGTTTCGACCAGGTAAAGCTGGAATCCGGCGCTGATCTGGCGAATCTCGGACAGCTCGACCAGAAGCTGTGGGTCGCGCTGGCGTGTCCCACCAGCGGCCTGGAGTGCGATGCGCGGACGCTCGCGCTCATGGATACGGACAAGGACGGTCGCATCCGCGCACCGGAACTGATTGCGGCCTGCCAATGGATTTGCGGACTGTTAAAGAATCCAGACGATCTCCTGAAAGCCTCGCCAGTGTTGTCGCTGGCTTCCATCAACGATGCCATACCGGAGGGCAAGCAACTGCTCGCTTCGGTCAAACAAATCCTCCTGCACCTCGGCAAGAAAGACGCCTCGGCGATCACTCTCGAGGACGCCCTCGGTATCGAAAAGATTTTCGTCCAGACCTGTTTCAACGGCGATGGCATCGTGCCCGCCGATGCGGCTGCGGACGAGGCCACCAAGTCCGTCATCGCCGACGTGATCGCCTGCCTCGGGGCTGAAACGGACCGCAGCACCAAGCCCGGCGTGAACGAAGCCAAGGTCCAGCAGTTCTTCGCCGCGGCGCAGGCTTTTTCCGACTGGTGGAAACAGGCCGAAGGCAGTGCGGACATATTGCCGCTGGGTGCAGACACCCCAGCCGCCGCCGCCGCTGTCAAGGCGGTCAGGGCCAAGGTGGATGACTACTTTGTCCGCTGCCGGATCGCCGCGTTCGATGCCCGCGCTGCTGCGGCGCTGAACCGCGAGGAAAAAGATTACCTCGCGTTCGCGGCGAAGGACCTCACGCTGACCACACTCGAGCTTGCCGCGCTGCCGTTGGCGCGCGTCGTCGCTGGCCAGGCGCTGCCGCTGGAGGCGGGCGTCAACCCCGCCTGGGCCGCCGCGCTGGCCACGTTGCAGTCTGCCGCCGTACAGCCGCTGGTCGGCGCGCGCACCGTGCTCTCCGAGGGCGAATGGGCGGCGCTCCTCGCCCGGCTGGCGCCCTATGAGGGCTGGCTCGCCGGCAAGCAGGGCGCGGCGGTGGAGAAGTTGGGGCTGCCGCGCGTTCGGGAACTCCTCGCTGGCACGGTGCGGGAAAAAATACTGGCGCTCGTAGCGGAGGACAAGCAGCTGGAGCCGGAATTCAAGGCGATGGTCGCTGTGGAGCGGATGGTGCGCTATCACCGCGACCTCTACAAGGTGTGCAGCAACTTCGTCTCCTTCCAGGATTTCTATGGGCGCAAGGACAAGGCCATCTTCCAAGCCGGCACGCTCTATCTGGACCAGCGGGGCTGTGAGCTGTGCCTGACGGTGGAGGACGCGGGCAAGCACGCCGCGATGGCCGCGCTCGCCGGCACCTACCTCGCCTACTGCGACTGCGCGCGCAAGGGCAGCGGCGAGAAGATGCAGATCGTGGTCGCGGTCACCGGCGGCGATGCCGACAACCTCATGGTTGGCCGCAACGGGATTTTCTACGACCGCAAGGGCCGCGACTGGGACGCCACGATCACCAAGCTCGTGGATAACCCCATCAGCATCCGGCAGGCGTTCTGGTCGCCCTACAAGAAATGCGTGCGCATGGTCGAGGAGCAGATCGCCAAGCGTGCCTCCGCCCAAGTGGAGACCACCAACACCAAGTTGCAGGCTGCCGTGGGCACCGGCCAACCGCCGGCGCCCCTCCCGCCGCCGCCCGCGTCCGGGCCGAAGAAAGTGGACCCCGGTGTGCTGGCGGCCGTCGGCCTGGTTTTGAGCACCCTGCTGGTCGCTCTGGGCGGAATCTTCGCGGCCTTCACGAAGCTGCCGCTCTGGCAGATGCCGCTGGCGATTGCGGCGCTGCTGTTCACCGTCTCCATTCCCTCGATGATCATCGCGTGGCTCAAGCTGCGGAAACGCAACCTCGGTCCGATCCTCGACGCCAACGGCTGGGCGCTGAACGCGCTGGCCAAGATCAATGTGCCCTTCGGCGCCTCGCTGACCAAGCTCGCCACGTTGCCACCCGGCGCGCAACGCAACCTGTTCGATCCCTTTGCCGAGAAACAAAGGCCGTGGGGCTTGTATGTGACGGTTGTGGCCATCTTGTCGCTGGCCGGTGCCTGGTATATGGGCAGCCTCGACAAGTTCCTGCCCGGCAGCGTCAAGAGTATCACCATCCTCGGCGCCAATGCGCCGGCCTATCAACCGCCATGCCCCCCAACCAGCGCGCCGCCGGCCGCAACGACCAAACCATAAACAACGGCATGCAACCGGTGGCGGGAGGTGCAGCGCCTGCTGCTCGCCAAGCCGCGCGCCCGTCTTGACGTCCTGCGCCGGTCGGTCGCGGCCTCTCTCGCGCGCGAAATTCGTCACAAAACGGGCTTGACATTGCCGTGCGGAACGTAAAAATTCACACATGATTTTCCGCGGCATGATGGGGTCGGAAAACGGTGCGTTTCCGGTGGGTTCGGCAGCAACGGTTGTTCGGTTGGGGGCTGTTGACGCAGCGTGGGCGATGTGTTTGAGGTTCCAAAGTATCATTAAGAATGAAGGGGATATATAATGAAGCGGTTGATGCTTAAACAGGTAATCTTGGGGGCGTGTGTCATGGCCGGCACAGCGTGGGCTGACGCCATTGTTGAAAAACCAGAAGAGTCCATATGGGCCTACGTTCCGCCGGCGTGGAAAGCCGCCGACGACAAGAAATTTTCTGCAACGGTGGAACTTGGCAACCAACAGCACGATGGTACCACTTCCTTTCAGGGAGCATCAGGGGCTCTTGGTTTAAAATTTGACGACGGAATTTACGAGTTGGTTCAAACGGCGAACTTTGATTATTTAAGCTCCGAGGGCACCGTCTCCAAGAATCAGTTAAAAGCGTACACGGGTTTCGACTATTACCTTGGCTGGCGAATCTGGGGCTTTTTGCTGAACGATTATGAACGTAATCCGCCCCAACATATGTCGCTCAAGATGCGGACCGGTGCCGGTGTCAAGTATGATCTGCTGCGAAATTCGTTTTGGAAACTTAATCTTGGTGTTGCAGCCTTGCACCGCGAGCAAAGATCTACCGAAGGCGAGGAAAAAGGCGACGAGGTCCTGTCGTATCGGCTCTTGTTTAAGGTCAAATCAAAATCCACCACCTACAACCTGGTCGGGTTTTATATGCCCTCCCTGAGCAATGGGAGTTATGAATGGTCTGCGGACACGTCGTTAACCTTCGACCTGACCACCTATATCGCGCTTAAAATCGGGTGGCTCTATACGTATAACTCCGTGCCTCTGGACGCGAGCGTCGCCAATTGGGAACGCGAGTACTATACGCGCGTTCAGTTCAAATTCTAAAATTCGACGGCTTTCCTGCCGGGCGTTTTCAGCGCAAAAATTCTTCTCAGCCGTTGCCCGGGTGTCCCCGGTGGAACAGCGGCGCGGACGCCTCGGAAGGCTGTGGTGAGGTCTCTTCAGGCGCTGCGTCTTTACGGGCCTTGGTGGCGTGGGCGGCGACTGCAGCCAACGGCGTCGATCGCACCCAGAAGGGCCGGTCCTTGATGGGCCGCCGGGCCGGTTTCCTGCGTGACCTATGCGGCGCATTCTTCCAAGGGTTGGAAAACGCTACCGGTGGTTTTTCCAAGGCTTGGAAAAGTCGACGCGCTAGGGCTGGCGTTGCGGGCGGGGCGGGAGTCCGGCAGGGCGCTGGTTGCCGCCGGGGCGGCCGGGATTGGGCAGCATCCACGGCGCGTCCGGGTACAGCACGGGGCCGAGGTTCTTGGACCAGTTCCGGGCGTGGACGCGGTCGGCGAGCTCGCAGACCACCGCTTTCATGTACAGCGTCAGCGGCAGTTCCGCCGGCTCAAGGCCGGTGCGGATGTTCGTGCGGGTCCACGCCACGCCGGCGTCGTTGTCGGGGAATTTCAGGCTCGCGACCCGTTCGCGTGGAAAGTTGGCGGCGACGCGCTCGACATAGGTGCGGTCCGCATTCAGGCGCACGAATCTCGCGCCCGCGGCGCGGAAGCCCTCGACCTGCGCGAGGATGTGCGGGTGGTCGGGCGCGATCTGGACGTGGTCGCGCTCGTTGGCATAGACGATGACCGCGAGCTTGGGGCAGTTGCGCACAGCGTTGGGGATGCTGGCCTCAGCGTCGCGCCAGTGCCAGAACTCGCTGGCTTCCGCGAGCGTCGGGATGTGCTCCGGCCGCGGCTCGCCGAACAGCTTGCGCGCGTCGGCGGCGC
Source organism: uncultured Lentisphaerota bacterium (assembly GCA_903912445.1). Taxonomy (GTDB): domain Bacteria; phylum Verrucomicrobiota; class Kiritimatiellia; order CAIQIC01; family CAIQIC01; genus DP16D-bin41. The sequence goes on from CAIWHP010000182.1 coordinate 52,535, forward strand.
GGATCAGGCGCGGCGTGTACCAGATTTTCACGCTGGGTCCATCATCGAAAGAGAACGCGTTGACGGAGAAATCGGCGCGCTCCGAGAACTTGCCGTCGCCGTCCATGTCGAAGAACAGCGAACCCTTCAGCCCGGAACCGGCGCCGCGCCAGCGCTTCGCCGGGCCCGGTTGCAGGTTGGGATCCCACGCGAGCTTGGAGAGATCGAGCACGCCGGTCTCCGGGTTATAGGCGGGATTGAGCCGGTCGTCGCGCCCGCCCAGTTCCACGTTTACCGCACCCTCGCCATACGGCGATTCCATCGAGGCATAGAACGCGAGATCGCGGAATTCCGCGCCGTGAGTTGCCATCGCGAGGCCGCATGCGTTGCCGCCGTGGCTGGAGCCCTCGATGCCGGTGATGCCCGTCAGCACCTTGATCTTCGGGATCATGTCGCCGATGCGGCGGCCCTCCTTGTCGGCGCTCTGTCCGCTGGCGAACTTGATCACGTCGGCCAGCGCCCGGATGCAAGCGGGGCCGCGGTGATCATAGGCACCGCCACTGGTCCATTCGCCCCGGCCGCCGCCGGGGAAAGCAAACCGGACTTCCACAAAGCCGAAACCCGCCGCGCCCGGCTGGCCTTCGGCCGCGCCGCGGTCCGCGCCGCCCGGCACGAAGACCACCACCGGCGCGCCGTCGGCATAGCGTGGCGTCAGCGGCGGCAATACACCGACGGCGAGTCCGCGTTCGCCCCCAACCGTCGACGGGATGAAGGTACGGACCCATGGCGCGCGGCGTTCCTCAGGCGCGGCGGCGCAGGATAGAATGGCTCCGGTCAAAGTCAGGGCGAGGATGAGTTTCAGTTTCATCATGGCGCGTTTATAGGCCGCACGCCGCACCATGTCCAGTGCGCTGGGAAGAAACTTGAGTTCCGTGTCCGGTTGCTGGGGAGGGGGGCTGCGGCACGTGGCGGCCGGGGACCATGGGGTGAAGACCTCATAGATTCCCCGCAGCGGCATGCTATTTTATAGCCATGAATATGTTATTGCTCATCATCGTGCTGCTGCTGTTGTTCGGTGGCGGCGGTTTCTACGTTGGCGGCCCGGCCATCGGCGGCGGTGGGTTTGGCCTGATCCTGGTATTCTGCCTCATCGTTTATGCGCTGGGCGGATTTCGCAGGAAAGCCTGATCGGCTGGCGGCGCTTTGAAACTCGCCAAGCGGCTGGGCGCTTGCTAATTTCCCGCCATGTTCCGCTTTGCCACAACGGTCAAGCTCTACGACACCGATGCCTCGGGCGCGCTGTTCTTCGCCCAGCAGTTCCGGCTGGCCCATGATGCCTGCGAGGCGTTTTTGGCGACGACGGGCCTGTTCGTGCAGGGCAAGCCCATCATGCAGCTGCCGGTGGTCCACGCGGAAGCCGACTACGCCGCGCGGCTGTGCTGGGGTGATGCGGTGGTCGTGGAAGTGGAGCCGGGCCGCGTGGGAAAAACCTCGTTTGGGATGCGCTATCGCCTCCTCAAGGGCGATGGCTCGGTGGCGGGCACTGTCGCGACTGTGCATGTGGCCGTCAGCGGCAAGACCGGCCGGCCGGTGCGCCTGCCGGCCAAACTTCGCGCCGCGCTCACCGCGGCAGGCGCGCCGCAAAAAACGGCCGGCTGATCTTCAACCCCGCCGGCACCGCCTGCGGCCACGGCAGGAACTCCACCGGCACCTTGTAGGCCGGCAATTTCCCGCGCAATGCAGCGCGCAGTTTTTCTGCCCCCATGTTCCGCGCGCAGCGGACGAACGCCACCGGGCGCGCGCCAAACTCACGCTCGGCGCGCGGCACCACGACGGCGGCAGTGACACCCGGCAGCGCCAGCAGCGCCTGCTCGATCTCCTCGGGCTGGATATTCTCGCCGCCGGAGATGAACATGTTGTCCTTGCGGCCGAGCACGGTGAGATAGCCCGCGCTGTCGAGTGCGCCGAAATCGCCGGTCGCGAACCAGCGCGCCGGCGGCAGGCGCTGCAACCGCCCGCGCACCAGATAGCCGGGGAAGCGGGTGCGTCCGCGGACGAGGATTTCACCGTCCGCGGCCAGTTTCAGCTCCCGGAACGGCAACACGCGGCCGGACGTGAACCACCGGCTGCGCGGCGCGGAGGGCGGCAGCGTACAAACCTGCGACGCCAGCTCCGTCAGGCCATAGGTCGGCAGCACGCGGATGCCGGCGGAGCGGGCGGCGGCCAGCAGGCGCTGGTCCGTGGCTGCGCCACCGACGAGCACCGCCTTCATGCGCTGCAGGGCAGCAAGGCCGGGGCGTTTTTCCAGCAGGCGCCGGAGCTGTGTCGGCACCAGCGAAATATGCGTCGCCTCTGTCGGGGCGTCGTCGTTTGTTGGGATGACGACCGCGGCGCCGGCCAGCCACGCGCGCAGCAGGACGCCGAGGCCGCTGACGTGGTAGAGCGGGAGGGACAGCTGCCAGCGGTCGCCGCGCCGGAGCGCGATGTTCCGGTTGGAGCCCAGCGCGCTGTAGTAGAGGTTACCGAACGTGAGCGCCACCGCCTTGGCCGCGCCCGTGCTCGCGGAGGTGAAGAGCACCATCGCCGGAGCGGTCAGGAGAATTTTCGGCGCCTTTCGGGAAGAGATTTCGCACGCGGCAAGAATTTCATCTGCGGCGAGTTGCCGGATACCGGGCAGTTTGATTTTGCCCGCGACGATGGCGCGGAACACGCCAGCCCCCCGCAGTTGCGCGGCGACCGCCGTCGGCGGCAGTCGCAGGTTGGTCAGGACGGCACACACGCCCATGCGTAGCAGCGCGAAGAGGGCGACCGGATAACGCCAGTCGTTGGGCAGATGCACCGCCAGCATCGCCCCGCGCCGTACACCGCGCCGGCGGAGTTGGGCCACGGCTTGCGTGATGGCCTCGTCGAGTTCGCGGTAGCTCCACGAGCGCTGTGGCGTGATCAGCGCTGTGGTGCGCGGATGACGCTGCGCGCCGGCACAGATGGGGCAGATCACAGCGCTCATGGCAGTACCTGCAGTTTCCCGAAGCAAACTTCTGCGTGGTCCGCCTCCAATAAATCGAGCGCGCCGTCGCGGATGGTCAGCCGCGGCTGGAGCACGTCATCGGCCAGGCAGCGGTAGGTGTCGAAGCCCATGGCCACACCCGGTGCACCGCAGCGCGCTGCCAGCTGCGCGAGTGCGCGGATGCCGACGCCGCTTTCGTAGACGGCGCTGAACACCGGCAGCCAACCCAGTTCCGTCGCTGTAACGGCGAGCCGTTTGGCCGCACGCAAGCCGCCGAGGATCGTCGGCTTGATGACCACCACACGCACGCCGCGCCAGGCGCGGTAATATTCCAGCGGCTGCTCCAGCAACGCTTCGTCGAGCGCCACGGGCAGGCCGCTGCGCGCGTGAAACGCCGGTAGCTCGGCGGGGTTTTGCAGCGGTTCCTCGATGTATTCGAGGGGCACGCCGGTGATGCTCTTGGCGAAGTCGACCGCGTCGGTGAGCGTCCATGCCCGGTTGGCATCGAGCCGCAGCTTGATGTCCGGCCCGAGCTGGCGGTGTACTTCCTTGACGCGCCCGGCGTCGGCGCGGATGGATTGGCGGCCGACCTTGATCTTCACGGTGCGGAAGCCGGACGAAATTAGCGAGGGGAGGGCTGTGTCCAGAGGTTCGTCGGAGAGCAGGGCGTTGATCGGAATTTTTGTTGGGGTGGTTGAGGTTGTCTTTGTTTGGCGGACGGTGCGGCGCGCCGTCCCTACCTGATCGGTGACAGAATCGAAGGCGAACGCGACGGATGAAAGTTGTGGAGAAAAATCGCGGCCGCTGGCCTGGCATTCGCGCCAGCTTTGCAGCTCCGCCTCGGCCTCGCCCAAACTTTCAGGGCTCAAGCCTGGCCAGGGCGCGGCTTCGCCCCAGGCCTTGCCGTCGCGGACGAGCAGGCCCGTGCGCGCCGCGAGCGGGCCGTGACGGGTGGGCACAGGCCGGGCGAAGGGCAGGGTGTAGCGGAAGAGCGTGATCATAGTAACCAGCTACACGCAAAGAGGACGCTGTAGAGCAACAGGATGCCGCTGGTCTTGCCGAGGACCGGATTGAGCCGGTCGGGATGGTGGAACACGATCGCCAGCAGCGGCAGAGCGGGCAGGAGCGCGAAGCTGGTGAGCCACACCCAGCCGGTGCAGTCGCGGCCGATCCACAACGCCAGCGGCAGCAGCGCGGCGCCGGCAAGGCAGGCGGCGTATTCCCAGCGGGCAAACGCAACTCCGAACCGCACCGCAAGCGTGCGTTTGTTGTTCGAGCGGTCCTGCTCGATGTCGCGCAGATTGTTCACCGTCAGGATGGCGACGGAGAGGAGCCCCGGCGCAAGGCCGGCGAGCAAAGCGGGCAGAGTGAGGTGCTGCGCCTGGACAAAATAGGTGCCGCCGACGGCGACCGGGCCGAAAAAGACCAGGACGAACAGATCGCCCAGCCCGACGTAGGCCAGCGGCCACGGCCCGGCGGTGTAGAGGATGCCGCAGAGGATGCAGAGCGCGCCGGTGATCACGATGGGCCAGCCGCCGCGGGTGGCGAGATACAGGCCGCAGAGCGCCGCTGCGAAAAAAACGAGCAGGGTGGCGCAGATCATCGCGCGCGGCGAGACGAGGCCGGCCTGCGTCGCGCGCACGGGGCCCTTGCGGCCAACGGCGTCGGCGCCGCGGACCGCATCGCCGTAGTCGTTGCAGAAGTTCGTGCCGATCTGGATCAGGAGCGCGCCGCCCAGCGCCGCGGCGGCGGCAGGCAGATGCGCGGCGCCGTCGCGCGCGGCCAGCGCCGTGCCGATCAGCACCGGTCCGACCGCCGCGCCCAGCGTCTTGGGCCGGGCCGCCTGCCACCATATCCGCAGCGAGGTCATGGCCGCTTGGGAAACCGCGAGAAGTCCGGCGCGCGTTTTTCGAGGAAGGCGCGTTTGCCCTCCTGCGCCTCCTCGGTCATGTAGTAGAGCAGCGTCGCGTTGCCCGCGAGTTCCTGCAGGCCCGCCTCGCCATCGCAGTCGGCGTTCAACGCCGCTTTGAGGCAACGGAGCGAGAGCGGCGACTTGGTGAGGATCTCGCCGCACCAGCGCAGCGTCTCCGCCTCCAGTTCAGCGAGCGGCACAACGGTGTTCACCAAACCCATGTCCAGCGCCTGCTGCGCGTTGTACTGCCGGCAGAGGAACCAGATCTCGCGCGCCTTTTTCTGGCCGACGATCCGCGCCATGTAGGAGGCGCCGTAGCCGCCATCGAACGAGCCGACCTTCGGGCCGGTCTGGCCGAAGACCGCGTTGTCGGCGGCGATCGTCAGGTCGCACATCAGGTGCAGGACGTGCCCGCCGCCGATCGCGTAGCCCGCGACCATCGCGATCACCGGCTTCGGGCACGTGCGGATCTGCCGCTGGAAATCGAGCACGTTCAGATGGTGCTGGCCTTTGCCGTCGGCATAGCCGGCGTCGCCGCGGATGCGCTGGTCGCCGCCGGAGCAGAAGGCCTTCTCGCCCGCGCCGGTCAGGATGATGACGCCGATTTTTTCATCGTGTCGCGCGTCGTCGAGCGCGCGCATCATCTCCGTCACTGTCTGCGGCCGGAACGCGTTGCGTACCTCGGGCCGGTTGATGGTGATCTTCGCCATGCCGCCCGCCTTGTGAAACAGGATGTCCGTGAACTTGCCGCTGGCCCGCCATTTGATAGCTGTCATGTTTTTCTCCTGCTGCTCTCGCGCAAAAACTTATCCAGCGCCCGTGTCACCCGCGCTGCCTGCTCTTCCACCACGGCATGGCCCGCGCCCGGCACCACGCGCAGTTCCGCCCCGGGGATCTGCTGCTGCATCTGCCGCATCAGGCGCACATATTTCTCGTCCTGCTGCCCCGCGAGCAGCAACACCGGCAGGCGCAGCTTTTTCAGCCGCGGCCAGAGCGACGGCTGGCGGCCCACGCTGCTGCCGCGCAGCATCCGCGCGAGTTCCGCGGCGTCGTTCCTCTTCCGCCGTGCAAGCAGCCGCCGCAACAGCGCCGGTTTCCGCCGCAGGTTGCAGAACAGTTTTTGAGCATACCACGTTGTCAGAAAAGCGTTGAGCCCGTGCTGCTCCAGTTCGGTCGCCAGCGCGTCATCGGCGCGCCGGCGCGCGGCACGCTCCGCCGCCAGCGGCAGGCCGGGCGAGGCTGAGATCAGTGTCAGCGACCGGAAGCGCTCGGGATGCTGCAGCGCCATCTGCAGCGCCAGCCGGCCGCCCATGGAGTAGCCGACGAGATGCACCGGCTGCTGCACACCGGCGAGTATCGCCTGCGTCGCGCTGTCAAACGAGTAAAGCTTGAGCGGCTTTGGGAAATGTGCGCGACCGTGGCCGGGCAAATCCGGCAACACACAGCGCCAGGCTGCGCGCAGGCGGTGCGCCACCGGCAACCAGTCAGCCGACGAACCCAGGAAACCGTGCAGAAATGCAATCTCCGGGGCGTTGCGCCGGCCGCAGATGCGCAAGGGCAGGGTGGGGGGTGGAGCGGCTGGTTTCATGCGGCCTTCAGCCGTTGCGCCGGCTGCGCAGCATACGCGCCAGGGCGAACTCCAGCTCGCGCTGCAGTTCCATGTGTTCCGTATGCTGCAATCGCCGGTCGGTGCGGACTTCCAGCAACGCCGGTCGTTTGCCGGCGCAGGCGACGCGATAGGCTGCCTGCAAGTCCGGCATGGTCGCCGGTGCGGCATAGGCCAGCCCGAACTGCTGCGCGGCCGCAGCGAACGTCAGCCCGTGCGGCGTGCCGAAGAAGCGTTCGAAGGCCGCGCCGCTTTGCGCGACGGGCAGGAACGAGAAGATGCCGCCGCCGTCGTTGTTGATCACGAGCAGCACCACCGGCTGCTTTCCGGCGGCGAGCAGCGCGAGCGAGTTGAGGTCGTGCAGCAGCGCGAGATCGCCGAGGAGCGCGGTGACCGGCTGGCTGGCGCCGGTGGCGAAACCCGCCGCGGTCGCAATGAGGCCATCAATGCCGCTGGCGCCGCGGTTGGCGACGACCCGGTGCGGCGCGACAGTGGGGGCAAACATGTTCATGTTGCGGATCGGCATGCTGTTGCCGAGCAGCAGCGCATGGCCGGCGGGCAACGCCGTCGCCAGCCAGCGCGCAATGGCAGGTGCGCCTAATTTTCCGGCTTGAGCCATATGCCGGTCGAGCACCGCCGCCGCCACGGCATCGGCACGGCGCCACAGCGCGAGGCTGGTGTGCGCGGCGCGGCGCGGCAGGCGTTTTGCAAGCGCGGTGCAGAAGGTTTCGCTGTCAGCCATCACCCGGAGGGAAACCTGGTGCGCGGGATCCAGACGCGCCGGGCCGGGATGGACCAGCACATAGTCTTTGGGCTCGGACTCCTTCAAAAAGTCCGTCACGCGGCGGCTGACCAGCCCACCGCCGATATGCAGCACCACGTCCGGCCTGCACCTTTCCCGCAAGACGGGTGCGAGCAGGAGCAGGTCGGCATGTGTAATCGCCTCGGGGATATCCGCGCCGCGCAGCCCGGATTGCACGTCGGCAAACACCGGCCAGCCGAGCGCGCGAATCAGCGCCCGTAACGCCCGGTCCGGCTGCCCGCCGGGCAGGCGTCCCACCACGAGCAGGCCGCTCCGCGCATTCTTGAAAAGCTTGGCCAGGGTGGCCGCTTCGGCTGGACCTACACTGGTACGTGGCACCGCATAGCGGGTAAATGGTCGCGCCGTCTTCACCCAGCTCGCGAGCGGCGCCAGCAGCGCGCGTCGCGGAAAGGCGGCGGGCTGCGGACCGAGCGGCTCGCGGAACATGCAGTTCAGATGCACCGGCCCGGGGTGCGGATGCTGCGCACGAAAGACCGCCTGATCGGCGGTGGTGAGCAGCGTGGCGAGCGGAATCTTTTCGTCGGGGCACGGCAGGTCGAACTGCCAGCGAATATAGCGACCGAAAATGCCGGGCTGATCGATCGTCTGGTTCGCGCCCGCCGCGCGCAGCTCGGGTGGCCGGTCGGCGGTCAGCAGTAGCAGCGGTACGCCATCCATCGAGGCTTCCACCACGGCGGGCAGCAGGTTGGCGACGGCGGTGCCGGAGGTGGTGATGACCACGGCAGGGCGGCCGGTGGCGCGAGCGTGGCCCAGCGCGAAGAACGCCGCGCCGCGCTCGTCGAAATGGACGTGGGCCTTGTTGGCGGCGCGGCGGGCCACCGCGAGCGCCAGCGGCGCGGAGCGCGAGCCGGGCGCGATGCAGAAGCAATCCACGCCGCTCCGCACCAGCTCCTCGATGAGCAGTTCGGCAGCGAGCACGTTGAGATTGGGTGCGTTCCAGGGCATCAGCGCTGCCCGGTTTTATGGCACAATCTGCCGAGGGAGTCTAAACAAAAGCCGTCCCTGTTGATGGGGCAACGGGCGGGATTTCTTGTAGGGGCGCAGACTTGCTGCGCCCAATGTGAGCTGGGTGCGGGCAGGCGGGCGCAGCAAGCCTGCGCCCCTACGCCGAGTCAAGCATCGTGGCGCAGGCGCTCCAGAAAACCGGCGAGCTTGTGCTCCACTTCGTCCCATTCCGCGGCGGGGTCGGAGTTGCGCACGATGCCCGCGCCGGTGTAGAGGCGCAGCGTGCGGCCCTCCAGCAGGCCGCTGCGGATGGCCACGTCGAGCTCGGCCTCGCGCGCGGAGATCCAGCCGACCAGGCCGGCGTACCAGCCGCGATCAAAGGGCTCCAGCGCGGCGATCTGCCGACGGGCCGTCGCAGTGGGCGTGCCGCAGACCGCGGGGGTCGGATGCAACCGCCGGATCAGGTCGGCATCGGTCGTGCGTCCCAGCAGGCGGCCTGCGAGCGGGGTGAAGAGGTGCTGCACGCTGTCGAGCCGGCGCAGTTGCCGCCGCCGGCCAATCTCCAAGCGTGAGCATAACGGCTGCAAGGCGGCGGCGATCGCGTCTGTGACGAGCCGATGCTCCTCGCGTTCCTTGGCGTCGCCGAGCAGGTCCCGTCCGAGTTGCCGGTCGGCGCGCGTATCGCGGCCGCGCGGTCGCGTGCCGGCAAGCGCCTCGCTCTCGATGTCACGGCTCCGGCGGCGATACAGCCGCTCCGGGGTGGCACCCAGGAACGTCGCGCCGGCGTCCGGCTGGAAACCGAACAGGCAGCAGTCCGCGCTGCTCGCCTGGAGGCGTCGCAGCAACTGCCACGGACTGCACGCCGACGAAAGTTGAAACCGCGAGCTGCGCGCCAGCACGATCTTGCTCACGCGCCCCTTTCGGATCAGTCCGGTCACGGCCGCCACCTGGCGCAGCCAGCGGGCACGGCCGGGCGTTTGCGCCACGAGCTGCAGGCGCGGTGCTGGCGTTGCCGCGGCGGCCACGGGTTTCCCAAGCAGCTTTTGCAGGCGCGCTGCGGCGCCGGACTGCGAGGAAAAGCCGGTGGCCTGTACGCGGCCGGCGGTGCGGCACAACAGGATTTCCGGCAAGACGAAACGCCCGATGCCGAATTTTTCCCACTGCGTATCTGGCGCGGCATGCGGGTCGAAGCGCAGGCCGCCGAGATAGCGCACGGCAGGATCGCGGGGGAAAGTTTTGCGCTGCAGCTTGCGCAGCAGGGCGGCGGGGTCGGCGGCGATGATCTCGTCGGCCACGCCCCAGCCGGCCAGTTCAAGCGAGCCGTCGCGCGCGGCCCAATAGAGCTTCGGCCCGCCCGGCAGGCCCTCGAGCCATGCCAGCAGGTCCACCTCCGGAGTCTGGAGCTTCAATGTGTGCATCGCGCTTTGCATCCCGGCGGGACGCGCGGTCATGGGAGCAGCAACAATTTCACCCCGCCACGAGGTTCAGCATGCGGCCGGGGATCAGGATCTGTTTGCGGATGGTCTTGCCGGCGAGGTGCGGCGCGATGGTCGCGTCGGCCTGCGCGGCGGCGAGGATCTGCTCCTGCGTCGCGCCGGTGGGCAAGGTGACCTTACCGCGCAGCTTCCCGTTGACCTGCACCGGGATCTCGAAGGTGTCCTGCACGAGGCATGCCTGCCGCCAGACGGGCCACGGCGCAAAGGCGAGCGTGTCGCGGTGGCCGAGCCGCTGCCACAGCTCCTCGGCAAAGTGGGGCGCGAACGGCGCCAGCAGCAGCACGAAGGTTTCCATGACGGACTTGGGCCGCTGGGTCCAGCGCAGGCATTCGTTGGAGAATTCCATCATCGTGGAGATCGCGGTGTTGAAGTGCAGCGCCTCGATATCGCCGGTGACCTTTTTGATGGTCTCGTGCATCCAGCGGAGTTGCTCCTTCGTCGGCTCGACGTCGGCGATCTCCGGCAGCAGCGCATCGGCGCGGTCGTCCATGAACAGCCGCCACACGCGGTTGAGGAAGCGGTGGGCGCCCTCGACGCCCTTCATGCTCCACGGCTTGGCCTGCTCGAGCGGCCCCATGAACATCTCGTAGAGGCGGAGCGTGTCGGCGCCGTAGTCGCGGACGACATCGTCGGGGTTGATGACGTTGCCGCGGCTCTTGCTCATCTTGAAGGCGCGCGCGGTGACGCGGACCGCGGGGTTCTCCTTGAGCACGAAGCTGTCGCCCTGCTTCTCGACGAACTCGTCCTCGACGCGCTCGGAGGTGAGCTTGGCCATCGTGCGCATATCGCGGTTGTCCGCGTCGGCGAATTCGGCGGAGACCGCCTCGCCGGACTCGTTGTAAAACGCGGTGTATTCCACCTCGCCGAGGATCATGCCCTGGTTGACGAGGCGCTGGAACGGCTCCTTGGTGGAGACCACGCCCGCGTCGTAGAGCACCTTGTGCCAGAAGCGCGCGTAGAGCAGGTGCAGCACGGCGTGCTCCGCGCCGCCCACATAGAGGTCCACCGGCATCCAGTATTTTTCCTTCGCCGGGTCCACGAGCTTCTGTTTGTTCTTCGGATCAATGAAGCGCAAGTAGTACCAGCACGAGCCGGCCCATTGCGGCATCGTGTTCGTCTCGCGCGTCGCCGGCGCGCCGGTCTTCGGGTCGGTCGTGTGAATCCACGCGGGAATCGTCGCGAGCGGACTTTCGCCGGTGCCGGAGAGCGTGTAGGTCTCCACCTCCGGCAGCATCAGCGGGAGCGAGTCCACGGACACCGGCTGCGACTCGCCGTCCACGAAGATCACCGGGAAGGGCTCGCCCCAGTAGCGCTGGCGGCTGAAGAGCCAGTCGCGCAGCTTGTAGTTCACCTTGGCCTGGCCGATGCCCTTGCCTTGCAGCCACGCGGTGATTTTCGCCTTGGCCTCCGGCGTCGGCAGGCCGTTGATCGAGAGCTCCGCGTTGGCGGAATTGACGTTCACGCCGTCGCCGGTGAAGGCGGCCTTGGCGATGTCGCCGCCGGCGATGACCTCGACGACCGGCAGGTGGAAGGTCTTGGCGAAGGCGTAGTCGCGCTCGTCGTGCGCGGGCACGGCCATGATCGCGCCGGTGCCGTAGGACGCGAGGACATAGTCGGCGATCCAGATCGGAATTTCCTGTCCGGTGACCGGATTGAGGGCATACGCGCCCGTGAAGCAGCCGGTCTTCGTCTTCTGCAGCTCGGTGCGCTCGAGGTCGCTCTTGCGCGCCGCCGCTTCCTGGTAGGCCTTGATCGCCGCGCGCTGCTCCAGCGTCGCGATCTGGTCCACGAGCGCGTGCTCGGGCGAGAGCACCATGTAGGTTGCGCCGAAGAGCGTGTCGGGCCGCGTGGTGAAGACGGTGATAGTCACGGGTTGCTGGCGGATGGCGGAGGGCGGCACGGTGAAGGTCACCTCCGCGCCTTCGCTCTTCCCGATCCAGTTGCGCTGCATCTCCTTGATGCTTTCGGTCCAGTCGAGCCCGTCGAGGTCGGCGAGCAGCCGTTCGGCGTAGGCGGTGATGCGCAGCATCCACTGGCGCATCGGGCGGCGGATCACCGGGTGGCCGCCGCGCTCGCTCTTGCCGTCAATCACTTCCTCGTTGGCGAGCACCGTGCCCAGCGCCGGGCACCAGTTGACCGCGACCTCGGCCTGGTAGGCGAGCCCGCGCTCGTAGAGCTTGAGGAAGATCCACTGCGTCCACTTGTAATAATCCGGGTCGGTCGTGGCGACCTCGCGCTCCCAGTCGTAGGAGAAGCCGAGCGACTGGAGCTGCTGGCGGAAACGGTTGATGTTGCGCTCGGTGGTCACGCGCGGATGCGTGCCGGTCTCCAGCGCGTACTGCTCCGCCGGCAGGCCGAACGCGTCCCAGCCCATCGGGTGCAGCACGCTGAAGCCCTTCATGCGCTTGTAGCGCGCGAGGATGTCGGTCGCGGTGTAGCCCTCGGGGTGGCCCACGTGCAGGCCCGCGCCGCTCGGGTAGGGGAACATGTCGAGGATGTAGTACTTCGGCTGGTCCGCCACCGGCTCGTCCGGCGTGCGGAACGTCTGGTGCTCCGCCCAGAACGCCTGCCACTTTTTTTCGATCGTGTGAAAAGGATAAACCGCCATGTCATCACCTGTTTTGGTTGCCCTGCAAACGCGGCGAGGATAGCGCATCGCCGCCGGAAAGCATCAAGAAAAGCGCGTGTCCAAGGCTCGCAGTTTGCGCTAAACCCCGGTTGCGCCGGATCCGAACCCAGCCTGCACAACCAGAGTGGGGCGGCCTGTTGGTGCAGCCGACCGTGCGTACGCGCACGCTTCAGTTGGGGCGCGACGGCTGGGAGCGTCCAATGGGGGAAGGCGCGGCGCCAGGGTTTATTTGCCCTTGGCGGGTTTCTTCGCAGGCTTCTTCTCGTCGGTCGCCGGGGCGGCTTCGCCCGCGCCCTTGCCCTTGCCGATCATGGCCTTGAGGCTCTCGACGTACTTCTCCGGGCCGCCGGCCTGATAGCCGGTCCGGCCGACCAGTTCGCCCGCGGGCGAGAGCAGGATGACCGAGGGGTAGCCCTTGATCTCGTATTTCTGCGCCAGTTCCTTGTTCTGGTCCTTGAGCTTCTTGCTCTGCGGCTTCGAGTGCGGGAAATCCAGCATGACCAGCACGAGGTTCTGCTTGGCATAGTCCTTGAACTCGGTCTTCTTGAAGACTTCCTTGTCGAGCTTGATGCACCAGCCGCACCAGTCGGAACCGCTGAAGTCGAGCAGCATGTGCTTGCTTTCCTTCTTCGCCAGCTCGGAGGCTTTCGCGAAATCGGTTTCCCACTCGCCGGCGTTCGTGCGCAGGCTGCCCAGCAATCCCACCGCGAGACCCAACACGACCAGCAGACTCTTCTTCATGTGCTCTCCTGAGGTTGTAGACCGTGGAAAGTATTCCCGCGTCCCGGCCCTTGTCAAGCCGGCGGACACCGACAAGCTCCGTCAGCACTCGCCATCCCCAAGCTTGGCGCCTGCTCCACAGTTGGAAATACGGCAACAGTTCCCGCGCCAGAAAATTCAGGCGTGCAGCAGCATGTCGGGACGAGCAAGAACGGTCGGCATGATGTGAGACGCGGGTGCCCGGAGGAACGGGCCATGCCGCTTGGCCTATGGCTTCGGGTATGCCACGCGCAGCACGAGATCCTGGCAGGACTGGCTGTCTGCGCGCGCGCGGATGGAGGCCCAATAGGCGGCGCCGACGCCGGTGCTGTCGGAGGCGCCGAACGCGAGCTGGTTGAGTTTGGCGGTGACGGCCTTGGTGTACGCACCCGGAGCATCGAGGCGCAGCACGCCATCGACATAGACCTTCACATCCTTGCCCTGCGTCGCGATGCGGTAGACGTGGAAGTCGTCGGTGGTGTTCAGCGCATAGCGGCTGGTCTTCCGGCTCCACAGCTCGATGCGGTCGGGCCACAGCTCCAGCCGCTCCTGCGCGACGCCGTTGCAGATGATGATGCGGCTCAGGCCGGAGACCACCTTGACGCGCGCCTCGACCACCGAGGTCCCGGCCGGGTCGGCGCCCCACGGCTGGCGATAGTAGCGGTAATCGCCGACGGCGGCGCCACGGTCGGCGATGAGCAGCGCGCCGGCGTCCAAGCGCTCCTCGATGTTGGTGGAACCCTTGTCGCACGTCCACGGCTTGGCGGGCAGCTGGCCGGCGGCATAGGCGATCGTCCAGGGCATGTCGGAGCCGGCTGGCTGCGGGAGGAGGGCGAGCTCGATGGCGTTGGCGCCTTTTTGGACCCACGCGGGATTGACCGGAAGATCGAGCCAGCCCTTGGACCAAGTGCCCCCGCCGAGCTCGTGGCCGTTGAGCGTCACGCGCGCCGCGCGGGCGTTGTGCAGGCCCGGCAGCTGCGCGTGCAGGGTGACTTGAGCCTTGGTCGCCGGGTCAAACGTTTCGCCGACCGCGAGGTCGAGCGCCAGCGGTTTGCCGGCTGTGATGGTCCGGGGATGATCCGGAGTGAGGAGGGGCAGGGTGTTGTAGGCCGCGCCGCCCGTGAGCCACATGTCGGGCCGGCCATCGCGCACGGTGACGAAGTAGAGCTTGTCCATGGCCCGCAGCGCCTGCGGATCGCCGACCTCCTTGAAGATGGACGCGTGGGGGCCGAGCACGTCGAACAGGTTGAAGAGGTGGATGCCATCGGCGCCGGCCGCCCAGGCCACCAGCGCCTGACCGCGGTAGCTTTCCACCGAGCTGCGCCGGAAACGGGACTCGCCTTTCACGCGCGAATCGCTCAGGCACGGATAGACGGGCACGTTGTATTTGTGGCCGAGCGCGACGCTGGTTTCCCACGGGTTGAGCCGGAAGTAACAGGTGGTCACGAGCAGGTCCACCAGGCCGTCCTGGAGCCAGCGTTCCATGTCGAGGCCCATGTCGCGGTTAAATTCCACCGAGTCGGTCGCGCGCAGCATTACGAGGATCGGCCGGCCGCGTTGCAGGCCGACCGCCTCGGTCATGGCGCGCACGCGGCGGAGCAGGTCGGTCATCATGTCGCGCTCGGCCTGGCTTGCCCGGCCGCCTTGGGCAGTGCTTTTGAAGAAGCACAGGTGCCGGAAGAAATCCAGCTCCACGCCGTCCACGTCGTAGTTGCGGCAGACCTCTTCGATGTAGCGGAAGGCGAGGTCGCGGATCTCCGGCCGCGCGTAATCCACGGAGCTCCAGCGGCCGAACGGCGTCCGTTTGACGGGCTCGCCCACGAGCCAGTCGGGATGGTCCACCTTGAGCGGCGGATAGAGCAGGAAGGGCTGGTCCGGCCGGTGGGCCGCGTCATGGGTGTCGTTCATCCGCATGGACCAGAAGCATTCCATCTTGTTGGTGTGGGCGAAGGCGAGCACCGCCTGCAGGCAGTCGGTGCCCTGGTCGATCAGCTCTTGGGTGATGTTGCGCATGGCGGGCTGGAGCCCATAGTCGCCGGGCCGACGCGTCAGGACCGTCCCGACCCGCGTGCGGTGCGTGAAGAAGCCGAACCCGGAGCTGATCGAGCAGTAGGCGAGCGCGTCCACCTGGGTGCCGGCGAGCGGCGTCGTGCGCTTGGCGAGGAACTTTTCGGCGGTGACGGGTTCGTCCTTCGGCCAGTAGAGGACATCGCAGCCGTCGTTGTTGAAGATGACCCGCCGCGGGCGGTGGGCGAGTTCCGCGCGTGCCGCGCGGAGCTGCTGCAGCGCGGCATCGCTGTCCGCCGCCTCCACGGCCAGCGGCCCGCCGGCGCACGCCGCCAGCAGCAAGCCCGTCCACAGTTTCGTCCGCAAGCCAGGGTTGATCATGTCCATCTTTCCCGGCACGGGCTACCGCTCACCTTGGCGGCGACCGTGCCGTAGGCGCACTATCTGAAATCCTACCGCAAGAGGGGTGCACGACGCACGCCGGAATATTTCGAGTACGAGGACGAAGGACGAGGACGAGCAGGAGCAGTTAGCTTTTGAATGACGATCAACCGTTTGCCGGCAGGGTGTTCATGAAGTACCTATGCAGCATGAAACATCCGTCACAGGGCGACGGCCGGGCGGAACACAGCACCACAGCGGGAGCAGACACAGGAGGTCAGTATGCAGCATGGATGGAACCTATGGCTGGCGGCGGGCGCGCTCGGCGCGCTGCTGACCGGCGCGGCGCAGGCGGCGGAGACCAATAAAATGAGCGCTATTTTCGACATCGCGGTGCAGCGGATTGACGGGACGCCTACCACGCTCGCCGCCTACAAGGGCCAGGTGCTGCTGATCGTCAACGTCGCCAGCAGGTGCGGGTTCACCGGGCAGTACGAAGGGCTGCAGAAGCTTTACGAAACCTATCGGGAACGCGGTCTCGTGGTGCTGGGTTTCCCGGCCAACGATTTTCTGGGCCAGGAACCGGGCACGAATGCGGAGATCGCGCAGTTCTGCGCGACGAAATATCAGGCCACGTTCCCGATGTTCGCCAAGATCACCGTCGCCGGCCGGGATATGCACCCGCTCTACAAATATCTGACCGACAAGGCGACCGCCGGGGAGTTTGGCGGCAAGATCACCTGGAACTTCAACAAATTCCTGATCGGCCGCGACGGCCGGATCGTGGCGCGCTTTGGCAGTCGAACCGCGCCGGAGCACAAGGACGTCAGTGCCGCGATCGAAAAGGCCCTGGCGGCGAAGTAGAAAGTGCGGAGGAAGGCACCCTTCGACCCTTCGGCAAGCTGGTTCGACAAAGCTCACCACAGGTCGGGGCAGGCCCCTCGACGCTGGCTCGGGGTAGGGAAGGCGCAGAGGCGGAGAAGAGAGCCACGGAAAAACACGGATGGGCACGGAGAAGAGAAGCAGGGCATCCACAGATCACGCAGATTACACGGATTTCCAGAAGGTGAATGAGGAAAGCAGGAAAGCGGGAACGGCGGCAGGCGGATGGAAGAAGGCTAACGAAGACAGCCAGGGGGCCTGAACCGACAAGGCTTGCAGATGCGTTGAGTCGAAATCAGACGGCGATGGTATAATGCGCGACCGGCGGCTGCATCCGCGTTGGGTGCGAGTCGTGGGTCTATGAAAAAAATCGGGTTATACGCCGTCACGATCTTCCTGAGTGCGTTCCTGTTGTTCCAGGTCCAGCCGCTGATCGCCAAAATTATTCTGCCGTGGTTTGGCGGCTCCGCGGCCGTGTGGAGCGCCAGCTTGGTATTTTTCCAACTGGTCCTGCTGGCGGGCTATACCTACGCGCATCTCTCCATCCGCTGGCTGCCGGCGCGTGCGCAGATGAGCGTGCATGTGGCGCTGCTGCTGATCAGCTGCGCCCTGTTGCCGATTTTGCCGTCGCCCGCGTGGCGGCCGGATGCCGCGGTCGACCCTACCGGCCGCATTCTGCTCGTGCTCGGCGCAACCATCGGCCTGCCCTATTTCCTGCTCTCGGCGACCAGCCCGCTGTTGCAGGCGTGGTACGTGCGCCGGTCCGGTTCCGGCACACCCTACCGGCTCTTCGCGCTTTCCAATTTCGGGTCATTGCTCGCGCTGCTGAGCTTTCCGTTTCTCATCGAGCCGTGGCTGGCCTCGGGGGTGCAGGCCTATGCCTGGAGCGCCGCGTACATCGCCTTCACGTTGGCGTGCGGGGCCACCGCCTGGGTGAGCCGGCACGCCGCGCCGGAGGCGGCCCCGGTGGCGGGCCCCGCGCTGACCGCCGGGTCCGCGCGTCCCGGCTTTGCGCAGCTTGCCTATTGGGTGCTGCTCGCCGCGTGCGCCTCGGTGCTGCTGGTGTCCGTGACGACCCAGATGAGCGCCAACGTCGCGCCGGTCCCGCTGATGTGGATTGTCCCGCTCGCGCTGTATCTGGTGACGTTCATCCTGGCCTTTGAGAGCGACCGCCTGTACCAGCGCCGGCTGTTCCTGCCGCTGCTCGCCGTGGCCTTGGGAGGCATGGCGTACATGTTGCATGCCGCGGAGGGGAACCTCCCGATCCGGTGGGCGGTCCCCGGGTTTTCGGCGGGGCTGTTCATCTGCTGCATGGTCTGTCACGGCGAACTCGCCCGCCGCCGTCCCGCGCCGCGCCACCTGACCCTGTTTTATCTGATGGTGGCGCTGGGCGGCGCCTTGGGCGGCAGCTTTGTGGCGCTGCTGGCGCCGCACATCTTCACGGCGTACTGGGAACTGCCGCTGGGGCTGATCGTCTGTGGCCTGCTCGCCCTGCCCGCGGTCTGGAGCCTGCCGCTGCCGTCGCGCGCCGCCTGGCCGCTCCGGACGGCCTGGGGCTTGGGCGTGGTGGTGCTGGCCACCTATGCTGCGCGCCAGGAACTCGCCGACCGCCAGGAGGTGGTGTTCCAGGCCCGCAACTTCTATGGATCGTTGGCGGTGCGCGACGAGGTGCCGCTCGCGGATGATATGGTGCGCACGTTGTATCACGGCACCATCGACCACGGCTCCCAGCTGCTCGACCCGGATCTGTGTTTCACCGCGACCTCCTACTATGGGCCCCACTCCGGCATCGGGCGCGCGCTGGAGGCGCTCCAGGCCCGGGGGCCGGTGCGCGTGGGGATCATCGGCCTGGGTGCGGGCGTCCTGGCGAGTTACGGGCGCAAGGGCGACTGCTTCCGGATTTACGAGATCAACCCGCTGGTGGCACAGATCGCGCGGAACATGTTCACGTTTTATCTGCACGCGGGGGCCGACAAACAAATCCTGATGGGCGACGCGCGGCTGACCATGGAGCGGCAGGAGGCGCAGCACTATGACCTGCTCATCGTCGATGCGTTTGCGGGCGATGCCGTGCCCGTGCACCTGCTGACGCGCGAGGCCGCCCAGCTGTACGGCCGCCATCTGAAGCCTGACGGCATTTTGGCCCTGCACATCTCCAACCGCTATCTCGACCTGGAGCCGGTCTGTTTGGGAGATGCCCAGGCCTTGGGGAAACAGGCCGTGGTCGTCGATGACAACGGCGACGAGGAACCCTATTTGTCCTCGTCCACCTGGGTGCTGGTGACGTCCAACGCGGCGTGGTTTGAGTCCGCGAGCTTCAAGGATGCGCACATGCGCCCGGCCAAGATGCCCGGCCAGTTCCGCCCGTGGACCGACGACTACAGCAACCTGTTCCAGATCCTGATGTACGACTAGTGAGGCGCGGCCGGAGGAGAGCCAGGAACCACCGGGCCCTCCCGGCGATACGGATGTCGAGGTGCGCATCCGCGCAGGCCGCCGGTTACTCGTGGCGCAGCGCTTCGATCGGGTCGAGCCGCGACGCCTTCCAAGCGGGGTAGAAGCCAAATAGCATGGCGACGCTGCCCGCTACGAACACGGCTGCCAGGATTGCCCCCAAGGACATCTCGGTGGGCCAGCGCATGACGACCGTGACCAGCCAGGAAATCGTCCGCCCCAACACGATGCCCAACATTCCGCCCGCGAGGCACAACACCAGCGCCTCCATCAGGAATTGCCACAGGATGTCGCGCGCCCGGGCTCCCACGGCCATGCGCAGGCCGATTTCGCGCGTCCGTTCGGTCACGCAGACCAGCATGATATTCATGATGCCGACCCCGCCTACGACCAGCGAGATCAGCGCAACGCACAGCAGCAAGTTGGTCATCACGGTCGAGGTCTTCGCCAGCGCCGTGGAGATTTCGGTCAGGTCCCGGATCCGGAAGTCATCCGGGGCCTCCTCCGGCAGCCGGTGCCGTTCGCGGAGCAGGGCGGTGATCTGGAGCAAGGCGGGGGGCACCTCCTGTGGCGAATACGCCGACACGAAAATGTCATCCATGTCAGCGAACCGCGTCATCTGCGGAAAATTGGCCATCTGCATGGCGCTGGGCTGTGGGTAGAGCGGCAGCGCCCCGCCGGGATAGAGGCGGTTGAGCGAGTTGACGCCGCCCCCGGCGCCCGCGGCGGCGGGGACCGTCGCTGCCCGCACGCCCGACAGCCGGAACTTGACCGTCGTCCAGGGCAAGATGACGTAATCGTCCTGGTCGCGCCCCATCATGTTGGCACCCTTGGGTGCGAGGACGCCGATGACTTTCACCATCAGGTTCTTGATGCGGACCTCCTTGCCGAGCGGCGATTCGCCGGGGAACAGCGCGCGGAGGACCGTCTGGCCGAGCAGGCAGACCGGGGCCGCCGTGCGCACATCGGTTTCGGTGAAGCATTCGCCCTCCAGCAGGTCCGCCCAGTCGCGGATCCGCAGGTAATCCTCGGTGGTACCCCGGATGTTCGAGGGGGACCAGTTGCGACGGCCGTAGAGGACCTGGGCCTTGACGTCGATACTCGGCGCGGCCCAGCGAATGCTGGGACATTCGCGGATGAGTACGGTGCAGTCGGCCGGGGTGAGCGTCACCCGGCCGCCGCTGCCGCTGCTCACGCCGGCCTTGACGGCATCGCTCGGGTCAATCTGGATGACATTCGCGCCCAGGCCTTCGATCGTGCGCCGGACAGCCGTGGTCGAGCCGCGCCCGATTTCCACCATCGCGATTACGGCGGCGATGCCGATGATGATGCCGAGCGCGGTCAGCGCTGAGCGCAGCACATTGCTCCGCAGGGCGCGGAACGCGGTCCGGATGGTGTGCGCCCGACGCATAAGCGGTTAGCGGTCCCCCATGGCAGATGTGTTCACAGGCGCAAGATATAAGTACGGCCTGCTCCTGCCCATCATAAATACGCCGGGGGCGGCAGGCGGCAGAACAACCGCGGCTGTCACCGTTTCCCGGCGGGCACAGCGCGGAGGTGCTGGACGAAAAAGGCGATCATCTCGTCGGTCGGGTGTGCGCCTTCGTCGCTGTGGCGGATCGTGCAGGGGATGCCGAGCTGGTCCATCCGCTCCTTGAGCTTCAGGCCGAAGTTGATGTGGTGAATGCCTTGGCCGGGCTTGGCGTCCGCGGGCAAGGGGCCGCGCGCTTCACCGTAGAAGGCATACACCGGCGGGTCGTCGGCGGTGAGCCAATGGATGGGTGCCGCGTCCTCATAGAGCTTGTGCGCCTGGGGCGTGTCGCGTTCCGCCTCCGGCAGGCCGTAGAAACCCTTCAGCGCGGGATGCTGGGCGGCCGCGGC
This sequence comes from uncultured Lentisphaerota bacterium, assembly GCA_903912445.1. Taxonomy (GTDB): domain Bacteria; phylum Verrucomicrobiota; class Kiritimatiellia; order CAIQIC01; family CAIQIC01; genus DP16D-bin41. The sequence goes on from CAIWHP010000182.1 coordinate 73,296, forward strand.
GCCGACCCACGCCGTGATCTGGCGTGGGTCGTAGGTGCTTTGCGCGCCCATCACCGCCATGCAGTTCAACCGCGTGCTCTCGCGTCCCACCGGTTCATCCGACTTGGGCTCCGCCAGGTCGTCATGGAAGCCGATCCAGAGCGACGTGCCGGCGCCTGCCGAGCCGCCGGTCGCGCCGATGCGCTTCGGATCGATATTCCATTCCTTGGCGTGGAGCCGGGCGTATTGGATGGACCGCGCGGCATCCTTGTAATGGGCCGGGAAGCGATATTCCGGCGAGAGCCGGTAGTTGATCGCCATGACGGAGATGCCCGCCTTCAGCAGGCCGGCGAGCAGGCTGGGGGAGAGCGTTTCCTTGCTGCCCGCACTGAAGCCGCCGCCGTGGATATAAACCACCAGCGGGGTCGGCGTCGCGGACGGCGCTTTCCACAGATCGAGCAGGTTGCGCGGGTGCGGGCCGTATTTTTCATTGGCGAGAGCGGGCGCGGGTTTGACCGGGCCCGTGGACTTGTTCCCGGCAGCGGGCGCAGGCCGGGCGGCGCCGCAGACGAACAAGGCGAGAGCCAGCAGCAGATGAATGGGCTTCATGGAACCTTTCGATAAAAGATAAACAGCTCCGGCGTGCGCTCAGGGCTTGTAGTCCCGCCACATCCAGCGCATGGCCTCGGGAAACAGCTGCGTGCCGTGAACACTGCTGTGGACCCCTTCGCCGAAGACGAACTTGTGGTCGTACCCTTTTTCGCCGAGCGCGGCCGCCATGGCCTTGTTCGCGTCGGGCCAGCTGCCAAACTGATTGACGATATCGTGCGCGCCATCCTGCTGGAAGAGACGGATCGGCTTGGGTGGCGCGGCCCGGACGAGGTCGGGATATTTGTTGCCGCCGCGGATGTTGGTGAAGCTGCCGACGGTGGTGAAGCATTTGCGAAACTCGTTGGGCCGCTCCCAGCACACGGTCCAGGCGCAGATGCCGCCGCTGCTGCTCCCGGCGATGCACCGGCCGGCCGGGTCCTTCGTCAGGTTGTAGTGCTTGCCCACCTCGGGCAGGATCTCTTCCAGCAGAAAACGCGCATACGCATCGCTGAGCGTGTCGTATTCCAGGCTGCGGTTCGCGCGCGAGGCCGGCCGGCCGTCGGCACGTTTACGCGGCTTTTCGCCGGGCTTGAGCGGGAAGTCGCCCGGCTGGATGAAGATGCCGATGGTCACCGGCATCTCGTGCCGGGCGATCAGGTTGTCGAAGACCGTCGGCGCCTTGTACTGGATGCCGTCCTGGCAGACAAAGACGCACGCGGGCTTGGTCGGCGCGTATTGCTGCGGCACATACACCCAATACTTCCGCACGGTGCCGCGAAAGACCGCGCTGTTGGTCCACGCATATTCCGTGACCTTCCCTTGCGGCACCCCGGCGTGTTCCTCCGAGTCCGGCGTCAGCTTTTTGTATTGGTCGTCGGGTGACGCGCCGGGCTTGTCGGCGGCGTGCAGCGCCGTCAGCGGGACCAGCAGCAGGCCGGTGAGGACGACAGCGAGAGGGTGGTTCATGGTGTGCTCATTTCCGGCCGGCCGGGATTCCTGTGCGGCCCTGTTAACGTTGCGATCCGTGGTCTCGATGCCGACGGGCTGACGCCACACAGCGCCATGTGCACGCCGACTATTAGGGCGAACGCCGGCGAGTATAAGCCGGGCGGGTTTTCCGGCCAGCTTTTTATCTGTCGCGTCGAGGGTGGCAATCTCTTCACAGCGCCGGTCAGGGACAACACGGAGGGCGAAGCTACAGGTGACCGGACAAAGCATGAGGAAAATAGTAGGATGGCAAGGCAGCAGCGAAGCAGGAACGGGCGCTGACGTTTGGAAGGCGCAAGCAAAGGAGCAACCATGCAGAGACGGGAGTTTCTAAAGTCCGCCAGCCTGGGTCTGGCCGCCTTGGCCTTGCCAAGCTGCATGGCCACCGCGGGCCGCACCGGCAGTGTCGCGACAGGCGCTCGCACCCAAGTCGCGGCGCCCCTGCTCAAGGGCCAGCGTGTGTTCACGTGTGCGCATAGCTTCCACACTTTTGTCTATCGGATGCTCGCCGAAGCGGCCCAGAATGCCGGCATCCAAGGCCACGAGTGCGTGGGCTTGTCAAGGATCGGCGGCTCGCGGGTCGGCCAGCACTGGGACGTGGCGGAAGAGAAAAACGAAGCCAAGGCGGCCCTGCGCGCGGGCATGGTGGACGTGCTCACCCTCTCGCCCATCTGGATGCCCGACGACGGCATCGAAAAATTTGCCCGTCTCGGCGTAGAACACAACCCGGACATCCGCATCACGGTGCAGGAGTTCTGGCTCCCCAACGACACCTACGCGCCGCGCTATCCTTTGGAGACGCGCAAGCAGGTGGATCACAACGTGACGGATCTGGTGGCGCTGCAGCAGGCCCAGACGCGCTACGACCATGACGTGGATGAATGCGCCCGCGGGATCAACCAGCGGCTGGGCAAAACGGTGCTCTTCACGGTGCCGGTCGGGCAGGCCGCGGTGACGTTGCGTGCGAAGATCGTCGCCGGCCAGGCGCCGGGCCTGAAGAAGCAATGGGATCTGTTCCGCGACTGCTGGGGCCACCCCCAGGTGCCGTTGCAGTTGCTGTCCGCCTATTGCCACTTTGCCGTGATCTATCGGCGCAGCCCCGTGGGCTTGCCCGTATCCTCCGATTTCGCCAAGGCCAACAAGCCGGAGTGGGGCGCCGCACTGAACCGCCTGCTCCAGGAACTGGCTTGGGATGCTGTCGTTCACCATCCCATGAGCGGTGTCACGGCGGGGAGTTGAAGCGCTGTCGGGCGGAAGAGGGAGGCCGCGAATTGGGCCAATTACGCGAATTTAGGACGCCTGCGAATAGGCTGCGGTCCCACAACGTCCGCATGGATGCGTAGCGTGTCTGGTTTGTCTCTGTGCCTGCTGACCGGGTAGACAGCGTTATATTCCTTCATTCCGCAGCAACCGCGCGCGGCGGTTCCGCGACCAGCCCTCCAGTGCTCCAACACTCCTTGTGGCTTGAGGGCTCGTGTCGCTGTTCCTCGTGCTGTGCGCCACCCTTTTGTTGGTGCCATATCCAGCCAATCCGGCATGCAGGTTGCTGGGTAGGCCGCATGATGCTTCTGTTTCCGGCATACCGCCTGCTAGTATGCCGCCATGGTTTGCGGGTGGATCGCGTTGACCTATGAATAGGCGTGCCAACAGGCGGCGGGAGCGGAGGGCGGGCGCAAGCCCCGGCGCCCTGCTGCTCTTGATGGTCCTGACGCTGGCGGCCAGCAGTCCGGCGGACGTCATCCGCTTGAAGAACGGGAATCAGATGGAGGGCGTGATCCGGTCCGAGACCGCGGCGGAATATCAGGTGGACATGGGCTTCGGCACGGTCGGCATCCGGAAGGACCAGGTGGCCGGCGTGGCCCGCGCCACCGGGGACGAACGCGCGCAGTGGGAGGCGACGCGGCGCACCGCCTTCATCCTGCACGAAAAATATGTTCCGGCCGGGCAGCGCGACCTGCTGGCCGCCTTGCAGGGGCTGGAGACGCAGCGCGAGGGCGCCCTGAAAGCGCAGCGGGGGCTGGCCGACCTGCAGCAGACGCTCGCGAGGGAGGCGCAGGCCTTGGAACAGTTGCGGGAACTGGAAGTGGAGGTGGCCGGCCGGTTGGTGGCGCCGGCCAAGCCGACCAGCGCAGAGCTGGCGCAGTACAACCGGGTGGTGGTGGAGGTGAACGGGTTGCGCAACCGCGCGGCGGCCCTGCAACAGAAGCTCCCGGAGCGCCAGGCCGCGATCGACCAAGGCCGGCAGGAGTCTGTGCGCTATACGTCGGCGCTGCTCCTTTTTGCCGACCGCGTGCAGCAGCGGAAGGCCCAAGGGGCGGGCGCAGACGATCCCCGGGGCGCCGCCGATTTTTTTGCCGCGGTGGAGGCCCGCCTTAAAACGTACCAGGGCGAACTCCAGCGCGTGCAGCTGTCCTATCAGACCAACGCGCAGCACATGGTGGTCAAAGCCAGGCTGAACGATCAGGTCGAGGGCCTGTTCATGGTGGACACCGGAGCCACGCTCATGACCATCAGCGCCGAGTTGGCCGGGCGGCTTCAGCTGCCGGCCGGCCCGGCGGATACCACGGTCACCCTCGCGGATGGCTCCAGGTGCCAGGCGCGGAGGGCCGTGCTGCGGTCCGTCGCTATCGATGGCGCGCGGGTGGCGAACGTCGCTGCGGTCATCTTGCCGACCCGGCCCGGCGAGGGGCTCGACGGCTTGCTGGGCATGAACTTCCTGAAAGAATTCAGCGTCCAGCTGGATACCGTGGCGCGGGTGATGGTGTTGTACCGCTTTGCCCCGCGGTGAGGCTGCCGGCGGATGGAACAAAAGCTAACGAAGACAACGAAGCCCCCGCCTCCGTTGCCGCGCTATGCGGACAAGCTCCACCAAGGAATAAACCGCCAAGGCGTCATGACCATGGACCGGGCGTGGGCTGTCGTGCGCACGGCCCTCAATCAAAGAAGAGAACGACGTCGTAGGCGACGCTATTCTGGAGGTCGACCGACACATCCATGAAGGTGAGGCGGTCTTGGAGCACATCCACGTAGCCGGACCAGCTGCGCCAGCCGCGGCGCTCGGTGAGGGAGACGCGATAGCTGCCGGGCATGAGGTCATAGGCCGTGGTTTCCGCCGCGTCGGCCCGGGTGTCGGCGATGTGACCGTCGAAATAGACGTAGATATCGTCGCCTGAGTTGTTGCGGAGCATGATGCTGCCCATGCCTGCGGGCGGCGTGTGGTCGTCATCGCGCCCGCTGCAGCCTGCACCCACCACGCACAGCAGCCCCAACACGACCAGCAATTGCAGCATCTTCATGAGTGTGCTCCGTAATGCTGGCCATAGCCTAGCCGATGCCGCGCGGCGCGCAAGCACGATTGCGCCCCTACGGCAAAGTCTTGTCAGCGCGTCCGGTTCTGTCTATATCTTGTGCGCGATGAGCTTGGAGTTTCTGGCAAAAGGTCTACTGATAGGAGTTCTGGTGGCTGCGCCACTGGGGCCGGTGGGCATCCTCGTGGTACATCGCGTGCTGGCCGAGCGCCGGCGCGCGGGCTTCATCTCCGGGGTCGGCGCGGCCACGGCCGACACGCTCTATGCCTGCATCGCCGCGTTTTTCTTCACGTTTGCCGCGACGTTGCTGGGCGGTCACCCGATCACGGTCCGGCTCATTGGCGGGCTGGTGCTCGTGGGCCTGGGCGTCAAGCTCATGCGCAGCCAGCCGCACGACGCGCGCGATCCCGACCAGCGCGGCACGCTCTGGAGCCACTTCATCTCGACCTTTTTCTTCACCGCCGCCAACCCGATCACCGTCTTCGCGCTCTCCGCTGTCTTCGCCGCCTGGGGGCCGGCCGACGAGGACCGTACGCTGATCAATATGGCCACGCTCATCGGCGGCGTGTTCGTCGGCTCGGTCGCCTGGTTCGGCGCGATCAGCCTGTTCGTCGGCATGGTGCGCTTCCACATGACGCCGGAGCGGCTGCGCTGGGTGAACATCCTGTGCGGCCTGGCGATGCTCGCGTTCGGCGTCGTGGTTTTGATCAACACCGCCCTGCTGATTGCAGAACGCATGAAAGGTCACCTGTGAGCCGTTATCTCGTCACCGGCGCCGCCGGCTTCATCGGCTCGCATCTCTGCGAGGCCCTGCTCGCGCGCGGCCACGCCGTCGCAGGCCTCGACGCCTTCATCCCCTACTATCCGCGCCCCGCGAAGGAGCTGAACCTCGCCGGCCTGCGGGCCCAGCCGCGCTTCGCGTTCCACGAGGCCGACCTGCGCACCGCCGACCTCGCGCCGTTCCTCGCCGGGTGCGACGCGGTCTTCCACCTCGCCGCCATGCCCGGCCTGATGAAGAGCTGGACCGATTTCCAGCTCTACGAGACCTGCAACATCAGCGGCACGCAGCGCCTGCTCGAGGCCGCGCGCGCCGCCCGGATCGGGCAGTTCATCCACATCTCCACCTCCAGCGTCTACGGCAAGGAGGCGACGCAAGGGGAGGAGGCGCCGCTGCAGCCGTTCTCGCCCTACGGCATCACCAAGCTCGCCGCCGAGCAGCTCTGCCGCGCCTACGCCGCGAACTTCGGCCTGCCGTTCACCATCCTGCGCTACTTCAGCGTCTATGGCCCGCGCCAGCGCCCGGACATGGGCTATCACAAGCTGATCAACGACCTCGCGCGCGGCGACGTGTTCACCGTCTTCGGCGATGGCGAGCAGACGCGCAGCAACACCTACGTCGGCGATGCCGTCGCCGCCACGATCCTCGCGATGGAGAAGCGCGAGGTCGCGCTCGGCGAGACCTTCAACATCGGCGGCGGCGAGATCGTCTCGCTCAACCGCGTGATCGGCATGCTGGAAGAGCTCACCGGCTGCAAGGCCAGGCTCGAGCGTCAGGCCGCGCGGCCCGGCGACCAGCGCCACACCGCGGCGCATACCGAGAAGGCGCGCCGCGTCCTCGGCTACAACCCCGCGACCAGCCTCGCCGACGGCCTCCGCGCCCAGGTGGCGTGGCAGCGCGCCGCGCGCTGATTTCGGCAGCGCTGAAAACCCATTGTCCTCGTGCCATACACACGGAGCGCCGCCTTGTGCGCAAGGTTAGCTGCGCCCGTCTCGCCTTCGGCTCGACGGCTTGCGCCTTTGACGCGGCAGCTTGCTGCCGCGCCTCCCACAGAATGCGGAATTGCGCCCTCTTCGGCGGAGCAAGCTCCGCCGGACAAGGCGGGAGCAAGCTCCCGCACTCCAAGGGCGACGTTCAGCGCGCGTGGTTTGAGCTGGTGTGGCATGCGTGGTTTTGTGGCGCTGGGGCGCGCCGGCTCGGAGAGCCGGCCTACAGGCGAGGAGACCGGGATGTGTCAATGTAGGCCGCGTCTCCGACGCGGCGCACAACGAACACAACAATAAACGAACTGAAGCTGCGCGGGAACTGCGGCACACCTTCGACGCACAGGCTGATGCCGCGGCGGCCACGGCGTGGCCGCCCTACCTTATAATGTTGTCTTGTGGTAGCGCGGGCGCGCCTGCGGTGAGTTTGTCGAAAGGTCGAATCCGCCGCGCCCGCCAGATGAGCACGAAAGGTTCTTTGCGGGCCGTGTGGGATTGTAGCCGGGGTCGGTGCCCCCGGCGGCCGGCTTCGCCACAGCCGGCTGCAGCAGCTGCCGTTTCCAAGCCTTGGGAAAACACCCGTCCCGTTTTCCAAACCTTGGAAACGGGCGGGGTGGGGTGGGCTCGCGCAGCGGCGCGGGCCGGTTCAGGCCTGCGGCGCGGGCTGGGGCCGTTGCTGCTGCGGGGGCCGGTCGTGACGTGGGCCGCTCATCGGCACGGCGAGCGTGCCATCGAAGAACTCGATCACGTGGCCGCGGTCGATCAGCCAGCGCAGCGGGCTGAGGACGGCGACGACTTCCGGCGATTCCGTCGCCGCGCCGGGCCGCAGGCCCTCGATCAGCTGCAGCCGGGTGCAGCCGGGATTCGCGTGCAAAAATTCCAAGACTTCGCGGATCTGGGCGATCGCATGCTCCGGCGCCAGCGCGTGCGGATGGATCGGCGTGACGAATGTGATGCCGCCGCCCGCCTTGAACAAATGCAGGTGCATGTGCTTGAACGCGGGGCGCAGCGCGAACATCAGCGACGCCGGGAAGCGGCTCTCGCGCTGCCAGGTGTCCTGGATGGCGCGGCGCAGCCCGTCGTCATCCCAGTCGCGCGTGCCGCGCGCCGGGGTGATGAAACGCTGGCCGCGATGGATCATGCCGGGCAACGCCTTGGCGCGGAACTCGGCCTCGGCCTCGGCGCGCTTGAGCGGCGGGGCGTTCTCGACGCCCTTCGCCTTATAAACCGTCTGCTTGCACGACTCTTCCTTCCACTTCTCGATCATCGCCGGCTCGCGGCTGGTCTCGATGGTGTTGCGGTATTCGTCGAGCGACATGTGCGCGTAGCGGTCGCGGTAGAGCGCCAGCAGCTTTTCCTGGTAGCCGTGGTGGTTCGGCGGGCCGAGCAGTTCGCCGCTCATGCGGCAGCGCGCGACGCATGTGAACACGCCGGCCGGCGGCTCGCCGACGATGGCTTCGACCTGGAACATTTTATCGAGGTGCTTGGCCATGACGTGGCCTTCGGCGGCGCCGGCATCGAGGTAGACGGCCTGGCATTCCGTGCATTGGAACAGGGAGGGGCCGCCCTTGCCGCCGGGCTCCTGCCGCGGCGCGGCATGGGCCTCGATCTTGACGAGACAGGCATCGAGATTGGCCAGGAACCGCTGGGCGATCTCCGCCAGCGGCCAGGCGCGGCGCGCGGCGTGCATGTCGTGGACCAGCCGGGCGAGGCGTTCGCGCTCGGGGATGAAGGCGATGTAGACGGGCGCCGGGGGCGGCGGTGCAAACCGCTGTTCAAAACGTTCTTCGCGCTGCGGAAAACGCGGCGCGCTGCCGCGGTCGCCGCGCGGCGGGGGACCCCGCCGCTCGCCGCCGCGATCCGGAGGCCGCGGCCCGCG
>CAIWHP010000183.1 GCA_903912445.1 uncultured Lentisphaerota bacterium
GGGTTACGGCCAGATTGGCTACGGCTGCACCCCGGGCGATGCGGACCTCATTGCCTGGAAAACGCCGTTGACTTCGCTGGACACGCTGCCCTCGTTCCTCATCTCGGCCTGCAACTACGTCGAGGGCTCGCGCGATCTGGAGTGGGCTCGTGCCAACTACGACAAGCTCGCCGCCTGGGGCCGTGAGATGTTCGGCGCCGACAAGGACGGCAACGGCCTCATCGAATACCCCGGCACCGGCAACTTCGGCGACCGCCCCAAAACCGATCGCCGCCCCGCGAACTGGTGGGATTGCATCAACTTCGGCCACGAGGACGCCTTCGCCAACGCGCTGGCCTATCGGGGCGCAACGATGTTCGCCGATCTCGCCCGCGAACTGAAGCATGACGAGGACGCGAAGTTCTTTGCGGAAAAAGCAGCTAAGCTCCGCGCCGCCTACGCGCCTGCGCTGCTGAATCCCGCGACGGGCGTCATCGCCGGTTGGAAGAGCGCCGACGGCCAACTGCACGACTATTGGTTCACCTACGTGCAAGGAATGGCCGTCACGTTCGGCCTGCTTGACGACCCGACCGCGAACCGAGTCATGGACCGGCTGCTGGCGAAGATGCGGGAGGTCGGCTACGCCAACTTCGGCATCGGTCTGCCCGGCAACCTCGTGCCCGTGAAGAAGGGCGATTACGTCTTCGAGAACCATGCGCCGGAAGCCACCGGAGAGCCGCGACTCGACGACGGCAGCGACGGATTTCAATTCTACGAAAACGGCGGCGCAACCGGCTGCTGGGCCTATTACACGGTCAAGGCACTCTATCAACTCGGGCGCGTCGAGGACGCGCGGCGCATCTTCCATCCCATGCTGGCTGGCTACGCCGCCGGCAAGTTCCAGGGCTTCGATGCCAGCGGGCGTTCCCTCGACTGGCGCGATTGGAAAGGCGGCGGCCACGGTTACGAGGGCTTGCTGGTGGACAACTACCATGCTTTACTTGCGGCGCTCGAAGACGTGAAGACGAAGAAACCATGAAACGCATCGCACTCCTCACCGCCCTGCTACTGGCCCCGCTGGCCACAATTCATGCCGCGGAGGCCCCGTTGCCTGTTGCAGACATCGATGCGAAGACCCCCGCGTCTGCCGCGAGGGACGGATGGAAGCTGAGCTTCAGCGAGGAGTTCGAGGGACAGCAGGTCGACACAAACAAATGGATCATCAAGGACCAGAAAGAACGTCTGGCGAAGAACGTGTCCGTGTCCGCCGGGAACTTGAGATTGGTTGCCCGCCGCAATGGCAAGGAGTGGACCAGCGCGTGGCTTGCAACCAAGACCTTCCGTCAGAAATACGGCTGGTTCGAGTGCCGCTTCCGCATCGCCGGAGCGTCCGGACTTAACAACGCTTTCTGGCTAAACACCCCTCCGGAGCGCCTGGCGCTGAAGGATCCCAGCCTCGCCCGCTTTGAGATCGACATCGTCGAGGCGCATTACCCTCACGAAGTATCGATGAACCTCCACAACTGGAGGGGCAAGCATACCGGCAGCGGCAAGAAGCATATGGCCGAAACCGACCTCAGTATGAATTTTCACGTTTACGCCTTGGAGTGGACGCCGAAGGAGCTGATCTGGTATTTCGACGGGAAGAAGATCCGCACGCTTGCCCATACCATCTGCAATGCCGAAGAGGAGGTTCTGCTCAGCACCAAGGTTGCCTCGTTTGCCGGCAAGGCCAGTCCTGCCCTGGAAGGAAAAAGCATGGATGTGGATTATGTGCGAATCTACCAGAAGAAGGAATGATGCTGGCAATCAGACCGGTGCGATGCCGAAACAGAAAGGGAAATCATCAA
>CAIWHP010000184.1 GCA_903912445.1 uncultured Lentisphaerota bacterium
AGATGAAGGGCACCGGCGCGAAGCTGGTCTTCGCCACCACCACGCCCGTGCCCATGGGCGGCAACCTCACGCCGACGCGCAAGTTCGACAGCATCCCTGAGCGCAATGTCGTTGCGTTGAAAGTCATGCAGGAGCAGGGCGTGGCGATTGACGACCTTTATACCGTGGTGCTGCCCGTGCAGGAGAAGATCGGGCGCCCGAACGACGTGCACTTCCAGCCCGAGGGCTACGACCTCCTGGCGAAAGCCGTCGCCGCCAGCATCGCGGCGCAACTGCGCACCGAGCCCCTGAAATGAAGCGGCTGCTCACCCTGCTTTGCCTGGCCGCCGGGTTGCAGGCGGCGGCCACGCCGCTGCTGGAGACGACCCTCGTCTTCCCCACCGCGCCGTTGAACAAACCCAACTACCGCATCCCGGCCATCCTCCAGGCGCCCAATGGCGACCTCCTCATCTTCGCCGAGAAACGCAACGACGGCATCGGGGACATCGGCAATCACGACATCGTGCTCAAGCGCAGCCGCGACAAGGGCCGGACGTGGAGCGCCGAGCAGGTGATCTTTGACGACCAGGATGCCACCTGCACCGATATCACGGTGGGCTTGGACCGCAGCACCGGGAAGCTCTGGCTGTTCTTCCTGCGCGACAAGAAGCGCTTCTCCTGTTTCACCAGCGCGGACAGCGGCGCATCGTGGCAAGGGCCGGTGCTGATCCACGAGCAGGTGACCAAGCCCGGGTGGGACCGGCTCGTGGCGGCGAAAGGCGAGGAGGCCGATCACTCCAGCGGCGGGCGCGGCGCGGTGTGGGCGCGCGGCTGGGCGCAGCGCTACGGCGTCGGGCCGGGCAACGCGCTGGTGCAGCTCAAGTCAGGCCGGCTCCTCGTCCCCGCGCGGCACCGCGAGGACACGGGTCGGGGCCGGCTCCGCAGCTTCGCGCATTGCTTCTTCAGCGACGACCATGGCGCGACGTGGCGGCTCGGCGGCACGATCGGCGAGCATACCAGCGAGTGCCAGCTGGTCGAGCTGGCGAATGGCGACGTGCTGGTCGTCTCCCGCAACGAAAGCACCGAGGATGCGCCCGACAACCTGCGTCATCTTGTTGCCACCAGCAAGGACGGCGGCGCCACCTGGGGGCCGCTGAGCCGCGCGGAGGAACTCCTCACGCCGCGCTGCCACGGCGCGACGGAGCGGCTCACACTCGCCGTGCAGCACGGCAAAAACCGGCTTTTGTTTTCCAGCCCCGCGTCGCCGTTCCGCCAGGCGGAGCATCCGTATGGCCGGTACAACCTGACCGTGCGCCTCAGCTACGACGAGGGCGCGACGTGGACCGCCGGCAAAACCATCTGGCCGCATCCCAGCGCCTACTCCGACAGCGTGGTGCTCGACGACCAGACCGTCGGCCTCGTCTACGAGCGCGGGGACAAAGGCTCCACGCACTATTGGGATGAAATCCATTTTGTCCGTTTCAACCTAGCATGGCTGACGAATGGCCGTGATTGCCTCCCATGAAAATACGCCGCCTGATGTTAGCCGCATGGGTTGTACTCGGTCCGCTCTGCGCGCGGGCGGAGGTCAAGCTGCCCGCGCTGTTCTCCGCCCACATGGTGTTGCAGGCCGAGGCCAATGTCGCCGTGTGGGGCCGGGCCGCGGCGGGCGAGACCGTGACGGTCACCATCGCCGGCCAGTCAAAAACCACGCAGACCGGTGCTGATGGCAAGTGGTTGGTGAAGCTCGATAAGCTCAAAGCCTCGAGCGAGTCCCAAGTTCTGACGGTGCGTGGCAGGAACACCATCACGGTGCAGGATGTACTCGTCGGCGAGGTCTGGCTGGCGTCCGGTCAGTCGAACATGGAGATGCAACTCAACGGAAGGTTGCATGGCAAGGTGGATCGTGCGGATGAGGAAAGCGCCGCGGCCACGTATCCCGCCATCCGCCTGTTTGTTCACGACGCGCCGTTTGCCATCTATGAAGTGCCCGTGCCTCCGGCGCAAGCGCTGGCCGACCGTGCCGGTGCTTGGCGGGTCTGCTCCCCGCAGACCGTGACGAACTTTTCGGCCATCGGCTACTTCTTCGCGCGCGATCTGCACCAGCGGCTTGGCGTGCCCGTCGGCATCATCAGCGCCGCCGTCGGCGGTACGCCCATTGAGGCGTGGACGAGCCTCGCCACACAACAGGCCCAGCCGGTGCTCGCGCCCCTGCTGGCCGACTGGCAGAAACGGCTCGCGAATTTCCAGCCGGAGCGCGAACAGCAGGCGTTCCTGGAGAAGAAGCAGGCGTGGCTGAAGCAGCGCGCCGTTGCTGTGAAAAAAGGCGAGGCCGCGCCCAAGGCGCCAGCGCCGTTCAAGAACCTGGGCGTGATGGCGCCCGGCGCTTTGTTCAACGGCGTCATCGCGCCGCTGGCGCCCTATGCCCTGCGCGGTTGCCTCTGGTATCAGGGCGAGCGCAACGCGGCCGGGCCGTTCACCCGGCTCTATGGCGCGCAATTGCAGACGCTCATCGCCGACTGGCGCGCGCGCTGGGGCGACGAGTTCTACTTCGCCTGGGTCCAGTTGCCGCGCTTCCAGAAAGAGCAGCGCCTGCCGAGCGAGCCGGAAGGGTGGGGTGTGGCCGTCCGCGACGGGATGCGCCGGACGCTCGCAGTGCCGCGCACCGGCATGGCGATCACGATGGACCTCGGCGGCGAAAAGGCCGGGCATCCCACCAACAAGCAGGACTATGCCGCGCGCCTTTCGCTGCTGGCGCTGCACGAGGTCTATGGGCAGAACATCACCGCTTGGACCGGCCCGCTGTTCCGGTCGGTGCAGCGCGAAGGGAACCGGATGCTCGTGAGCTTCGATCACGCGGACGGACTCAAAGCGGCTTCGGGCGCCTTGGCAGGTTTCGCCCTCGCCGGCAGCGACCAGAAATTTGTCTGGGCGAGCGCGAAGATCGAGGGCGGGAAAGTCATCGCCTGGAGCGACACCGTGCGCGAGCCGGTCGCGATCCGCTACAGCTGGGCTGCGAACCCGAAAGGCAATCTCGTCAACGGAGCAGGCTTGCCCGCGTCACCGTTTTGCAGCGATGATGGGGTTGGAAAATAATCAGCCGAGGAACCAAACATGATCAAGCGCCGCGATTTCTTAAAGCTCGCCGGGACCGCCGCCTTAACTTTTCCAAGGGTCGGAAAAAGTGCAGGTTCCGCTTCCCAACCCTTGGAAAACACCAAGTCGCGACGGCCCAACTTTGTTTTCTTCCTCACCGATGACCAGCCGTATAACGGGCTGAGCTGCACGGGCAACACGGTGCTGAAGACGCCGCACATGGACCAGCTCGCCAAGGAGGGCGTGCTGTTCGAGCAGGCGTTCGTGACCACCGCGATCTGCTGCTGCAGCCGCGCGTGCATCTACACGGGCCAGCACATGCGGCGGCACGGCATCGAGGATTTCGAAAAGCCGCTTACCGCCGCGCAGTGGCAGCAGACGTTCCCGGCGCTGCTGCGGCAGGCGGGCTATCGCACCGCTTTCCTCGGCAAATTTGCCATCGGCTCGGCGAAGGGCGGCAAGGATATGGCGTTGCCCGCGGACAAGTTCGATCTGTGGTACGGCTTTCCCCAAGCCATTGCGTTCAAGCAGTTTGAGAATGGCAAGCCGCGCTATCTGACCACCGTGATGACCGAGAAGGCGGTGGACTTCCTGAAGACGACGAAAGCGGACCAGCCATTCTGCATGATTGTGGCGCTCAAGGAGCCACACGGGCCGCTCGACTATTTCGATCCGGAATTCCCGGACCGCTATGCGAACGCAACGATTCCCGCGCCGGCGAACATGACGCGCAAGTCCTTCGACGCCCTGCCGGAGGCGGTGCGCAAGAGTCTCGGCGCCAGTCCCAAGAACGTCGAGGACGCGGAGTCTTATCAGGCGGGGATGCGCAAAACCTACGCGTATATCAGTCGCGCCGACAAAGCCATCGGCCAGATCCATGAAGCGCTGGTGAAGCAAGGGCTCGACCAGAACACGGTCATCATCCACCTCTCCGACAACGGCTCGATGGAGGGCGCGCATGGGCTCTCCGGCAAATGGCTCATGTACGAGGAATCCATCCACGTTCCGCTGATCGTCCGCGATCCGCGCCTGCCGGAAGCCACGCGCGGGCGGCGGCAGCAGATGGCGCTGAACATTGACCTCGCGCCGACGATCCTGGCGATGGCCGGCGTGCCGGTGCCTGCCGCGATGCAGGGCGCGGACCTGCAACCGCTCCTGCGCGATCCTCAAGCCAAGGGGCGCGAGGACTGGTACTACGAACACACCTACACCACGCCGCCCAGCCGCCGGCCGATTCCCAGGTCCGAAGGCGTGCGCACCACGCGCTGGAAATACATCCGCTACACCGAGCCGCAGACGCCGCTGGAGCAGCTCTTCGACTTGCAAGCCGACCCGTGCGAAGAAAAAGATCTGGCGCGCGATGCCGCTCACGCCCCAACGCTCGCCCGCCTCCGCGCCCGCTGCGACGCATATCGCACCACGCTGAAATGAAGAGGGCATGAACAAGCACTTGCTCACGTTTCTTGCTGCCCTGATGCTCGCGCCGTTGGCCGCGCTGCACGCCGCCGATGCCGCGCAGGCTTCCAGCAAACCCAACATCGTCGTCATTCTCGCTGATGACCTCGGCTACGGCGATGTGCAGTGCTACAACCCGCAGCGCGGAAAAATTCCCACGCCGCACATCGACAAGCTCGCCGCGCAGGGCCTGCGTTTCACGGATGGGCATTCCTCTTCCGGTGTCTGCACGCCGTCGCGCTATGCGTTGCTCACTGGCCGCTACCACTGGCGTACGCACCTGCAGCGGAGTGTTCTGAGCGGGATGAGCAAGCCGCTGATCGCGCCTGATCGCCTGACCCTTGCCGGTTTGCTCAAGCAGCACGGCTACGCGACCGCATGTGTCGGCAAGTGGCACCTGGGCATGACCATGCCACAGCCTTTGACTGAGGGTGCCATCCAGAGCGGACCGATCACCCATGGCTTCGACTATTTCTTCGGCATCAGCGCTTCGCTCGACATGCCGCCTTACGCTTTTATCGAGAACGACCGCTTCACGGAACCACCAACCGCCGTGAAGAATCATCTTTTTCTGGGGGGAACGATCAATAACATAAGGCAAGGTCCTGGCGCCCCAGGTTTCGAATCCGTGCAGGCGCTGCCCAAGTTCGTGGAAACCGCCGTGGACTGGATGAAGAATCACAATGCTCAGCCGTTCTTTCTCTACCTGGCCTTGAATTCACCGCACACACCGCTTGCCCCGACCCCGGAATGGAAAGGCAAGAGCGGCTTGGGAGACTATGCTGATTTCGTGATGCAAACCGACGCGGCCGTAGGGGAAGTCATGGCCGCGCTCGACGTGATAAAGGCGACGCAGGATACCCTGGTGATTCTCACGAGCGACAACGGCCCCGCCACGTATGTCGGCACCAAGGTCAGTGCCAATCCCCGTGACTCACACGAAGGGGGCCATGCGATCAAGGAGCTGGAAGCCAAGGGCCACTTCCCCGCCGGTCCGCTGCGCGGGTATAAGGGTTCCGTGCAGGAGGGCGGTCATCGCATGCCCTTCATCGTGCGCTGGCCACGCGTGGTGAAACCGGGCGGCGTCTGCGGCCAACTCGTTCATCAGGCCGACCTCCTGCGCACTTTTGCCGATGTGGTTGGCGCCAAGCTTCCCGACAACGCAGGCGAAGACAGCTATAGCTTCCTGCCGCTCCTGAAAGGTGAGGACAAGCCCATCCGCGAAAATGCCGTCAGCGCGTGCGGGACTCCCTCGCTGCGCGTCGGCTCTTGGAAGTATATCGCTTCCCCCGAGTCCGGCCAGCCCGTGCAGTTCTACAACCTCGCGGACGATATTGGCGAAACGAAGAACCTCGCCGCTGCCATGCCGGAGAAGGTCGCGGAAATGCAAAAGTTGCTGGAAAAACTCATCACCGATGGCCGCAGCACGCCCGGTGTGACGCAGAAGAATGACGTCGAAGTGAAGCGCTACCCATCTGAATCCGCCGCGACACCGAAAAAAAAGGGAAAAGAGAAAGCCTCCAAATCAACACCATGAAAACCCTGCAAACGACCCTGATCTCTGCTCTGCTTGCCACCAGCCTGCTCTCCGCCGAACCGCTCTACACCCGCGAGGGCACCGACCCGTCATTCGCCGCCGTTCAGGCGAGCAGTGGCGGCAAACCCGGCGAGAAATTCAACCACGGCGGCGCCGCCGGCTCCCGCATCCATGTGAACCAGGAGCTGCTGGAAAAGCAGGTCGGCAAACCCGGTCCCATTCCCAAAGACCTCGGCCTCCACACCGAGTTCAGCGGCGGCATCAACCGCAAGGATTTCGCCCGCTGGACCCGCTGGTATCAAGAGGACGGCAACGTCCAGATCTTCCGCCTGTTCAAAGGCGAACAAAACATCCGCGGCGGTGAAGCCAAGGATGGTTCGCCCGGACGTGTCGAAATCTTCACGCACAACCTCACCGCCGCTCCCGGCACTTGGCGCGAATGGGAAGGCACCTACACGATCATCCAGCCGGCCCGCGCGTGCATCTTCCAGTTGTTCCACGAAGGCAATCTGTGGCCTTTCCATATCGAGCTGTCTGACAAAGGCGACATCTATTTTCTCCGCCGCAGGCCCGTGCCCGGCATGGAGCGGGAAATCCCCATGGCCCAAAACATGACGGGCAAATCCCTCAGCATCAAGGTCCGGGCGAACGGGGAGGACTACGAGATCTATCAGAAAGCGCCGCTCGATGCCGGCCCTTGGAAGCTCGTGACCAAAGGCGCCTTCACCAAGGCGAAGGACAACAAAATCAGCTTCCGCTGGGGCATGTATTGTGGCTCGAAAAAAGGCCAGACCGTCCCCAACGATGCCCTGCTTTTCGTCACAGGCGCCACGATCCGGTGATGAAGACAGGAACGCAAAATATGTTGGAAAGACAACAACTGTGAAACACGCGCTCTTCACCTCCGTCACACTCCTCCCCGCGCTGTTGCTGGCACCGCTGGCCGTACTGCGCGCCGCCGAAAGCGAGGTGGTTCGACCGGGCTTCCGCCTCATTGAGACGATGGCTGAGCTGCGCCGGTGCATGACCACCGACGGCCATAAGGTGCGGATGAAGCCGGGCCTTTACCGCGTGACCGATACGGAGGCGGATCGCAAGACCGTGTTCAGGGTTAGCGGCTCGAACAATGTGTTCGATCTGCGCGGGGTTACCATCCAGCTGGACACGCACCTGCTGGCCGGGCTGCGCGGCAAGACGCATCAGTTGGCCACGTATCGGGTCACCGGCAGCGGGAACCTGTTCGAAGGCGGCACCTTCGAAAACCTCGGCGAGGAACCTCCTTACACCAGCCTGTCTGAATTCAGCCTGACCGGCGATGGCATGGTCTTTCAGGATTGCACGT
The DNA here is from genome assembly GCA_903912445.1 of uncultured Lentisphaerota bacterium. GTDB lineage: Bacteria > Verrucomicrobiota > Kiritimatiellia > CAIQIC01 > CAIQIC01 > DP16D-bin41. Next base: position 7,410 of record CAIWHP010000184.1, read on the forward strand.
TCATCATCCGCGGCTCCGCGCCGTACGGCTATGGCGACTGCTTTGGCAAGGGCCGCCAACACAAAGTCAACCTGCAAAAACACGCCGCCATGTCGGTGGTCGGCGACAACATCCGGATCAGCGGCTGCCGGTTCTACATCCATACATTCGGGCACGCAATCCACATGCATGGCGCGCAAAATACATTCATTAAGGACGTCACCATCGAGGGCGCCTTGCGGCTCAGCGACGAGATCCTCGCGGAAACATCCGGCCTTGCCGTCAAGCTGGGTTTCAAGGATGTCTACGACCGGCCCATCGGCAAAGGGAAAATGATTTGCCTCGCCGAGGATGGCATCCGCGCCTATCTCGACGGCGAGCGACACGGCAAGACCCGCCGCACCGGCGACATCACGGTGGAAGGTTGTACGGTGAAACGGATGCGTGGGGGCATTGCGTTGTCGCTGGCTTCGGGCAGGGTCACGGTCCGCGACTGCGTCGTCACGGAGAGCGGCTATCCTGGATGTGCCTACAGCGTGCCGAGCAAAGGAAGCATCCGCAACTGCAGAGGCGACGCCGCCTACACGCCCTTGCTGCATCTTGGTTATTCTCACAAAAGCAGTGCCGACATCGAACTGGAGTTGTTGGACGCCCCGCGTTACACCGGCAACGACCTTCTCGCGCTGCTCAACGGCAGCTATCACAAGATCAAGATTACCAAACCGGACACGGACAGCAAACCGCTCCCGGTGGACCTGAAGATCGTCTGTGGCCAAACCTATCGCGCTGACGAGGAGGACGTCGGCAAAACCTCCGCGAAAAGCATCACCCTCGACAACCAAACCCGTCAGCCGGTGTTGTTGACTGATCTCTCCTCCGGCTGCACAATCACTTCCCAGGGCGCCGTGACAGACCGCGGCTCCGGCAACAAAATCATTCGCAACGCCAAATGAATCGCATCCTCGTCATCCTCGTTGCCCTGCTGCTGGCGCCGTTGGCCGCGCTGCACGCCGCCGAGCCGAAGCTGAACGTCCTCTTCATCGTCGCGGACGACTTGCGGCCGGAGCTCGGCTGCTACGGCGCGCAACATATCCGGTCGCCCAACATCGACAAGCTCGCCGCGCGCGGTCTGGTGTTCGAGCGGGCGTATTGCCAGCAGGCCGTCTGCAATCCCTCGCGCGCGAGCGTGCTGGGCGGCTGCCGGCCCGACACCACGCGCGTCCTGGCCAACAACACCTTCCTGCGGCCGATGATGCCCGAGGTGGTGACGCTGCCGCAGCTCTTCAAAAACCACGGCTGGCACAGCGTTTCGCTCGGCAAGATTTTCCACCATAGCGCGCGGGAGCCGGGCGATGACCCGCAATCGTGGAGCGAGCCGTCGTGGTATCACGGCGAGCCCTACCGGAGCTGGTTCACGCCGGAGTCGGACGCGCTCATGCAGCGGCTGCAGCGGCTGCCGGAGAAGGCCCGGCCGAAGATCATCCGCGGCCCGCCGTTCGAGGCGGCCAACGAACCGGATGATGTTTATCCCGACGGCCAGACGACGCTGAAGGCCATCGCAACGCTCCAGCGCCTCAAGAACATGGACAAGCCGTTTTTCCTCGGCGTGGGCTTCGTGAAGCCGCATCTGCCGTTCACCTGCCCGCAGAAGTATTGGGACCTCTACCCGGCGAGCACCATCAAGCTGCCGGACAATTACCACCCGCCGAAGAACGTGCCCGAACCGGCGCTGCACAACGGGTACGAGCTGCGCACCTATGGCGGTGTGCCCGCGACGGGCGGCATCCCGGATGCCTTGGCGCTGAACCTCATCCGCGGCTACCGCGCATGCACCAGCTTCCTGGACGCGCAGGTCGGCCGCGTGCTCGACGAACTCGACCGCCTCGGCCTGCGCGAGAGCACCATCGTCGTGTTCTTCGGCGACCACGGCTATCATCTGGGCGAGAACGGCCTCTTCACCAAGATGACCAACTTCGAGCTCGGCACGCACGCGCCGCTCCTGGTCAGCGTGCCGCACCAGGCGACCGCCGGTCAGCGCACGCGCGCGCTCGTCGAGTTTGTGGACATCTATCCGACGCTGGCCGAACTGGCTGGCCTGCCGCTCCCCACACACCTCGAAGGGACGAGCCTGGCGCCGCTGCTCCAGCAGCCGGCCCTGCCCTGGAAGGCCGCGGCGTTCAGCCAGTATCTCCGGCCCGGGAAGGACAAGTTCATGGGCCGCTCCGTGCGCACCGACTGCTGGCGCTACACCGAGTGGGTCAACGGGGCCGGCGAGCCGGCCGGCGTGGAGCTATATGATGAAGTGAACGATCCGCAGGAAAAGGTGAACGTCGCGGGCGAGGCGCGGCACAAGGAGCGGACGGCACAGCTGGCCCAGCAACTCCACGCGGGTTGGACCGCCGCCGTGCCCATCGCTGTGCGCAAGCCAGCCGGGCCCCCTCCGCTCACGGTGTCGCCGGGCGCGGACCTGAGCGGCGCGTTCGAGGATAAGACGTGGCAGGGCTGGAACACGACGGGCGAGGCTTTCGGTGCTGCGCCGATCATGCCCGGTGACCGTGGACGCTTCACGGGCTTCGCGGGCGCCGGTGTGGCGTGGAGCGGCCAGCGCGGGTTCGAGAGCACGGGCACGCTGACGTCCGCGGAGTTTTCGATTCAGCGCAAGTACATCAACTTTCTCATCGCGGGCGTCCGCGATCTGCCCGCGATCCTCGGCGTCGAATTGCTCGTGGACGGCCGCGTCGTGCGCGCCAGCAGCGCGAGCGAAGCCAAGGATCCCTCGCACCTGCTTTATGCACGGACGTGGGATGTGCGCGAGCTGCTCGGGCGTACGGCGCGGATTCGCGTGAATGATCTGTCCGCGACGGGCGCGGTTGTCGTCGATCAGTTTGTGCAGGGCGATGAGGCGCGCGGCGTGCCGGCGGATGCGGCCACGCTGGGCGCGGAGTCGCACCGGCCGCAGTTTCACTACACCGCGCTCACCGGCTGGTTGAATGATGCCAACGGCCTGCTGCACTACCAGGGCCAGTGGCACCTTTTTCACCAGTACCAGCCCCCCGCCGCCGCCAGGCGGGTGTGGGGCCACGCGGTGAGCGGCGACCTGTTGCACTGGCAGCGGCTGCCCGTAGCCCTCGCCGCCGGTGGCGAAGATGCCGCCGCCTCCGGCTCGGGTCTCGTGGATGGCGGTAACGTTTCCGGGCTGAAGCGCGGCGCGCATGCGCCCATCCTGCTGTTCTATACGCGGATGCCGCCCACCAATGCCGGACGCAACGGGACGCAGTGCCTGGCGTTCAGCACCGATGGCGCGCGGACCTTCGCGAACTTCCCCGGCAACCCGCTCCTGTGCACGCCGGCGACGCGGGACCGGGATCCTAACGTGTTCTTTCACCCGCCGACGCGCACCTGGATCATGGCGCTGTCGCTTTCGCGCAACAACGCCGACCGCGAGCATGCGACCTACGGGCTGTTCCGCTCCAAGGATTTGAAGTCCTGGGAACTCTTCCAGGAGCTCGGCCCCGGCGCCTGGTATTGGGAATGCCCGGACCTGTTCGAGCTGCGGCTGGATGGCGATCCCGCGCGGACGAAGTGGGTGTTCATGAAGGGCAGCGGCGACTACATCCTTGGCACGTTCGACGGCCAACGCTTTACCCCCGAGACCGAGCCGGTGCGCACTCACTGGGGCGGCAGCTTCTATGGCGCGCAGACCTTCAGCGGTGCGCCGGGCGGACGGCGCGTACAGATTGGGTGGATGAGCACCGGCAAGGCGGGACCCAACAGCTGGCCCGGCATGCCGTTCAACCAGCAAATGAGTTTCCCGCGCGAGCTGACGCTGCGCACGACGCCGGCGGGTCCGCGGGTGTTTCGCGAGCCCGTCGCGGAGATCGCCAAGCTCTACACCACGACACATGACCTCAAGCCGCGTACACTGGAGCCGGGCGAGAACGCGCTCAGCGGTATCCGGAGCGAACTGCTCGACCTCGAGCTGGAAATCGAGCTGCAAGCGGCCCGACAGGTGCTCCTGACCCTGCGCGGCGAGGAGCTGGTCTACGACGTGAAGGACCAGAAGCTGAAGGCCTTTGGACGGGCCCTGGCGCTCGCGCCGATGGACGGCAAACTCGTGCTGCGCGTGCTGCTCGACCGGACGAGCATCGAGCTGTTTGGCAATCGCGGTGAGCTGACCCACGCGGGGGTCTTTTTTGCCGATCCGGCGAACACGGCGCTCTCCCTGACGGTGGCCGGCGGACCGGCGCAGGTGCGGCGCCTCGTCGTGCATGCCTTGCATGCCATCTGGCCGGCGGCCCCGGGCGCTTTGCCCGCCCACTCTCCGGGGGGATCAAGACAGTGAGGCAGCCATGAAACACAGAACTCTGCTCGCGTGCGTCATCCTGTTATTGGTCCCGCTGGCGCTGGCCGGCGCGGAACTTGATCTGCGTCCGCAGTGGGACGCCACCATCCCCTTGGCCAATCCGCACAAGGGTTGGTATCACCACTTCTTCGACAACACGGTCGAGAAGTATCTCCTTGAAAGCGATGACGAGCTGACGAAATTTCCGGGGATGGATCACATCTATCTGCGGCTCGCGTGGTCCTATCTGGAGCCGGTGGAAGGGCGCTTCAACTGGAGCGTGGTGGATGGGCCGATCGCGAAATGGACGGCGCGCGGGCTGGGCGTGGCGTTCCGCATCAGTTGCAAGGAGACCGGCACAAACCGCATCGAACAACAGTTTGCCACGCCGCGCTGGGTGCGCGACGCGGGCGCGCGTGGCGGATTCTACCGGCGCGGCAAGGTGGAGGGGCCGGATGCGCCGTGGGAGCCGGTCTATGACGACGCAGTCTTCCTCGCCAAGCTGGAGAAATTTCTCGCCGCCTTCGCCGCCCGCTACGACGGCCAGCCGTGGCTGCGCTATGTGGATATCGGCAGCTTAGGCGACTGGGGCGAGGGCCATACCTCGTCCGGCAGCAAGCTCAAGTACGGCTACGCCGCGCTGGAGCGGCACGTTGACCTGCACCTGAAATGTTTCAAGAAGACGCCGCTGGTGATCTCCGATGATTACGTCACCAGCCTCGCCAGCCCCGAGGACCGGCGGCGGCTCCACGCCAAGCTGCTCGCCGCCGGCGTGAGCTACCGCGACGACAGCCCGTTGGTGGATTGGTTCATCACCGCGTACAGCAAGACCTTCACGGTGCGCAGCCCGGAATTGTTTGCCGACGCGTGGCCGCAGACGCCGACGGTGTTCGAGCTGGAGCACTACGGCAGCGTCAAGCGCATGGGCAACTGGCTGGCGCAGCCGGGTTCGTCGCTGGCGAAATTCGGCGCGGGCCGCACCGGCGCCGATTATTTTCGCGGCGCGCTGGAACTGCTGCACGCCACCTACATCGGCTATCACGGCTATGCCCGCGAGTGGCTCGCCGATAATCCCGCGCTCACCGGCGAGCTGCTGAACCGCTGCGGCTACTGGTTCTTCCCGCATACGGTGACGTTGCCCGAGACTCTCGTCGCCGGACAAACCAACTCCATCACCGTGCGCTGGCAGAACCGCGGCGTGGCCCGGGCCTATCACCCCTATGAGTTGGTCGTGAAGCTGGAGGGCGCGGAAACCTGCGCGTGCGAAGTGCCGGCCGGCAACACCCGCTGGCTGCCCGCGGCGGCGGACAAGCTCTGGTCTGAAACCTACGCGCTCGCGCTCCCGGCGCAGCTCAAGTCCGGCGACTACGCGCTCAAGTTAAAACTCCGTTCCCGCGAGGCCGCGCGCGACGTGCTGCTCCCGCTCAAGGCCGGCCTGCTGGACAAGGACGGCTTCTACACCATCGGCCGGGTGCGTGTTGGTGCCCGGCCATAACACGCGATGAAAACAATGAAACGGATGTCAATTTATATTCTCGGCGCGCTGCAGTTGACGCCGCTGGCCGCGCTGCACGCTGCCGAGGTGATGCCGACAAGTTCCACCCACCGTGTGCTGTTTCGTCAACCCGAACTGGCCGGTTTCGGCGAGCGCATGTATGTCCAGGCGCGCGTTCCTGCGGGCGAGTTTGCCATGGTGGGCTGGCAGAAAAGTCCGTTTACTGCGGACGGGAAATTTCTTCCTGTCAGTTGGGACGTCGGGGCCAAGACGGGGCTGGCCGTCGCCGGTGACAGGACCTTGGCGCAGCGCGGTATGCGCGACGTGGCGGGAGCGACGACCGCCCAGATGTTCGGCGATGCGGTGGGGGCCTATTTGAATTCGGCCGATCTCTCCGGCAACGGAACCGATGCGCAGGGCCGGCCGCTTCCGAGATCGGGCGGCTTCAAAATGATGGTCACCCCACAGATTCGATTCGCGCCGGAGACCGCCGTGCGCCCGTTCCGCACGGAAAACGGCCGGCTTGACCTCTCTCTGGATCTGCAGGTTCCGGTTGCCGCATGTGGCGAGAAAAAAGGCAGCCTCGCCTATGTGAATCCCGTGTTGCTGCTGGTTGATCCGCAGCGCGGGATCAAAATCTCCTATGTGGTGGACTTGTTCTCACGGCGCTCGACCACGGGGCCGCGCAAGGTGATCCAGCACATCGCCCACGACGGGCCGACGAAGAGCTGGATGATCCAATGCAACCTCGTGCCCGGCAACCCATGGGTGGAGATGGGGCAGGGCTCGGAAGTGTTCCAGACGGCACCGTGGCGCGGCTGGCGCCATTTTTCATGCTCGGTCACCCGCGCCCATCTCCTGGCCGCACTGCAGGCGCTGCGGAAGCAACAGCCGGAAACGAACTGCTCTCTCGACCCCGCCGATTTCCAGTTGAGCTCCTTCCACCTCAACGCCGAACTTACCTTCGAGACCGCCCCCGCGGAGCTGGGCTGGTCCATGCGGCGCGCGCTGCTCACATTCGAGGAATAATCGATACCCCGGCACGGACAGGAACAGACCCAGACCATGAAAACGAATGGAGCAACCATGAATCACATCCTCGTCCTCACGGTCCTGATGGTCGTGCTGTCGGTGCCGGTGGTGGCCGGAAGCCTTGACCTGACGAACGATGCTGCGACGGGCGGGCCGGGGCAGTTTGCTGCGGAGGAGATCCGGCGCGAGGCGAATGCCAAAGGCATGACGTTGGGCCATGACGCCACCGCGACGCGCATCGCCCTCACCGTGGTGGGGAAGGGGAGCAATGCCGCCGCACAGAGCTATAGCCTTCGCGTGCAGTACGAGGGCGGACGCCGCGTCATCACCGTGCGCGGGGCCGATGAAACCGGCGCGATGTATGGCGGGCTGGATATCGCGGAGGCACTGCGTACGGGCACGCTCGACGCGCTGCAGGATTCCGACCACACGCCGCACATCGCCCAGCGCGGTATTAAGTTCAACATCCCGCTCGATCTGCGCACGCCCAGCTACACCGACCCCTCCGATGCGGCGCAGGCGAACATCCCCGAGATGTGGAGCATGGCTTTTTGGCGCGAGCTGTTCGACGACATGGCGCGGCATCGCTACAACGTCATCTCGCTCTGGTCGCTCAATCCCTTCCCCAGCATCGTGAAGGTGCCGGAGTTTCCGAACGTCGCGCTCGAGGATGTCTGGCGCACCAAGGCGAAACTTGACGCCAGTTTCGGCCCGCAGGGGAGAGATTTCGTCCGTCCGGAGATGCTCGCCAACCATGAGGTGGTGAGGCGCATGACCATGGACGAGAAAATCCAGTTCTGGCGCGACGTCATGCAACTGGCCAAGGATCGCGGCATCGCCGTGTATTGGTTCACCTGGAACACCTTTCTCTTCGGCGCGGAAGGCAAGGACGGCATCACCAGCAACAAAACCGCGCCGCGCACGATCGAGTATTTCCGCGCCAGCGTCCGCGAAACCATCAAGACCTATCCGCTGCTCGCCGGCTTCGGCATCACGGCCGGCGAAGGCATGCCGCTCCATGAATTCAAAAGCATCTCCAAGGAGCAGTGGCTCTGGCAAACCTACGGCGAAGGCATCCGCGATGGACTGAAGGAAACACCCAACCGGAAATTCCGGCTCATCCATCGCTTCCACATGACGGGACTGGGTGAGGTCCAGAAGGAGTTTGCCGAATTGCCCTGCACGCTCGATCTCAGTTTCAAATACGCCGTCGCCCACATGTAGTCCGTGCCCAATCCGGGCATGATCCAACCGGTGTTGCCGCTGCTCGGTCCCGAACTCCGTTGCTGGCTCACGGTGCGCAACGACGACATCTACAGCTTCCGCTGGGCCGACGCAGCTTACGCCCGCGCCTTCATCAAGGCCATCCCCGGCGCCGATAAGATCGCCGGCTTCTACATGGGCCCCGACGGTTATGTGTGGGGCCGCGACTTCCTTTCCAAGGACGCCGGCACTCCGCGCCAAACCGTCATGCACAAACAGTGGCTCTCGTTCGCTCTGTGGGGTCGTCTCGCCTATGAACCGGAGCTGTCGACCGCCACGTTCGACCGCCTCACCGCCGCCCGTTTTCCCGGCGCCGACATCCCCCAACTCACCGCCGCGTGGGCTGCGGCCTCCAAGACGTTTCCCTACATCACACGATTTTTCTGGGGCGATATTGATTTGAAATGGTTTCCCGAAGCCTGCCGGCGCAAGAGCGGCTTCTACACCGTGCGCGATTTTGTCGAAGGCGGCACGATGCCCGGCGCCGGCGTGCTCAACATCATCGAGTGGCGCACCGGCTTGCTCGCAAAGCAACCACCCGCCGGCGTGACCCCGTTGGAAATTGCCGCCACGCTGGACGCCAACGCCACGCAAGCACTCCAAGCGCTGCCCGAACTCCAGCGCGCTGCCGTCGCTCCGGCCGGCAGCGCCAAGGAATACGTCGCCACGCTCGGCGATATCGAAGCCATGGCGCAGCTCGGCCGTTACTACGCCGCGAAGATTCGCGGCGCGTGCGATCTCGCGTTGTTCGATAAAACCGGCGACGCCCGGCAACAAGCTTCCGCCATCGAACACCTCGCAGCCGCGCTGAACCATTGGAAAAATTACGCCGCTGCCTACACGCGCCAAAATATTCAGCCCGTCCTCTACAACCGCGCCGGCGTGGTGGATATCCCCCGGCAAACCGGCGATGTCGCCGCCGACGTGCAACTGGCGCGCGACTGGAAACCCGGCACGATTGCGGACCACAAGCTCAAGCGCTCCCGCACCGAGGCAGGCTTCAAGGAATAAGTTGCGACGCCAAAATTCCAACATGCAGTTCTTATGAAGGCTCAACTCCTCCGCACCGTTCTCTGCGCCGGCTTCTTCCAATGGTGTAATTGCTGAATCAAACAGAAACGAACGGAACAACTATGAAACAAACTCTCTCACTCCTCGCCGCCCTGCTGCTCGCGCCGCTGGCCGCGCCGCTGGCCACGCTGCACGCCGCCGTGCCGCCGCTCAACGTGCTCCTGATCACCGCGGATGACCTTGGCTACGGGGCCATGGACTTCCTTGATGGGAAGGTGCCCGACGTCACGCCGAATCTCAGGAAGCTTGCCCCCGAGGGCTTCAGCTTTCAGCATGGCTTTGTGAACAACACCATCCCTCTACGAGTTACGCCATGAATCGCCGTCACTTTCTCGCCTGCGTCGCCGTCGCCACCCTTGCGCCCGCGCTCTCACTTCGCGCCGCATCTGAGGGAAAACACTTCACGCTCGCGCAGCGCAAGGGCCGCTGGTGGCTGATCAAGCCGGACGGCGGGCCGTTCTTCAGCCTGGGGCTGAACCACATCGACCCGGCGAGCCTCCGCTACCCCGAGAACATTCACCTCTGGCGCGACAAGTATGGCGGCAGCATGCTGCGATGGCTCCAGGAGTCGGTGGCGCCCAATCTCAAGGCCTGGGGCTTCAACACCGTCGGATGGGTTCAGGAGACGACCGTCCGGCAATGGAAACATTCGCGAGCCTTCACCCATGACGAATATCGCGCGATTGGCCTGCCCTACTGTCATCTGCTCCCCTTCACGGAGTCGCACCAGTGGGACAAGCACACCGCTCATTACGACTTCCGCAGCGCCGACTGGAAGGAATGGTGTGACTACGTGGCACGGTCGCACTGCGCCGAACTCGCCGACGACCCGCACCTGATCGGCTACTTCTACAGCGATTGCCCCTGCTGGATTCACCAGCGGCCGGACAATGCCTGGCGCGGCCCGATCTTCGACCCGGAGCGCCTCAAGACGGAAGCGGGCAGCAAAGAGCTGTCCGAGCTGGCCCGCAGTTACTATCAGACCACGCACGACGCGATCCGGCGGCACGACCCGCACCATCTGATCCTCGGCGACCGCTACGAGGCCAACCAGCCCATCGCGATGGAAGTCATCAACGCCGCGCTGCCGTTCGTGGACGTGCTTTCCTTCCAGGATTTCAGCGATCCGGTGAAGCATCTCCGGGAGTGGCACGAGAAGACGGGCAAACCGGTGCTGCTGGCCGACGGTGCCCGGATAAAATGGCAGACTGTTCCAGGCGAGTTCACCCGCAACGAAGGCGCGTGGTATGCGGAGCCGCTCGCAGAGTTGATCCAGAACCCGGGCTGCATCGGCTTCCATCTCTGCGGCGCCTACCAACGCAACAAAGCCCGGC
>CAIWHP010000185.1 GCA_903912445.1 uncultured Lentisphaerota bacterium
CGCAACGCCGAACCCTGCGCTGCAGCGAACCCGGCCCTCGCGCTCTGGTTGCAATCCGCGCGCCCCGCGGGCCGGGTCGCTGAGCTTGGGTCGTTGTCATGCTGATGCTAGGGGTTGTGCCTTGATCATGCTCCGTTGAGCCCTGTTCGCTTGGTTTCGCTTAAGCCCATCCGCGTGCAGCATCCGCTGGTGTGCCCTTGCTTGACGCCGCGCGTGGCTGCCGCCATCATCCGCGCATCGTGTGCGGGGCAGTCCCAAAAATCCGGCGGGTGGCGCTCGTTCGCTCTATTCTAAGCTCATCGCGGCAATAGGATTGTTGTTGATCCGTTGCATGACTAGGTGCACATCGAAAAGGAATGACGTTATGAGCGACAAGGCGAGGTGGATAGGTGCAACGGTGCTGTGCTGGGCCTGGGGGGCTTCGCTGGCAGCACCCGCCGCGCATAGCGAAATGAGTGGCGTGTTTTCCCTCGAGTGCGACGACGCGTGTTTGCTGCCGGGTGCGCCGGTCCCGGCGGGGAAATACGCCGTGGTGTCGCCGGTGGGAAAGCAGACCGTGCCCATGATCGCCCAGGCTCTGCGCTTGGACACCCTGCACGGCAAGACGATCGCGGTGGTGGGCGGAAGCTTCATGGCCAGCATCACGCATCCCGAGCTCAAGCGGCTGATCCTCGCGAACTACCCCACTGCCAAAGTGATCTTGCTAAATGAAATCGGGTCCGCTGGCCCGTATCCCGGCCCCGGCGTCACGCGCGAGTCGAAAGACGAATTCCAGAAGCAGCTCAAAGCCCTGGGCGTGCAGGCCGTGATTTCGGGCAACGGTGGCTGTGGCCTGTGCACGCCCAAGGAGACGGGCTCGTGCATCGCGGCTGAATACGTCGGCATTCCCGCGGTCATGGTTGCTGCGCCGAACTTCGTGAACCAGGTCTATTCGACCGCAGTCAACCACGGCGTGCCCGCACCGCGCGCCGCCACGTATCCCGGCGCTTTCTCCGCTCACACGCCCGAGGAGCTGGTGCGCAATACGCGCGAAGTCGTCTGGCCGCAGATCGTCGCGGCCCTGACAAAACCGATCACCGAGACGGAGCGCGCGGAACGCCGGAAGGCCGTCGTCGGAGACCCGAAGGATCGGGTGTTCGCGGGCACGCTGGAAGGGGTGCAGCGGTTCTTCACCGAGCAGCGTTGGTCTGACGGGTTGCCGATCATCCCGCCCACGGTGGAACGGGTCGAAGAGTTTCTGAAATATACGGACCAGCCGTGGGACACCGTGGTCGGCGTGCTGCCGATCGCCTACCGCAAGACCTTGGTTTGGCACGTTGCGGTCAATGGCGTCATGGCGGGATGTCCGCCGGAATTCATGCCGGTGCTGATGGCCTATACCAAGGCGTTCGCGGATGGAAACTATCGCCGGACGCTCGCCAGCACCCATGCGTGGACGCCGTTTTGCTGGATCAACGGCCCCCTGGCCCGCCAACTGGGCATCGATGCGCAGCAAGGTGAGATCAACGAGCCTCGCAACGCTGCGCTCGGCAGGTTCATCAACCTGGCCATGCTGAATCTGGGCGGCTATTACATTAAACAGGACCGCATGGGGAGCTTCGGCTACCTCATGCCCTGGAGCCTGGCGGAGGATGAAGCGGCGTGTCTCAAGATTGGGTGGCAGCCCTACCACGTGCAGAAAGGTTTTAAGTTGAACCAAAGCACGTTGACGGCG
>CAIWHP010000186.1 GCA_903912445.1 uncultured Lentisphaerota bacterium
GCGCAGAAATATCAGGAACTCGGCCTCGACTTTGTGATCTGGAACAACCGCTGCCAGGTGTCGCTGGCGACGCTCGAATATCTGTTCCAGCACTTCAGCCACTGCATCGGCACGGCCGAGGGCGAACACTTCGACGGCATCACATGGGAGCGCGGGCCGGAGGGCAATCTGGCCGAATCCGATTTCGTGCATCGTGCGTGGACGCTGTGCGCGAAGTACGGGCGCTTCTATTTCTTTGCCGATGGCGATGCGGGCTCCTACCGCTGGCCGGCTTTCGTGCAGCGCGACCGTGAATATTTCGAGAAGTATCGGCGCAACATCGTGCCGATGTTCAAGACGACCAAGGGCGACCTCGCCTTGCATTCCTACGGCGCGGTGCAGGGCTTGATGGCGGCCGGGCTCGCGGAGAATTGCGGCATCTGGGTGGACGAATGGATCTGGCCGGGCTGCGGATTTACCAAGCTCGGCGAGGTCATCCCGGAGCAAGCCCGCTGGGCGAACCGCCGCAAGGTCGGCACCAAGCAGTGCCCGTGGGTCTATGACATCCAGATGTGGCTGATGGGCATCGCGTCCGGCTCAACGGTTTTTCATCTCGAATCGGCGCACCAGTGGACTTCCACTGGCACCGCATCGAAAAATTATTCGCGCTTCTTCCTGCCCTTCGTGAAGGCCGTTGTCGAGCACCAGCTCATCCCCTCGCGCGCAGCGTTTCTCGACAGCGTCCGCCTCGCTGTGAACCCCGACCCGGAATTGACGAAGGGCAAACACCAGAAGCAATACACCGGCGGCTACGCCTTTCTTCGCGACCTCTACGCGTTGCAAGCGCCGGGCGATCAGGACCTCATCCCGAACAACAGCCGCTACGGCATCGTCTGCCTGCTGCCGCCCGGCACGACCAACCTCGCGGGGCGCGCGCGCGTACTGGCGCAGCGCGACCTGCTCGACCCGGCGCGCGCGATGCAGCTGTTCAACGCCGCCTATCCGCAGCGTTTCGCCGGCGACGCCTTCATGTGGGAGTGCGACGGGACGGTGATCGTCACCGACTCGAATGAGAACCAGGATGTGCCGCAAAAATTTGCGATGCCGTTCGAGCGCGGGCTGGTCCGCGCGCTCGGCGGCGTCATCGGCGTCCACGAATATGTCCTCGGCAAAATCGCGCGCGACGGCAACAGCTTCTGGTTCCAGACGAACGGCGAATATCCCGACCGCCCGCTGGACATCGCGCTGACGTGCGCACGCAAACCCGACGTGAAAATCGAACCGCCGTCCGCCGCGCAGCAGACCGCGTGGGACGAGACGACGAAAACGCTAAAGCTGCGCCTCTCGCATCAAACCGGCGCGGTGGAGGTGACGCTGCGATGAATCGTCACGAAGAGTTTTCCAAGGCTTGGAAAAACTCACGGCGAAACTTTCCAAGGCCTGGAAAATCCGCATTTTTCTTTTCCAATGCTTGGAAACGGGTCGCGTGCATTGGGCTTGCCAACACGCCCGAATCAACCACCATGGGGTGCATGAAGAAAATAGTTCCACTGATGCTGCTCGCCTGCGGCTGGCTGCAAGCGGTCGGGGCCGCACAGGTGGTCGCGCCGCTGCGCGACGTGCCGGTGCTCTGCGAGGTCGATGTCGTGGTCGCGGGCGGCTCGAGCGCGGCGTGCGCCGCCGCGTGCGCGGCGGCGGAGAAGGGCGCGCGCGTCATGCTGGTGGCGCCGCGTCCCTACCTCGGCGATGACCTGTGCGGCCAGCAACAGCTTTGGCTCGAAGCCGGCGAGACGCCGCAGTCGGAGCTGGCGAAAAATCTTTTCCCCAGCGGCCGCGTGACGACGCCGTTCACGATCAAGAGCGCGCTCGACCAGGCGCTGCGCAAGCGCGGCGTGCGCTATCTGACCGGCTGCTATGCGACCGACCTGCTCGTGGATGCACAGGGCCGCGCGGGTGGGGTGGTCATGGTCAACCGCAGCGGCAGCCAGGCCATCAGGGCCAAGGTCGTGATCGATGCCACGCGCAACGCGCTGCTCGCGCGTCAGGCCGGCGCCCAATTCCGCGCGTTCGTGCCAGGCGAAAAGGAGTTTCGTTTCGTGGTGGTCGGGAGCAGTTTACAGGCGGCTCCCGGCCTTGCCGGGCGGAAGTTGGAGGTGGGCTTCCGGAATCCGGGCAAGAGCAAGGCCAACGAGGTGCAACCGGTGTTCGAGTACACCGCCAGGTTGCCGCTGCCCGACAGCAGCTACGCGGCACTCGCCCGCGCCGAGCAGCAACTGCGCAAGCTGGTGTCCGGCGAAGGCATGCTGGCCTGTTCCGAATACGCGTCGTTTCTACCTGCCGATACAATGCTGGCCGGGAAACAACTGGCGGATGCTACGGACGCCGACGTGGCTGCGTTCCGTCCACAAGGCCTGAGCCGCCTCTATGTGTTGAGCGCCTATGCCGACGTCAGCGCAAAGGCGCTGCCCATAATTTTGCGGCCGCTGGCGTTCCTTGCCGCCGGCGAGCATGTGGGCCAAGCGGCAGCGCTCGAAGCTGCCACGTTGGGGTTGGACCTTGAACTCCGCCTGGCCAGCGTTCCCGCAACGGGTGCGCAGCCGGTGACCATCGGCGAGCCGCGCAACGTGACGAGCCCGATCTCGACAAACGGTGTCATCAGCGTCGGTCAGCGGGCCCTGCCGGTGCTGGGCACCTACGACGTCGTGGTGGTCGGCGGCGGCACCGCCGGCGCGCCCGCCGGCATTGCGGCGGCGACGACCGGGGCCAGGACGCTCGTGGTGGAATATCTCGACGAACTTGGCGGCGTCGGCACCGCCGGCTTGGTCGGCATCTACTGGTATGGCATGCGCGGCGGCTTCACCACGGACATGGATGACGCGATCACCGGCACGAACCGCTGGAAGACGGCGAAATCGTCGGGCTTCAATGTGGTGCAACGGGCGGAATGGCTGCGGCGCGAACTCGTGAAGCACGGCGCCGACATCTGGTTCGGCTCCTTCGGCTGCGGCGCGGTGGTGGCGGCTGGCCAGGTGACGGGCGTCGTCGTAGCCACACCGCTGGGCCGCGGCGTGGTGCTGGCGAAGACGGTGATTGATGCCACGGGCAATGCCGACATCGCCGACTGCGCGGGCGCCGCGACGGAGTTCGGTGTCGCACAAGGCGGCATGCTCTCGGTGCAGCTCGCCGGCTACCCGCACCGCAATCTCGGCGACAGCGTCAACAACACCTGCTTCGCGCTCGTGGACGATACCAGCGTCCTGGACGTGTGGCATCTGGCCACGTGGACGCTCGCGCAGAGCGCGAAGAAAACTCCCTACGATATCGGGCAGCTGGTCGACTCGCGCGAGCGCCGCCGAATCGTCGCGGACTACATGCTCACGACGCCGGACATTCTGAACCACCGCTCGTTCCCGGACACGATCAGCCACCACAAGAGCAACTTCGATGCGGCGGCGTTCCCGACCTCGCCGATGCTGCTGGTCAAGGACATGAAGGGGCCGACCTACGAAGTGGATCTGCCCTACCGCAGCCTGCTGCCGAAGGGGCTCGACGGCATTCTGGCGACCGGCCTTGGCGCGGGCGCGGAGCGCGACGCGATGACGCTCATCCGCATGCAGTCCGATTTGCAGAACCAAGGTTATGCCGCCGGCGTGGTCGCGGCGATGGCGGCGGAGAACGGCGGCCACACGCGCAGCATCAAGCTGAAGGAGCTTCAGCAGCTGCTCGTTGCCAAGGGCGCGCTGGAAGCGCGCGTGCTGACGGACACGGATTCCTATCCGATGAATCCCGCCATGGTCGCGAAGGCGGTCGCCGAGGTCGGCGACTTGCGTCAGGAAATCAAACAGAGCCGGACGGTGGAGGACAAAAACATTTTCAGCCTCGCCATTGTGATGGCTCATCCGGCCCAGGCGCTGCCGTTGCTCCGGCAGGCGCACGCCGCCGCCGTAGGCGAAAAGAAAATCACCTACGCCAAAATACTCGGCATCCTCGGTGACGGCAGCGGCGTGCCGACGCTCTGCGCGGCGCTCGGGCAAACGGCGGGCTGGGACAAGGGCTACGGGCTCACCTCGCACCGCGAGTCCGACAACATGTTCAGCGAGATGGACCGGCAGGTGCTCGCGCTCGGCTATGGCGGCGCGCCGGATGCCCTCGCCATGCTCACCGAAAAAATCCAGCAGCTCAAACCGGAGAGCGAGCTCTCGCACTTTATCGCGTCGGCGATGGCCTTGCGTCATTTCGCCGTGCCCAGGGCTTGCGCCGCGCCGCTCGCGAAACTTTTGGATACGCCGGACTTTGCCGGACACGCACTGCAACTGGCGGTGGATCCGCAGACCGGCCAACTGGCGGAGCGCGGCCTCGCCTCGAGCAAACCGGACACAAACCTGAATGTGTCGTTCAAGGAACTGCTCGTGGCCGCGATGCTGTTCCAGTGTGGCGACAGCGACGGCCGGGGTCGCCAGATTCTCGAGCAATACAGCCGGGGCGTCGAAGGCCATTTCGCACGCTATGCCCAGTATCTGTTGCAGGCAGCGACCGGGTTAAGCCGCTAAAATGAAAACACGGGCTTTGCAAATTCTGGCGGCAGGGTTGCTGGCTGTGCTGGCCGCCTTTCCGGCTTTCGCCCAAACGAATGCGAAAGCCCGTGACTTCACTATATTTCTGCTGTCCGACATCCACCTTGGCGCCGAGAACCTGCAGGCGAACCCACCGGTCACACGGGAGCAAACACTCGCCAAAGTGCGGGCCAATCTGGAAGCCATGCGCGGCTTGGTCGGCCAGCCCTATCCTGACCGGGCCGCATTCGCCGGTTTGAAACTCGGTGCCGTCGCCGCGCCACGCGGACTTTTTATCCTCGGCGATCTGACCGATGGCCACCGGGAGCCGGCCTTGGCGCAGGAGCAGTGGCAAACCTTCGATGCGTTGTTCCCCGCCCCCGGGGTTGCTTTCGACGGGAAAAAAGCCCCGGTGTTTGCCTTGGCGGGCAATCACGATGGCGCCGTCGCCGGCCCGCAGCGGCAGGGCTTGGTTGGTCGAAATCGCGCCCTTGAACAGACGGGGCAACTCGCCGCACGCTCGCCCAATGGCGTGCACTACGCCCTTAACTGGGACGGCGTCCACTTCATCTTTCTGAATCTATGCCCGGCGGATGCGCCCGACACCGCAACACCCTTCAAGTTCGGCACGCAAGGCCCCGGCAGCTGGAATGACCCCCAAGGCGCGCTGTCGTTCCTCGCGGACTATCTGGCCCGTCACGTTGGCGCCTCGGGCGCACCGGTCGTGCTGCTGCAGCACTATGGCTTTGACACTTTTTCCCTGAACGACTGGAACTGGTGGACGCTGAAACAGCGGCGGGCGCTTTATGACCTGCGCAAGCACTACAACGTGGCGGCCTTCTTCCACGGACACAATCATCGTGCCGAACATTACCGCTGGCCCGACCCCCAAAGCCCTGCGGCGGACCTGGCTTACTTCTTCGATGGCAAGCCGTCGCCCAACCCTCGTCAATATGACGTGCTGTCCTGTGGCCTGGCCTGCTGGGTCATCCGCATCCGTGGGGACCAGCTCATCGCCGCGCATTTTAACGGCCGCGGCTGGGCCGCCGCTCCGGCCAATTTCTTCGTGAAGTCGCTCAACAACGTGAAAGCGAATGCTCAGTAACCCATTAGGAAACGACGGAAGATGCCTGCGCTTGGGGCCAAGCCTTGAACAATAGAGAAAGCTTATGAAGCTAAACATCGCAGGTTTGTGCGCCATGCTGTTTGCGGCTGCGCTCGCGCGTGGCGGCGAAAAAGTTCAGTCGCCGGACGGACGCATCGAGGTTTCCGCCGGCGTGGAGAACGGGCAACCCACGTGGGCGGTGACGTTCTGCGGGCAGCCGGTGCTGCTCCAAGGCGAGCTGGGCGTGGATGCGTTGCGCGGGCCGTTCGCGCTCGCCGGCGTCGAGCGGGCAACGAGCAACAGCACGTGGCGCGCGGTCTGGGGAAATTTGAGCGAGGTGCCGGACCATTTCAACGCGCTGACGTTGAAGCTGGCGGAAGCGGCGGGCGAGCGGCGCGCGCTCACTGTGGAACTGCGTGCCTACAACGAGGGCGTGGCCGTGCGCTATGTGGTGCCCGAGCAACCGGGCCTCAAGGAAGCGACGGTCAAGAAACTGCTGACAGAGTTTAGGTTCGAGGGCGATCCGGTGATTTTCACGGCGCGCGATTATCAGTATGGCAATATGACGGTCTCGAAGATGAAGAAGAGCGAAGGCGCGGTGACCGTGGCGGTGGGCGGTGGCAAGTTCGTATCGCTGACGGATGCGGATCGCGCGGATTTCTCCGTGGTGTCGTGGAATGGCCGGAAGGACAACCCCGGCACGCTCACAGCCTCATTGCATTCGCCGGCGACGGGAACGCTGCCGTTCAAAACGTCGTGGCTGGCGATGGTGATCGGGGAAACGGCGGGCAAGCTCGTTGAAAACCGTTTCTTGGTCGAGAATCTGAATCCGCCTTGCGCACTGGCCGACACGTCGTGGATCAAACCGGGCAAGGCGATCTGCCAGGTGTATAACGCGCGGATGGTGACGGGCGAGATCAAGAAGTTGATGGATTTTGGTTCAGCCCACGGTTTCGATTATCTGGAGATTGATCACTCGTGGTCGGGTGCGGAGACGAAGTGGACGCCGGCGGAAATCGCGAACTTCGAGAAGAACAAGGGCCCGTTCTGGAAAGATCATCCCGAGTGGCGCGACAACGTGAAGGGCGGCCTGATGGCGCCGGCCAAGGGCTACGTTCCGTTCCGTCCACACTCGTTCCAAGGTGGGAATTTTGTGGATTTGGACATCCCGGCTCTCACCGCCTACGGCAAGAGCCTGAAACATCCGATCGGCCTATGCCTCTATGTCCGCGGCGCGCTGTTGAAGGAGTTTGGCGGCGAACACGCGATTGAGGATGTGTTTGCCTGCTACGAGAAATGGGGCCTGGCCGGGGTCAAACCGGGCTTTGTGCCGCCGTCCTCGCAGCAGAACGAGCGTGCCATTGCCTACATGGTACAGAAAGCCGCGGAGCACAAGCTGATCGTCGTGATTCACGACGCCTTTCTCCCATATGGTCTTTGCCGCACATATCCCAACCTCGTGAATGTGGAAGGCGTCGCCGGCGAGGAAGCAGAACCCTCCATCGCGCCCGACATCAAGTCGCTGCACGACATCATGCTGCCGTTCACGCGCGGCATCATGGGTTCGTTCGATTACACCCCGCAGATTTTCAAGAACTCCAAGACCCACTGCCACCAAGTCGCGATGCTGGGGGTATTTCTCGGCCGGGCCTCGGTGCGGGCGGGTATGAAGCAGTGGTCGCCCGGTGGCGAGGGTGGCGCGGAAATCGAGTTTGCCGAAAAAATGCCGGGGCTGACCGATGAGATCAAAGTCACCACCGATCTCGGCAAGTGGGTGACGGTCGCGCGCCGCAAGGGCGCGAGCTGGTTCGTTGCGAGCATGTCTGGCAACGCGGGTGTGAAGGCGTCGCTGCCGCTCGCTTTCCTGAAGCCGGGTGCGACCTACACCGCCAGCATCTACTCCGATGTTCCCGGTCGGCGCGATGCCGCGCACACGGCGCAGCGCGTGACCGCCGCCACCACGCTGCCGCTGGCGATGGAACCCAACGGCGGTCATTTGATGATCCTCGAACCCGTAGAAGGGATGACACCATGAAACTGCCACTACCGCTGACTTGTGCGGGGCTGCTGCTGGCCGCGCTCGCGGCCTCGGCTGCCGCTACGACCGTGCCCATCACCTTCGTCAACTATTCCATGCTACCCGTCCACGCGACGGCGATCACGCTCGACGCGGACAAGCTTTGCCGCCAGCTCGGCATCGCCGCCGGCTCGCCGCTGGTCGTGCGCAAGAGCGATGGCGTTGCGCTGCCGCTGGTGCGCGATGTGGAGGAGGGCAAGCCCGTCGTGCGCGTGCTCGCTGCGCTGCCGCCGCAGTCGAAGCTCGAACTCGTCGCCGCAGGCGCTGCGCAGTGGAGCGCGGCGCCGGTCGCAACAGCACAAGCCAACGGCGAACTCAACAACGGCGTCGTATGCTTTGTGCCGACGGCCAAGGGCTGGCAGTTCGGCTTCGCCGCTGAACGCGCGCGGCTGATCGAGGATGGCAACACGGAATTCTGGGTGGACAACCAGAACCGCGGGCGCATCAGCAACGGCGACAAAATCAATCTGACGCAACTCGGCCTCGCGCCATTCTCCGGCGCGAAACTGGAAAGCAGCGCGGCGACGCTGGGCGCGGATGGCCGCCCCGCCTTCACGCGACGCTGGAAGCTCGGCGGTCTCGCGCAAAAGCTGACGTACATCGAAACCTTTGAGCTGGTGCCGGGGCGGCCGCTGCTGTTCGCGCGTGTGCGCTGGCAGAACGATGGCGATGCCCCGCTCTGGATCGCCTACACCGGTAGCGGCGACGGCATCCGCGGGCGCTGGAGCAAGGACCTGCTGCCGATGCCGCTGATCGAGCGGAAGAAGTCGCCGATCATGGGCGACCTCAACGGCGGCGAAACGCGTTGTGCGTGGGTGGGAGGGCTGTGCCGCATTACGATGGAATCCCAGGTAACCGGCTGCGGCGTCGGCATGTCCACGCTGCTGCCGACGCCCGGCAAGGTCGGGCAAGGCTCGATGGTCTGGGGCTGCAGTGGGTATGGCTTCCAATGCAATTTCATCGATCCCGGGGTGGGCCAGTTCCCGTTCCTCGTGAAGCCGCACGGTTCGCTGGATAACGGCATCGCGTTTCTTGCGGAGCAGACGGGTGTGAGCGTCCATCGCGAGACCGTCGCGCTCTGGAAAGCACTGCAATCGGAAAAACTTCCGCCGCTCGCGCCGCCGTGCGCGGTCTTTGTGGCCGGCGAGCCGGTGCAGGCGCAGACGGTCGGTGGCATCGCCAACAATGCCGACCGCAAGCTGGCGCTGCGGCTGGACTTCAACAAGCACTTCGAATGCCGCGTTACCGGCGCGACGAAACTGGTGGCGCGGCCGCTCGCCTCAAGCAAGAAGCCGGTGGTGTTGCTGGAGACGAATCAGCCGGCGAACGTCACGCTGGATTTGAACCAGCGGCTGGGCTGGAGCGACGAGGTGGCGTTCGTGCTGGAAACGGCGGCGGGTGCGACGGTCGCGATTGCCGAGACGCTGCCGGAAGCGCCCAAGCTGCTCTCGCCCGTGGAGGGAGCCGACATGACGGATCTCGCCGCGATGTTCCGCTGGTGCGCGCTGCCGATGGTGGTGGACTATCAGCTGCAATATGCGCGCACGGCAGATTTTGCGGAGCCGGTGGATGTGCGCGTGACAAGCAGCCAGGATTATCCGTGGTATCTCGTGCCGGACGACCAGCTGCCCGCGCCGGGCCGGTGGCATTGGCGGCTGCGCGCGCTGAAGGGCGAGGTCGCCGGCGCGTGGTCGCCGGTGCGCAGCTTCACGGTCAACAACGATCACGCGACCAAGCCGCCAAAGCGGCCGCTGACGGCGCAGTCGCCGCTGTTCACGCTCGAAGCGACGCGCGTGCTGGACTACACGGCGTTTCATCCCGATGTGCCCGCCGACATCGCGCCGTTCGTCGGCATCATCGTCGAAGGCATGGAGGGCAAGGGTATCCCGGTGACGGATTTTGCGCGCGGCATGGAAAAGCTGCCGCACGCGCTTATGCTGCGCAGCCACTGGGTCGGGCTGGCCGATATCGAGTGGCTGTTCCAGCACGTGCCGAATTTCGCCGGCATCCAGGGCGGCGAACACTTGAGCTCGCTCTATCGCGACGCCAAGGATGGCGACATGCGTTATCACCACCGGCTCACGCGGCTCTGCGCGAAGTACGGCATGGTCTTCCAGGAAGCTGACGGCACCTACAAGGACGACAAATGGCAGGAGTTGATGGACCAGCAGGGCGCGTTCATCCGCAAGTATGGGCCGTGGCTCGTGCTCTCGCAGAAGAACAACATCATCCGCCGGCAATTTTACTCGCAGAGCGCCGCGCTCGGCCTATGGCTCGGCGGCATCACGCATGGACACGGCGCGTGGGAGGATGGCGGCTTCTACTGGCAGAACGCCGGCTTCAACGGCCTCGGCGTCTGCGCGGGCGAGCGCAGCGGCGTGCTGCGCACGATGCCGCGGATCTTCTGGGACCTCGTCTGCGTCATGGGCATCGCGCGCGGCTGCGGCCTCTACAGCCTCGACGGCCAGACGCTGATGGACAGCGCCAAGCTCAACGCGCGCGATCCCCAGGCAGCGTGGGCGTCCTCCATCTGGGACGACACCGGGAAGACCTCCGACACGTTCAAGCGCTTTGTCATCCCGCTGATCCGCGGGACCGTGCAGCACGGCCTGATCCCGACCAAGGAAGCCGTGGCGGGCAACGTGAAGCTCGCCGTCTTCAACGACATGAAGGGGCGCGGCGATGTGCTCGCATGGCCGCATTATGCCGAATACGGCCCGCTGTTCGCCGCCACCTACGGCTTCCGTAAGATGGGCAACATCGGGGGCCAGCTCTTCGAGTTTTTCCCGAACACCGGCCGTTATTATTTCATTCCCGCGCTTGTGCAGGGCAACGAGCCGCCCGGCGGCGGCATCCGCAACCTGCCGCTCTCGCAGTTGCAGGACATGAAGAAGGTGACGGAATTGTTCAACGCCGCCTACCCGGCGTGGTACGAGGGCGACGCTTTCGTCTGCCGCGTCGGCGACACGCTGACCGTGCTGAACTCGCGCGAGAACGAGGACGTGACCGAAAGCTACGCCGTCCCGCTGTCCGCCGGCCCTGTCACCAAGCTCGCCGGCAAAATCGCGCCGCACTCCTACCTAGTCGGCAAGGTCGAAAACAAGGGCGCGCAGCTCTGGCTGCAGGCCAATACGGAATATCCGGA
Organism: uncultured Lentisphaerota bacterium; assembly: GCA_903912445.1. Classification (GTDB taxonomy): domain Bacteria; phylum Verrucomicrobiota; class Kiritimatiellia; order CAIQIC01; family CAIQIC01; genus DP16D-bin41. The sequence goes on from CAIWHP010000186.1 coordinate 10,860, forward strand.
GCGCGACACCGCGCTCGAAATCCAGTGCGCACGCAAACCCGTCGTGCTGATCGAGCCGGCCACCGCGGTGAAACAAAGCGACTGGGATGAGGCCGCAAAAACCCAGAAGCTGCGCCTGGCGCATCAGCTAGGCGCGGTGGAGGTGCTGCTGAAATGAGGTATTGCCGCGCGCTTTTCCAATACCTCGGAGCCGCAGTTTCCCCTGGGAATACGTGCGTATGTGTCCCTGGATGCGGACCGGCGCCCTCCAAACTGGAGGGCGGCGTGTCACGCCGCCCTTGTGGCTCGTCAAGGTTTGCGAAAGCTCTATGGAGTGGGTTTGTTATTTTCAATTTTCAAGAGGGAAGGACCTATGACAACAAAACTGATGGCCCTGCTGCTGTGCGTCGGCGCCAGTGTTGGCGCCTGTGCCGAACCGCTGACGCTCTGGTATGAGCAGCCGGCGAAAAAGTGGCTGGAGGCGCTGCCGGTCGGCAACGGCAGCCTCGGCGGGATGATCTTCGGCGGCACGGCCAGCGAGCGCGTGCAGTTCAACGAGCAGACGCTCTGGTTCGGCAGCGAGACGGAGATGGGCAGCTATCAGCCGTTCGGCGATGTGTTCATCGAGTGGACGCCGTCCGAGGCGACTGACTATCGGCGCGCACTCGATCTGCGCGACGCGACGCATCGCGTGGGCTATCGCGCCAGCGGCACGCGGTTCCAGCGCGAAACCTTTTGCAGCTATCCCGACCAGGTGCTGGTGATGCGCTGCACGGCGGACAAGCCCGGCAGTCACTTGGGAAAAATCCGCCTGACCGACATGCACAAAGCGAAAATCAGCGCGGCAGGCAACAAAATCACCGCGAGCGGCACGCTGACGAACGGGCTGGCCTACGAGGCGCAGCTCTGGGTGCTGAACGAAGGCGGGCAAGTCACGGCGGGTGCCGACGGCATCACGGTCACCGGGGCCGACAGCGTGACGGTGCTGCTCGCGGCGGGCACGGCGTTCGTGAATAATCCGCTGCAGGGCTGGCGCGGCGAGCATCCGCATCAGCGCATCACACAGCGACTGGAGGCGGCATCGAAGAAACCCTTCGCACAGCTCCGCGACGCGCATGTGGGCGACTATCAGAAGCTGTTCAGCCGCGTGAGCCTGGATTTGGGCGCGGCGCCATCCAAGTTGCCGACGGACCAGCGGCTCGCCGCGCGCAAGGAAGGCAAGGCCGACCCGGCGCTGGAGGCGCTGCTGTTCCAGTACGGGCGCTATCTGCTCATCGGCAGCTCGCGGCCCGGCGGTCTGCCGGCGAACTTGCAGGGCATCTGGAACGCCGACCTCAAGCCCGCGTGGTATTCCGGCTACACCACCGACATCAACACGGAGATGAACTACTGGCCCGCCGAGCCGACCGCGTTGCCGGAATGCGCGCAGCCGCTGTTCGACTGGCTGCGCAACGTGGCGTTTGCCAGCAAGCGCACCACTGACCCGCGCGTCACGGCGAAGCGCGGCTGGTTCAACTACAGCACGATCAACCCGATGGGTGCCGGCTCGAAGTGGGGCGTCCACAAGCCGGGCAGCGCGTGGCTGGTGCAGCACCTGTGGGAGCACTACGCTTTTTCCGGCGACAAGGACTTTCTCCGCACCGTCGCCTATCCCGCGCTCAAGGACGTGGTCGAGTTCTGGGAGACGGAGCTTGTCGCGCGGCCCGACGGCAAACTCGTTTCGCCGGGCGGCTGGTCGCCCGAGCACGGGCCGGTGGAAGTGAAGGGCAAGATCGTGATCAAGGAAGGCGACCGCACGCCGCGGCCGGGTGTCTCCTACGACCAGCAGATCGTCTGGGATTTGTTCAGCAACTACATCGAAGCCTCCGAGGCGCTCGGTGTGGACGCCGACTACCGCGCGAAAGTGGTGGCGATGCGCGCGAAGCTGCTCGGGCCGCAGATCGGCAAATGGGGGCAGGTCCAGGAATGGATGGAGGACGTGGATGACCCGCAGGATCATCACCGCCACACCTCGCACCTGTTCGCGCTGCATCCCGGGCGGCAGATCAGCCCGCTGACGACGCCGGAGCTGGCCGCGGCCGCGAAGGTCACACTCAACGCGCGCGGCGACAAAGCCACCGGCTGGAGCAAGGCGTGGAAGATCAATTTCTGGGCACGCCTGCACGATGGCGAGCGCACCCACAAAGTCATCAGCGAACTGTTCAAGGTCAGCATTCTCGACAACCTCTTCGATACCCATCCGCCGTTCCAGATGGACGGCAACTGGGGCTATACCTCCGGCGTCACGGAGATGCTGTTACAGTCGCACGCCGGTGTGCTGCACCTGCTGCCCGCGCTGCCGCCGGCGTGGCCGGAAGGCAGTGTCACGGGCCTGCGCGCGCGCGGCGGCTTCGTCGTGGACATCGCGTGGAAAGATGGCAAGGCCACGCGCTGGCGTATCGCCGCCGCCGAACCGCGCGAGGTGATAGTCCGCGTCAACGGCGAAATCAAGACCGTGAGGGCGGAGAAGCTGTGAGCCGGCTTCCAAAGCCTGGACAACTCCACGGGGTTTGGTCTGACTGGGGTGGGCCGCGTTCTGACGAACGCGGTTACGTGTGGGCGCGAATGACAAAATCATGGGGCCAAAATCAGCGTGCCGCGCACGGGAAGAATGATGATTTTGTTGGGCCTGATTCTGAGGCCTGCCCTGTAGCCGCACTCGTGAGAGTGCGGCCCACCGTACGCACGCAACGAAATCCATGCCGTCCTGCCGCCGCGCGCGCGGCATGGACAGGGGAGGGGCGGGTTGGCTATCATGCGCCATGACTTTTCTGCCCTGTCGTTTTGCTCTGTATGCGGCGCTGCTGCTCGGCGGCGCGGCGGCTGGGGCGGTGCCGGAAAATCTGGCGCAGAGCGCAACAGCCTCTGCCACCTCGGAACACAGCAAGCAATACCTCGCGAAGTTTGCCGCCGATGGAAAAATCCCCAAGGCCGGCGGTCACGCCGATTTGGGCGCGGCGTGGTGCGTACAGGGGAACACGCACCGCCAAGGCGCGGAGTTTTCGCTGACATGGCCTGCGCCGGTGACGGTCGGCGAGATCGTTTATTACGGGCGCACGGCGTGGATGACCTCGGAGTGCTGGAAGGATTTTCAGGTGTTCCTCGATGACGCCGCCGCGCCGGTCGTTACCGGAAAACTGGAGGAGACGAGCGCGCCGCAGCGCATCAAGCTGCCCGCGCCGGCGCAGGCGCGGAAGCTCACACTCAAATTCACCAGCTCCTACGGCGGGCTGAATCCGGGAGCGTCGGAGATCATGGTGTTCGCCGCACCGACGGCGGCGGGTGCGCTGCCCGGCGAGACGGCGCCGCTGGCGGCGGTTGATCTCAAGAACCTCAAGCTGGGCTTCGACAAGCTGCTGGTGATCCAGCGGCATCCGATCCGCTCGACGCACGTCTACACCTATCACACCGAGGGCTTTAGCCCAGGCGGCGGTTTGTTCGTGCGGAGTTTGGACGGCAGCCTGCGGCAGCTCGTGGATGCGGGGCAGGGGCAGATGCTCGATTGCGATGTTTCGTTCGATGGCAAGGTGGTGCTCTTCAGTTGGCGCAAGAGCAAGGACGATGGCTATCACCTGTTCACCATCAACGCCGACGGCACCGGCCTGCGCCAGCTCACCGACGGCCGCTGGCACGATTACAACGCATGCTGGCTGCCGGATGGCGGCATCGCCTTCCTCTCGTCGCGCGCGGCGCGGTTCGCCTACTGCTGGGTCTCGCCGGTCGGCCTGCTGCACCGCATGGACGCCGACGGGAAAAATATCCGCCGCCTCTCCGCCAACATCGTCAACGATTTCACGCCGAGCCTGCTCAACGATGGACGCCTCATCTATTCGCGCTGGGAATACGTGGACAAGCCCGCGATTCCGATCCAGAGCCTGTGGGCGATCAATCCCGACGGCACCGGCCTCACGGGTTACTATGGCAACCGCGTGTTGAGCCCCGCGACGTTCATGGAGGCGCGCTCGATTCCCGGCACCACGAAGGTGCTCTGCACGCTGACCGCGCACAACGGGCCGGCGAGCGGCGCGATCGGCATCGTGGACCGCGCACGCGGCGCCAACGCGCAGGAGGCGATCCAAAACCTCACGCCGGAGATCAACATCGGCCAGGTGGACAAGGGCAGCGGCAATCACATCAAGGGACCGTACTCCACACCGTATCCGCTCGACGACCGGCGTTACCTCGTCTCCAAGAACGGTGCGATTCTCCTGCGCGACTACGCGGGCACGGAGGAGGCGCTCGTGCTCGCCCCGCGCGCGGGCCTTGGCTTCTTCAACCCGCAGCCGCTCGCGCCGCGCACCGTGCCGCCGCTGATACCTTCGTCGCTGCCGGACAAAACCAGCACCACCGGCTGGGCGACCCTCTATGTGCAGGATGTCTACAACGGGCTCGAACCGCAGATCCGCCGCGGCGAGGTCGTCGAGCTGGCGGTGATCCAGGAAATGGAGAAGCCCGTGCGCGTGGATGTGAAGAACCGCGCGTTCGGTTTCCAGTTCCCGGTGATTTCCTGCGGCGCGACCTACGCCGGGAAGAAAGTGTGGGGTTATGTGCCCGTCGAGCCCGACGGCTCCGCGTGTTTCAAGGTGCCCGCGGGCGTGCCGATTTACTTCATGGCGCTCGACGCCGAGGGCCGTGCGGTCCAGCGCATGCGCACGTTCACGCACCTGATGCCCGGCGAGGTGCAGGCCTGCATCGGCTGCCATGCGGACCGCAGCAGCGTCGCGCAGCCCACGCGCCGCCGCGCCACGGCCACCGCCCCGCGCGAGCTGCGCCCGCCGGCGTGGGGCCAGGGCGTCGGCTTCGACTACTCGACGGTGATCCAACCGATCCTCGACCGCCATTGCATCGCGTGTCACAGCGGTGCCAATCCGCCTAAACGCGTGGACCTCTGCGGCGACAAGACGGATTTCTTCAACGTCTCCTATGAATCGCTCGCCCGCGGTCGACGGCGCATCGGCGAGGGCGAGGTGGAAAGTCCCTATGTGAATTGGATTCCCACCTATAACGGCCTGGAAGCCAACATCCTCGAAGTCACCCCGAAAGCGTGGGGCAGCCCGCGCAGCCAGCTCGCCGACCTGCTGCTCGCGGGGCATCCCGACGCCGCCGGCAAACCGCGCGTGCAGCTTGCCGCCGCGGAACGCCGCCAGATCTTCCAGTGGATCGACCTCAACATCCCCTACTACGGCACCACCGAGCCCGCCTATCCCGAAGCCCGCGGCTGCCGCCGGGTCTATCCCGCCGAGCTGGACAAGACGCTGGCCGAAGTGGCCAAGCGCCGCTGCGCCACGTGCCATGATGGTGGAAAGATTCCGCGCGAAGTCTGGACGCGCATCACCAACCCGCAGCTGAACCGCTTCCTGCTCGCCCCGCTCGCGAAAACCGCCGGCGGCAGCGAAGCCTGCGGCAAGGCCGCCTTCGCCGGCAAGAACGATCCCGACTACCAGGCGCTCCTCCGCATCTTCGAGCCCATCGCCGCGATGCTCAAGGCCAAACCCCGCGACGACATGCCCGGCTCCCGCCCCGACCCCGCCAACTGCCGCGACTCGCAGTGAGCGGGCGCGCGGTCGATTGTTTCTTCAGGTAGGGTGGCCACGCCGTGGCCGCCGATCACTATCCAACGCATTGGGTTTATCGCGGCGCTCGCGGCGCGAACGCCCTACCCAAAACCGTTGTCTTGGGTAGAAGGGACGGTGCGTCGGTGCCATCCCTGAAATCATCCCACGCGGTGGATTCATTCACCGTCAGGTAGGGCGGGCGCGCCGCGCCCGCCGAGTCACCCTCCAACGCGCTGGATGATTTCCCGGCGCTCGCGGCGCGAGCGCCCTACCATCGAACCTCGCCTACCTTTTCCGAATGGGTTTTGTTATCGCGCCGCCATGCTTCTCGAGAGGAAAAAGCTGCCGCATGGCGTTCCCATGTGGGTCAAGGAGGGTGCCATCTACTTCATCACCATCTGCACCCAACCGCGGGGCAAGAATCAGCTCTGTCAGCCGCCCACTGCCGCTTGGCTTCATGAGTCGTTTATGTTTCGTGAGCAACGCGGTGATTGGTGGGTGCATTTGCTGCTGTTCATGCCTGATCACCTCCACGCGCTGATGAGCTTCGCTCCTGAGCCGGGCATGCGGCATACGCTCGCGCACTGGAAACATTACGCTGCCCATGAGGTCGGTATTCAATGGCAACGCGATTTTTTCGATCATCGCTTGCGAGATGGCGACAGTCATGTGGAGAAGGCGCATTACATCCGTATGAATCCCGTGCGTGCCGGTTTGGCGGCCAAGCCGGAAGATTGGCCCTATGTCTGGGCGAAGAATGGGTAGGGCGGGCGCGCCGCGCCCGCCGGTCGCCATCCAATAAGTGGGATTATCCCGGCGCTCGCGGCGCGAGCGCCCTACCTCACGAGCGGGGGATTCATTTTGTGTTGGTAGGGCGGCCACGCCGTGGCCGCCGGGCACCATCCATCGCGTTGGATTGGATCCGCGGCGCGCACGGCGTGCGCGCCCTACCACAGGGCATCGACCTTTTCCAAGTATTGGAACGTGAAACAGCTGGGGTTTCCAAGCATTGGAAGATCTCATGCAGATTTTTCCAATCTTTGGAAAAACACCGCCCTTCCGTTTCCAAGGCTTGGAAACGGGGGCGCGAGACGGTAAGGAGACGGTGTGCAGCGAAAGGAAATCGGCCCATGAACAAATTCAGATACCGCGTGGCGTTGTTGGGACTGTTTGGAATGGTGGCGGCTTCGGCGGCGGAGTTGGAGCAGGCGTTCCAGAATCCGCCGGAGGCGACGAAGCCGCGGTGCTACTGGTACTGGATGTACGGGCAGGTTTCGCGCGAGGGCATCACGCGCGACCTGGAGGCGATGAAGCGCGTCGGCATCGGCGAGGGCTACATCGGCATCATCGAGGGCGGCGACAAGATCAAGGCGTTGAGCGACGAGTGGTGGGGGTTCGTCGAGCATGCGATCCGCGAGGGCACGCGGCTGGGCGTGGACATCGGCCTGTTTAACTGCCCCGGCTGGAGCCAGTCGGGCGGGCCGTGGATCAAGCCGGAGCAGTCCATGCGCTATGTGGTGCTGCCGGAGACGCGCCTGCAAGGTCCGCAGCATTTTGTGGGCAAGCTTTCCGCCCCGACCGGTACGTTCCAGGATGTCGCGGTGCTGGCCTTCCCCGCGCCGGTGGGCGAGGGCGATACCGCCGCGTCGCGCGGCGCCAAGATCACACGCACGCCCAAGGCGGTGACCTTTGCCATGCCCGCGCCGTTCACGGCGCGTAGCGTGACGATTCATCCGGTCGGCAAGGTGAATGTCCAGTGCGAGCTGCAGGCGTCGGACGATGGCCAGCAGTTCCGGCTGCTGCGGAAGTTCGCGGTAGACCGGCACAACCTCGGCATCAACGTCGGCCCGGTGCCCCTCTCGCCGGTGGTGATGACGATCCCGGCGACGACGGCCAAGTTTTTCCGGCTGTCGTTCTCGGCGGCATGCGAGCTGGGCGTGATCGACCTCTCGGCAGCGGCGCGCGTGGAGAGCTTCGCGGAGAAGTCGCTGCAAAAGGTTTTCCAGGATCCGCTGCCGCCGTTCGATTTCTACATGTGGCCGCAGCAGCCGGAACCTGACCAGCCGGGCCTGTCGATCCCGCCCGCCGCGGTGCGCAACCTCAGCACGCAGCTCGCGCCCGATGGCACGCTGACGTGGGACGTGCCCGCGGGCGAGTGGATCGTGCTGCGCGCGGGGATGGCGCCGACCGGCACCAAGAACAGTCCCGCGCCGCCGGAGGCCACGGGACTGGAAGTGGACAAGCTGAACCGCACGGCGCTGGCCGTGCATTTCGAAAATTACGTCGGCAAGCTGCTGGCGCGCATGCCTGCGGCCGAACGCAAGTCGTGGAAGCACGTCGTCGCCGACAGCTACGAGATGGGGCCGCAGAACTGGACCGACGATTTCGCGCCGTCCTTCCGCGCGCGCTATGGCTACGACCCGCTGCCGTTCCTGCCGGTGATGACCGGGCGCGTGGTCGGCAGCGCAGAGCAGAGCGACCGGTTCCTGTGGGACGTGCGGCGGCTGGTGGCGGACCGCGTGGCGCGCGACTACGTGGGCGGGCTGCGCGACCTGTGCAACGCGAACGGCCTGAAGATGTGGCTGGAGAACTACGGGCACTGGGGTTTCCCGGCCGAGTTCCTTCAGTACGGCGGCCAGTGCGACGAGGTCAGCGGCGAGTTCTGGGCCACCGGCAACCTCGGCAGCATCGAGCTGCGCGATGCCGCCTCCGCGGCGCACATCTACGGCAAGCAGCAGGTCTTCGCCGAGGCGTTCACCGGCGGGCCGGCCTATCGCAATACGCCGCGCGAGCTGAAGGCGCGCGGCGACTGGTCACTCTGCGAGGGCATCAACCAGTTCGTGCTGCACGTCTACATCCAGCAGCCCGACGAGCGCCGCCCCGGCGTCAACGCCTGGTTCGGCACGGAGTTCAATCGCGGCAATACCTGGTTCGAGCGCGCGAAGCCGTGGATCGATTATCAGCGCCGGTGCAGCGTGCTGTTGCAGACGGGCCGGCATGTGGCGGACATCGCCTATTTCATCAGCGAGGATGCGCCGAAGATGGCCGGCCTCTGCAGGCCGGAGCTGCCGGCGGGCTACAACTTTGACTACATCAACGCCGAGGTGATCGAACAGCGGATGTCGGTCAAGGACGGCCGGCTCGTGCTGCCGGACGGCATGAGCTACCGGATGCTCGTGCTGCCGGAGCAAACGACGATGCGGCCGGAACTGCTGAAGAAAATACGCGACCTGATCTCCGCCGGCGGCACCGTGTTGGGCCCGCAGCCAGAGCGCTCACCGAGTTTGCAGAACTATCCGGCGTGCGATCTTGAGATCAAAAAACTCGCCACCGGCTTGTGGGGCGAGGGACGCGTGCTGACGGAGACGAACCTCGCGTCCGCGCTGGCCAAACTGCAGACGCCGCCGGATGTGGTCTGCCCGGCGGGCATGCTGTGGACGCATCGCCGC
>CAIWHP010000187.1 GCA_903912445.1 uncultured Lentisphaerota bacterium
ATCAACGTATGGAAGCACGCCGAGGTAAGCGAGGCGGAGGTGGACCTGTCGATGGATGCCGCGAGCGGCAAGCTTTCGATCCGCGTCGCCGATGCCGGGGTCGGTTTCGACGTGGCGCAGCTGCTCAAGCCGCCGGAGAACCACAGCTTCGGGCTGTTCAGCATCAAGGAGCGCATCGCCCTCATCGGCGGGGCCTTGCACATCGACAGCCAGGCGGGCAAAGGCACGACCGTGACCTTCGCGCTGGCGGTGACGCCGGATTCCGGGGTGAAGTCAATACTGGAGGGAAGCGAACAATGATACGGTTGCTGCTGGTGGACGATCACGCGATCGTGCGTGAATCCTTGCGCGCGGTGCTCGAGCGCGAGCCGGACATCGAGGTGTTGGGCGAGGCGGGAGACGGCGAGACGGCGCTCGCGCGGGTGCGCGAACTCGCGCCCGATCTGGTGCTCACCGATATCACCATGCCCGGATTCGACGGCATCGAACTGACCCGGCGCATCAAGAGCGAGCGCGCGGCGGTGAAGGTGCTCGCGCTTTCGACCCACCTCGACCGGCGTTTCGTGGCGCAGATGCTGGATGCGGGGGCGCAGGGCTACATCAACAAGGCGGCCGGCCGCGACGAGTTGCTGCGCGGCATCCGCGCGGTGGCGGCAGGCGAGCGCTACCTGTGCCAGGAGGTGGCGGCGATGCTGCTCAAGTCACCCGCCGGCGATGGCGCGCAGGCCAAACTGGGGCGGCGCGAGATCGAGGTGCTGAAAAAAATCGCCCTGGGCGAGACCTCCACCGCGATCGCCGAAAGCCTGTACATCGCCCCCGGGACAGTCGAGGTCCACCGGCGCAACATTCTGCGCAAACTCGACCTGCACAATATCGCCGGACTGACGCAGTACGCGATCCGTGAAGGCCTGATCTCGCTCTGACACCCGGGCTTCCCGGCCCGCCAACCCGCCCGCACCCGGATGCGTAGCCGCGGGAGGCAACCATCGCCCGCGCTTTTCGTCGGACGGAGCGCGTCCCGATGCAGGGGCAATACCGCATTCGCGGCATTCAAAATTATGGTGCCCGCGATATATGCACGCCTGCACCCCCGGTGCATCCTCGGCCCTGGGGAATATTCCTGTCGCTGCGAGTAGCGGCAGGGGCGCGATCTGCGCCAGGCAAGCCGGAGTCCTCCTGCGATCGGCTAAATATGGACGGTTTTTGGGAAATGTCACATTGAATATCAGAGCGAATGCCAATCTGGGCGAATTGAGCGAAATACTCGCGCACCTCGGGGTAAGCGAAGGCGCCAAGCTCGCCTCGGCGCTGGACATCGGCGCCTACCTCGGGCAGTTCGAGGGCTTGCAGTTGCTCGCCGCAGGAGAGCGGCAACAGCTGGGCGAGTTGTTGCGGGCGGCGAAGCGCCTGGCCCCGGCGCAGCTCGAGGATGCGCTCGCGGAGCAGGGGCGCAGCGGTGCGAAGCTGGGCGAAATCCTGATGCAGCGCGGGCTGTTGGGCGCCGCCGAGTGCGAAGTGCTGCTCGCGTTCCAGCAGCGCCAGTGCGGACAGGCGCGCAGCGTAACCAAGCTCCATCTTGGCAATGTGCTGGTCGCGACCGAAGAAATCACGCGCGAGCAACTGGCCGAGGCGCTGCTGTGCCAGTCGGAACGCGGCGGGCGGCTGGGCGAGGTGCTGGTCGCCGCAGGGCACGCCTCCGAGCGTCAGGTCACGCTGGGCCTGCAACTGCAGCGCAAACTGGTCGCCGCGGTGCTGCTGGTGGCGATGGCGCTGGTGTCTCCGTTTGCGGCGAACGATGCGCAGGCGGCGATCAAGGGCGCCGGCATCCCGGCCGCAGCGATATGCGAAACTGTGCAGGCGGAAATTCCACGCTCCCTCGCCTGGGGCATTTTCGATGCCGAGGAGGCGCCCGATCAGGCTGCGCCGCTCGGCCCCGCAGCGCCCGGCGCCGAGCGTGGCGGCCAGGTACCCGGGCAACGCAAGGCAATGCGCCTGCTGATCGCCGATGACCACGAGGTCCTGCGCACCGCGCTGCGCTCGGTGCTCGAGCGCGAGCCGGACATCGAAGTCGTGGGGGAGGCGGGCGACGGCGAGGCGATGCTGGCGCGCGCACGCGAGTTGTCGCCCGATCTGGTGCTGATGGACATCGCCATGCCCGGTTTGAACGGGATCGAGGCGACGCGCCGGATCACGGGCGAGTGCCCGGGGGCGAAGGTGCTCGCGTTTTCCTCGCATCTGGAGCGGCGTTTCGTGGAGAAGATGCTCGAATACGGGGCGCTGGGCTACGTCAGCAAGGCCGCCGGCCGCGACGAATTGCTGCAGGGCCTGCGCGCCGTCGCGCAGGGAAAGCCTTATCTGTGCCGGGAGACCGCGGCGATGATGGGCGAGGCGAGGCAGGCGGCGGGTGCGGTAGAGGGCGAACACGCTCTGGCGCGCAGCGAATCCGAAGTGCTGCGGCAGATCGCCAACGGCGAATCGGCGGGCGACATCGCCTCGCGCCTGGCGCTTGCGCCCGGCGCGGTCGAGATCCACCGGCGCAATGCCATGCGCAAGCTTGGTCTGCGCAATGCTGACGAACTCAGGCAGTACGCGCTCGGCGCGGGCCTGATCGGGCCGCCGGCGGGCCTGTGATGAATCCGATCAT
>CAIWHP010000188.1 GCA_903912445.1 uncultured Lentisphaerota bacterium
AAAACGAACGGCGGAATTTCCAAGCCTTGGAAAACCCGCCGTTCAGGCCGATGGTGCTTCTACCATCAACCATCCGCCCTCAACCCTTGCCTACTTCAGGCCCATGCGGACCATCTCTTCGGCGATCTGGATGGCGTTCTGGGCGGCGCCCTTCCAGATGTTGTCGCCGGCGCACCACAGGACGAGGCCGTTGTCGCAGCTCCGGTCCTTGCGGAGGCGGCCGACGAGCACGTCGTAGTTCTCGCTGGCGTTGATCGGCAGCGGATAGACGGCGTGCTTGGGATCGTCCACGAGCTTGACGCCCGGCGCGTTGGCGAGCAGTTCGCGCGCCTGCTCGACGGAGAGCGGCTTTTCGAATTCCACGTGCGCGGCAATGCTGTGGCCGTTGAAAACCGGCACGCGCACGGTGGTGGTGGCCACCCGGATCGCGGCGTCATCGAGGATCTTGTGCGTCTCGTTGCGCATCTTGATCTCCTCGGTGCTCTCGCCGGAATCGTCCTTGAACGAGCCGACCGACGGGATGACGTTGAACAGAATTTGATGCGGATAGACCTCGGCCTTGAGCGGCTGGCCCGCAGCCCACGCGCGCGCCTGCGCCTCGAGCTCCTTGATCGCCGCGCTGCCGGTGCCGGAGACGGCCTGGTAGGTACTGGCGATCAGCCGGCGGATGCGCGCGGCCTTGTGCAGCGGCGCCAGCGGCATCAGGGTGATGATGGTGCTGCAATTCGGGTTCGCGATGAAGCCCTGGTGCTGCCGCAGCGCTTCCGGGTTGATCTCCGGGATGACGAGCGGCACGCGCGGGTCCATGCGGAAGTCGTCGCCGTTGTCGATGACGACGCAACCTTCTTCCACCGCCTGCCAGCCGACCGTCTTGGACGCGCCCTTGGCGCCCTCGGTGCCCGCGAAGAACGCGAAGTCCATGCCCTTGAACGAGCCGGGACCGGCGACGCGCACTTCCACCGGGATGCCGTCGATCATTTCGGTGCGCTCGCGGGTGGCAAAGACCACCAGCTTGCCGACCGGGAATTTCCGGCGGCGGAGCAACTTCACCATTTCGGCGCCGACCGCGCCGATGCCCACTACACAACAGTTGTATTGTTTCATTGCATCACCTGCTGAACCGGAGCGTTGGCCTGCGTGAACCCAAGTCCAACGCGCCGCCGCTCCACTACTCCATCATTCGCCGTGCGTCAAATCTGCCCCGCCACCAGGTCGCCGAGCTGCGTGGTCGTGAAGCCCATCTGGTTGGCCATCTGGCTCTTCATCTTGGGCGTCGTGGCGGCGATGGCGTTCTCGATCGCTGCCGCGGCCGCCGTCTCGCCGAGCTGCGCGAGCATCATCGCGCCCGCACCGATCGCGGCCAGCGGGTTGATCGCGTTCTTGCCCGTCCACATCGGCGCCGTGCCGCCGATCGGCTCGAACATGCTGACACCCTTGGGATTGATGTTGCCGCCGGCGGCGATGCCCAGCCCGCCCTGCGTGATCGCCGCGAGGTCGGTGATGATGTCGCCGAACATGTTCTCGGTGACGACGACGTCGAACATCTCCGGGCTGGCGACCATATAGAGGCAGGTCGCGTCCACGTGGTAGTACTCGCGCTGCACGTCGGGGAATTCCGCGCCGACCTCGGCGAACACGCGGTTCCACAGCTCGTACATATAGGTCAGCACGTTCGACTTGCCGACCATGGCGAGCTTGTTGACCGCGGCCAGGCCGCGCGCCTTCTTGCCATGCGCCCGCGCATACTCGAACGCGAACCGCAGGCAGCGCTCCACCTGCGCATAGGTATAGACCATGTTCTGCACGGCGACCTCGTCGCGGGTGCCCTGGCGCGACAGCCCGCCGATGCCGGTGTAGAGGCCGCCGCTGTTCTCGCGGATGCAGCAGTAGTCGATTTCCTTCGGCCCCTTGCCCTTGATCGGGCACTCGACGCCGGGGAACAGCTTCACCGGGCGCAGGTTGATGTATTGGTCCAGCTCGAAACGGATGCGCAGCAACAGGCCCTTTTCCAGAATGCCCGGCTTGATATCCGTGTGGCCGATGGCGCCCAGGTAGATGGAGTCCATCTGCTTGAGTTCGGCCAGGACGCTGTCCGGCAGCACCTCGCCGGTGCGCAGATAGCGCGCGCCGCCGATGTCCTGCGGCACCAGGTCCAGCTTAAAGCCGAACTTCTGCGCGGCGGCCTGCAACACCTTGCAGCCTTCGCCAATCACTTCCGGGCCGGTGCCGTCGCCGGCGATCACGGCAATCTTATGGGTCTTGCTCATCGTCATCTCTTTCGTCGTTCGGGACGGCGGAAAATAGCGGCCAACCCGCGCCCCCGCAAGCAAAAACACGGTCCGCCCGCAAAGAGGTTCAGCAGCTGATTCGCGGTGCGCGCCTTAACGTTCCAGGCGCCGCACACCGATCATGATGGCCGGGATCAGCAGCAGGTAGAGCGCGGCGCCGATCAGGAAGGTGGTGCGGACATCGAACCAAGCCGCGACCATGCCGCCGCTCAGGGCGGCCAGCATCCAGCCGATGCAGCGCGCGCTGCTGGCCCAGCCGAAGACCGACCCGTGCTTGTGCGGCGGCGTGATCTTGCTCAGCCAGATCTGGAACACCGGGTCGAGCCCGCCCGAGCAGAACATCACCCCGAAGCGCGCGGTAAACAGCAGCGGGAAGTTATGCGCCAGCGCCTGCGGGATCATCAGCAGCCCGGCGCAGAGCGAAGAGGCCTTGCCGATCTGCGGCGGGCTGACGCGGTCGGCCAGGTTGCCGAGCACGATCCCGGCGATCATCCCTGCGACGGCGCCGGTCGCCGCGAGCATGCCGGTCCAGAGCGACGCGCCCTCCAGCTTGCCGTGGATTTCCTGGACCAGCAGCGGCACCCAGGCGGCGTCGAACGAGCGGACGAAATTGATGGCGAGGATCAGCCCGAGGATCGGCCACAGCCCGCGGAAGCGGCCGGCGTGCTCCGGCTCGTCGGCGGCCACCAGGACCGGCGCGGGCTGCGCCGGCTCGTGCGTGCCGAAGAGCACGAGCAAGGCGGCCGCCAGCAGCAGGGCGCCGGAGATGATGAAGGCCGCGCGGTAGCCGAACCATTCGGCGCACACGCCGCCGAGGGCGACGCCCGCCAGGCCGCCGGAAAACACCGCCGCGCTCAGCCCGCCCAGCGCGCGCCCGCTGCGCTCCGGCGGCACCTCCGCCGACACCATCGCCTGCGCCGCGGTCATCGTGCCGGTGAACGCGCCCTGCAGCGCGCGCAGCAGGATGAGCATTTCGATGTTGCGCGAGAAGCCCATCAGCGTCAGCACGATCCACGCGGCGAAGTTCGCGCGCAGCAGCATGACGCGTCGCCCGTAGCGGTCGGCCGCCGCGCCCCAGATCGGCGCGAAGAACGCCATCGTCAGCGGCACCGCCGCGCTGAAAAGCGAGACACAGAGGCGGAGCTTTACCGGGTCGCGAATGCCCAGGCTCTCCTGCATGAAGAACGGCGCAAAGGGGATCGCGAACGAGAAGCCGGCAATCGAAAGAAACTGCGAGAGCCAGACTGTCAGGACATTGCGCCGCCAGCTATAAACAGAGGAAGACATGGTGCATGGTGGATGGTTAAAGGAAGAAGGAAAGAGAAAGCGATGGTTAATGGTGCATGATTCACAGGGACATGGCGCCTGATGGATGGTTCATGGTCATTGCAAAAAACGCTGCCGTCCATGCACCCTTATCCATCAACCATTACCCATCTCCCATCCACCACCCTCCATCACGCATGTTTCCGGAGGTCCATGACCATCGCCACTTCCGGGCAGGTGAACGGCGAGTCGTACTTCGAGCAGTTCAGGCAGCCGGTATACAGCTTGTGCATCATCGTTTCCTTCGGCACCGCCCGGAAGCCGAGCTTGCCGAAGAAGTCCGGGGTGAAGGTCAGGACGATGATGTCTTCCGGCAGCATCGTGCGGATGCGCTTGATCGCCGCCTGCACCAGCGCCTTGCCCAGCCCCAGCCCGCGCGCTTCCTTGCTCACGCACAGCGATTTGATCTCCACCGAGGGATGCTCCGCCTTGCCGATCTCCGGCAGGATGGACCACGACACGATGCCCGCGAGCTTCCCCGCCACCTCGGCGATCAGAAACCGGTCGGTGTTCTGCGAGATGTCGTTCATCGAGCGCGGCACCAGCTCGTTCGGGTTGCCCTTGATCAGCTTATAGATGCCGGAGACGTCGTGGAACCCGGCGTTGCGAATGCTGTACGGCTTGGATTTCATGCGCAACCGATAGGCCATTCCGACCTTTTTTTCAACTGCAATCGCGCCGCTCACTTCGTCAGGATGAGCGCGATCACGGCCCAGAGGAGCAGAACAAACAGCACCGCCGCCTGCACCCGGTAGAATTTCTTCATGGAGGGCGACACGTGGTCCACGCCGCACGGCACGGGTGTTTCACACGGCAACGGCTGGAGCAGTTCGGCCGCCTGTTCAACTTGATCTTCCGGGACCATGATGACCAGTTTCGACGACACGAGGCCGTCGCCGGAGCCCTGCAGGTCGTGTTGAACATGGCAGTGAATCCGGTGCTCCTCAAGCAATCCCACGGCTGCCGCCACAGCCTGCTTCTCGCTGGATACAAAGACGACAATCATCGCGCAGTCCCCGCCTTGAAGAGCCGCACCGCATGTTTAGGTAGGTTCATTATCCAAGGATGGTAAACAATGAGCTGCGCTTTGCCAAGGCACGTGGGCGCTCACGCCCAGTATTGCCGGTCGAGCGAGCGGTACTGGATGGCCTCGGCGATGTGCCCGGTCTCGATCTGCGGCGCGGCGGCGAGGTCGGCGATGGTGCGGGCGACCTTGAGGATGCGGTCGTAGGCGCGGGCGCTGAAGTTCAGGTCGGCAATCGCCATGCGCAGCAGCTCCTGCGCGTCGGCGCCGAGCGCGCAGTGCTTGCGCAACTCGCGCGAGCGCATGGCGGCATTGCAATGGACGCGCGCACTGCCGCGGAACCGCTCCTGCTGGAGGCGACGCGCCCGGATGACGCGCTCGCGGATCGGGCCGGAACCCTCGCCCTGCGTCGCCGAGGCCAGTTCCTGGTAGCGGACGGCGGGCACCTCGACGTGGATGTCGATGCGGTCGAGCAGCGGGCCGGAGATGCGATTGCGGTAGCGTTGGATGTTTTGCGGCGAGCAGCGGCACTCGTGCTTCGGGTCGCCGAAGTAGCCGCAGGGACAGGGGTTCATCGCCGCGACCAACATAAACTGGCACGGGAAGGTCAGGCTCGCCGCGACGCGCGCGACGGTGACGACCGCGTCCTCCAGCGGCTGGCGCAGAATCTCGAGCGCGCTGCGGTTGAACTCTGGGAGCTCGTCGAGGAACAGCACGCCGTTGTGAGCCAGGCTGACCTCGCCCGGCACCGGGTGCGAGCCGCCGCCGAGCAGGCCGGCGTCGGAGACCGTGTGGTGCGGCGAGCGGAACGGGCGGCGCGCGACGAGGGCCTGATGCGGCGCCAGCGCGCCGGAGATGCTATGGATCTTCGTCGTCTCCAGCGCCTCTTCGAGCGTCATCGGCGGCAAAATCGAGGGCACTCGCTTGGCGAGCATGGTCTTACCCGTGCCTGGCGGCCCAACAGCCAAGAGGTTGTGCCCTCCGGCAACCGCGACCTCGATCGCGCGCTTTGCCGATTCCTGTCCTTTGACGTCGGCGAAATCGTCTTCGTATACGCTGTTCGCCTCGAAGACCTGCGCGATGTCGATGTGGCAGGGCGTGATCACCAGCTTGTCGGCGAGAAAATCCGCCGCCTGCCGCAGGGTCTTGACCGGCACCACGCGCAACCCTTCAACGACCGCGGCCTCGTCGGCGTTCTCCTCCGGCACGATCAGCGTGTGACCGAGCGTGCGCGCCAAGACGGCGAGGGGCAACACGCCGCGGACGCGGCGGACCTGGCCGCTCAGAGCCAGTTCGCCCACGATGGTGAAGGCGGACAGCTTGGTGTCGTCGAGGTCGCCCTGCGCCGCGATGGTGCCGAGCGCGATGGGCAGGTCGAAGCTCGGGCCTTCCTTCTTGATATCGGCCGGCGCGAGGTTGATCGTCGTCCGTCCCATCGGCAGGCCGAACCCGGAGTTGACGAGTGCGGTGTCGACCCGGTCCTTGCTCTCTTTGACCGCGGTGTCCGGCAGGCCGACGATGACCGTGTCCGGGTCGCCATGACCGGCATTGACCTCGATCTCGACGGCGTAGGCGTCCACACCCAACACCGCACCTGAAAATACTTTAGCCAGCACAAGTCCCTCCCTCGTGATGCTGGCTATAATTTACGCTGGCCTGCGGACTGTCAAGGCAATCCAAAAGCGAAACCCGGTTTCTTGCAGGCGGGATCGGCCAGCACCACGTGTGTTCCGGCTGGCTGGCCGGTCGTTACATTTTCAAGTGCTTGATCAGGTCGGGCAGTTTTTTCAGCGCGGCAAATTGACGCATGGCCTGGAGGTAATCGTCGGCCGGGGCGCCGAGCACCGTTTTGCCGGCGGCCACATCCGCCATCACCCCTGCCCCGCCACCGATCCGCGCCCCGGCGCCAATCGTGATGTGGTCCCGGAGCGCCACGCAGCCGCCGACCATCACCCCGTCACCCATCGTCACCGACCCGGCCACACCGGTGCAGGCGGCGATCACGCAACTGCGCCCGATCCGGCAGTTATGGCCAATCTGCACGAGGTTATCGATCTTGGTGCCGGCCCCGATGGTGGTGGCGCTGAACTTGCCGCGGTCCACGCAGCTGTTCGCGCCGATCTCCACGGCATCGCCGAGCGTGACGGTCCCGATCTGCGGAATCTTCACCAGGCTGCGTCCATCCGCGGCCGGGCGGTAGCCAAACCCATCCGCCCCAATCGAGACGTTGGGATGCAAAATGCAGCCGTTGCCGACGACGCAGCGATCGCGAATCACCACGCCGGGCCAGAGGATGCATTGCGCGCCGATCCGGGTTTCATCCAGGATGGTGACGTGCGGATAAAGTTTGGTGCCCGCCCCAATCTGAACGCCGGCCCCGACAAAGCAGCCGGCACCAATCGTGACGCCCGCGCCCAAGGTGGCCGTGGCCTCCACGGTCGCGGTGGGATGGATACCCGTGGCCGCCACCGGCGCGGGCGGCTCAAACAGCGCCAACACTTCGGCCATGGCCAGATCGGCGTTGCGCACGCGGATCAGCGCCCGCCCCTGACCGGGTTCCACGACCAGACCTTCACTGACCAAGGCCGCTGAGGCCCGGGATGTCTCCCACAGCGGCACATACTTTTTTCCACCGACAAAGGTGAGTTGCCCCGGTTCCGCGATCTCGATTTGCTCGATGCCGGTGATTACCAGCGTCGCCTCGCCAACGATCGTTCCGGAAAGCTGCTGGGCGATGGCCTGAATGGAATACGACTTATGCGATGGCTCCATGGCAAAAACCTCCCGGGCGCGGAATGCTGCTGCTGTTATCCAGACAAGCAACGGCTGGGGCGCGCCCACCGGGGACGTGCCGTATTGCTGCCGTAACATGCCTCCACAAAAACATGGATGCATTTTCCTGTCGCGCGGCTGGGAGTCAAGTGCAGATTCGCACAGCTTCCCAGCGTGCCCAGAGGTCAGGCTCCAACCATAATACATCCGCAGCTGATTCTTTCCGGGTGCGAAGTAGCCTTGGACGCGGATGAACGCAGAGGCACACGAATGGGCGGGGCACATCCTGTTCGACCAGCACCTTCTTGATGTCGGCCAACGCGAGGTGGATCGTCGTGCGCTGATCAGCCCAACCCTTCCGCAATTCGCTCGCCGCGCTTGGTGCGTATTGGCCCGTAGTCCGTTCCCACCTGCCGCTGTTGTTGTCATTTCCAAGCCTGGAAACCCGGCGCCGATATTTCCCCATGACTTGATATTCCGCCGCGAATGGAGGCTCATGACACCGAGCTTTTCGCAGAACCCTTGATGGCAGCATCCTAAGAAGCAGGGAATCAGAGGCCAGCCGGGTTGCCACCCCATTCAGTTCTGCCGCATACATAAAACGCACGCCACCTGTACATCCAACACCCATGACCTAAATAAGTCAGCAAGAGATGCGTATGCTTCTGACTCTTAGAGAATATTTTACAAATGTAAAAAAGGCATTGGCATATCCTGTGCTAAGGGCGTCACGAAATAAGTACAAACACATAGATGCATGCAAAATTAGCCATGTGGGATTGAAGGCGAGAAACAACCAACAAAAGGAATACGAACATGAAGACGACGAAGTTGATGCTGATAGCGACCGGAAGTTTGGCGTGTATGCAGTTGGCCCTTTCGGCCGAGGTGGCCCTCCCGATCCAAGACCTGCAGGATAGTATCGAAAAAAGGAATCATCTGTTCTATGTGGGTTTTGGGTTTGGACCGACGCAGCTGAAACCGGGCAGCGACAGCCGCACGGTTGAGGGCATTGATTTCAAATATTCCGCGGGCAACAACAACCTGGGCGGGGAAACACACGCGGGCTTTTGGATCTCCGACAACGTCGCCCTCGAAATTGGCGCGCGCGATTATGGCAAGGCGAAAGTGCCCTTTGCGTTCAGCGACCCGCACGACAACTCAACGGGCACTGGTGAATCGGAGGTAGACATGAGCGGCTTCAACATTTCCGTGGTGCTGGGTTACGACATCACTTCCAAGCTACAACTTTTCGTGCGCGCCGGCGTACTGCAATGGAAGGAGACGTTCGACAGCCGCTTTGACATCCCCGGCCAGGCGGCCATGCACCGCACCTATGATCAAAGCGGGACCGGCATGAGCCTTGGCGCGGGAGTGAGCTATCGCTTCCACGATTACTGGCATTTACAGGCCCAATATGAACACGACACGTTTGATGTTGATCAAGTGAGCATGGTATCCGTCGGGATGAGCTACGACTTTATCGGCCTGACCCGCTGACCACAGCGCACTTCATCAAGGACCTTGCACAAGACTGAATTAGGTTCACAGTTTACTTATCGCCCTCTGCCTCGCCCCCGTTTGCCCACCGTGCGGCCAAACGGGGGCGACGCGCATTAATATTGAGCACTGCGCGCGGGGCGAAACCCAAGACCGGTGGCAGCTCGTGACGAAGCTCGGGGCTGGGAATCGACATTCGCCGGCCCGCCTACAGCAGGCCCAACTGCAACTGACCTTGGTCATTGCCATCCGGCTTGGCTGCGGAGGCGGCGGGTTTCCGGGCGGGGCGCAGGCGGATGGTTTTCAGGCGCGCCAGCCAACCTTTCGCCTCGCCATTTCCGGCCAGGGCCGCCTGGCGGAAGCACTGCTTGGCTTCGACGTAATTGCACGGCACCAGCTTGCCCTCGAAGTACAGGGCCCCGAGGTTGACGCAGGCCGCTGCGTTCCCCTTGGCAGCTTTCTTGAACAGCTGCAGCGCCGTCGGGATGTCCTGCGCGACGCCCTCTCCCCTCAGATACATCTCCCCCATGGCATTCTGCGCCTCGGTGACTTCGATCTCTTTCAGTTGGGGGTCCTGGGTCGCGGCTTTGCGGAACCACAGCAACGCACCGGCGAAATCCTGCGCCACGCCCAGCCCTGCCCGGCACAAACGGCCGAGTGCGTTTTGGGCCATGCCGTTGCCTTGGACGGCGGCCAAACGATACAACTCCGCCGCGCGCTCCAGCTCCTGCGGGACGCCCCGCCCCTGTTCGTGCAGTTTCCCGAATTCATATTGACCTGCAGAGTCACCCTCTTCTGCAGCCCGCCGGAACCACTGCACGGCTTCCGCCAGGTGGACTGACGTAGGGCCGCTATAGGGCTCGCTCAAGCCGCAGCCCAGGTACCACTGGGCCGGCGCAGACTCGAGTTGGGCGGCATCGCGGTACACCTGCAGGAGTTTCGCCACGTCGCGCTCCGCATCCAACGCGTACGCATAAAGAATCCCCAGGTTGTAATAGCCGGCGGTGTTGCCCAGTGCAACGGCCTGTTCAAAGCAGCGGACAACCGTGGCGGCCTCTGCGTTACGGCGGCGCAACAGCCAGCCCAGATCAATCCAGGCGCCTGCATGGTCCTGGGCGGTCGCTTTGCGCAGCCACAGTTCGGCGGCTTCTTCGTTGCGGAGCGGCGCCGGCCCCCAGGCATAGATCAGGCCCAGCTGGTTCTGGGCCCCGGCATGCCCCTGCCCGGCCGCCTCCAGAAACCACTTGAGCGCGAGCTGCTGCCGGCCCACATCCTGGCCCGGAGCGTGGTCGAGGCGGGTGTAATATTTACCGAGCGCAAATTGGGCCTGGACCTGCCCTTCGCAGGCCTCCTGCCGCAACGTCTTCAACGATTTGGCTTGGGTGTCGGCTGTCACGGGGGAAGTCTTAGACAGCGCCGCTGGCTTTGTCGAGAACCGACAACCCGGACCAAGGTGCGACAAGCAGTCGGCAGCACCAAGGACGTCGGCTGCCACGGCACACGGCTCATGCATCCGGCGCAGATGGCTCAAGCTTGCGACGGGCGGCAGGCATCTTGTAGAGTCGTGCTCGCCACCAACCCGGGGAATGAAATGAACAGCAACAGATTCAGCCGCTGCAGCGCCCTCCTGCTCGGCGCCGTCCTCGCCGTCCCGCTGCACGCCGCCCCGGTGCTGTCCCGCGCGCAAAGCGAGCGCATGGACCCGGGTGTCCGCGGTCTGCCTCTCGTCATCTTTAATGACGACGGTGATGACTTGAAGTCTCCCGCCTACGGCTACCCCGACCTGTGGGTTCCTGCCGGCCCCAAGCCTCCCCTCCGGCCCGTCCGCAGCGTCCAAGATTGCCTTGGCTACCGCCTCGAACCCCTCGCCGGCACCGTGGCCAAGGGCCTCGCGTTTTGCGGCAACTTCGGCGTGCCGGTTTGGGACCTGCCGCGGGTCCGCCTTGCCGCGCTTGGTGACGACCCGCTGGCGCCGATCATGGATTTTTGGAGGAGAGATGGACGCGTGTTTTTCTTCTCGATGCGCATGAACGACTACCATCATGGCTGGTCGAACGCCGCGGATTTATGGCACGAGTTTCGGCGTGCGCATCGGCATTGGTTCCTCCAACCGCCGCCGGAAGGGGACTGGCAAACACAATTTCTTCCATGGCTCGACGGCCGGGGCCCGAAGCCTTCGTTCAAGGCCGAAGCCTTGGCGTACAATTACGCCCTCCCCGAAGTGCGTGCCTACTTTCTCGCGACGCTGCGCGAGGCCTGCCAGCGCTACGCTTTGGACGGTGTGGAACTCGACTGGCTGCGGTATCCGTCGCTCTTCCGTGAGGGCGAAGTAAAGGCCGCGACCATGACCGCATTTGTCGGCGAAGCGCGCGCGATTCTCGACGCGGCGGCCAAGCGCCGTGGCCACCCGATGCGGTTGGTGAGCCGGGTGCCGGATTCGCCGGACAAAGCCCGTGCCGTCGGATTGGACGTGGAAGCCTGGCTCAAGGCCGGCTGGCTTGACGCGGTCATCGCCGGACACGGCGGCAGCTTTTCCGCGGCTGAACTGGAAAAATGGGTGGCCTTGGCCCATCGCCACCAAGTGCCCGTTTATGGCGTGCTGGACCGGAGAAGCTTTGGCCGCAAGACCTTCGCGCGTTACGGCACCCCGGAATCTCTGCGTGCTGCCATCGCCACGCTCTGGCTCAAGGGCGCTGACGGGTTGTATTTCTTCAACTACTACCTGCCCCCGGAGTATCCTCTGCTGGGCGAGTTCGCCGATCGCGCCCGGCTTGCGCGTCTGCCCAAGGAATACTTTTTGGATGCGAATAACGGGGCCGATTACAACGGCACCCTAAGCCGCGGCCCCGCCCCGGTCGCGATCCAGGCCGGCGCGACCGCTGCCGTTTCCCTGTGCGTGGCCGACAACCCTGCACAGGCCAGCGACCTCCGGCTCGAACTTGTGTGGGAGGGAACCGCGGGACTCGAACCGCCCGCCGTCAGTCTCAACGGCCATGCGCTGAGCAGCCTGCGCATGGTGCGCCACGGCGCAACCTGCGTCGTCTCTGGCACCTTGCCGGAGTTGAAGCAGACGCTCCGTCTGGGCCAAAACCAGTTCGTATTTTCGGCGTCAACCCCGGCTACACTTGTCTCGCTAAGCGTTGGAATCGTTCCATGACATGTTCAAGCCGGGGAGCGTGGCATGCCGGCGTCAAAAGCCATGGGCATAATTGACTTGCGATGCAGGGCGGGGTGCTCTTCAATGCCGGGAACAAATCGGGCATAGGAGAATGGTCATGCAGACAAAGCAAGGGTGTGCGGGATGGGGTTTGCTGATCACGGTGCTCGCCTGGTGCGCTGGCCTCCCGCCGGCGGCTGCTCAATATACCTTCACGACCAATGCCGGCACCCTCACCATCACCAGCTTCACCGGTTCCGGCGGCACGGTGATCAGCCACGGCAAGTCGACCAATGACCTGCCGATCATCGGCATTGGGGACAATGCGTTCCAAGCCTGCCGCGACCTGCTGCGCGTCACGATACCGGACAGCATTACCAGCATCGGGCCATGGGCGTTCGCGTCGTGCACCAGTCTGACCAACGTCACGATGGGCAACGGCGCCACCAACCTCGGGGACCATGCGTTCGATTATTGCCCCAGCCTGACCCAGGTCATAATCGGCAGTAATGTGACCAGCATCGGGCAATGGGTGTTCGCCTCCTGTACCCGGCTGGCCAGCATCACGATTCCAGACAGCGTCACCAGCATCGGGGACTATGCCTTCGATTTATGCACCGGCCTGACCAACATCACCCTGGGCAGTCACCTCCATAGCATCGGGGACTGGGCGTTCTTATCCTGTGGCAAATTAGCCAGCATCACGATCCCCGACAGTGTGGTCAACCTGGGGGACTGGGCGTTCCAAAACTGCACAAACCTGACCCGCGTCACACTTCCCAAAAACATTACCAGCCTGGGAAACCACATGTTCTATAACTGCACGAAGCTGGGCAGCGTCACGATTCCAGCCACCGTCACCCGCGTGGGCAGCTATGCGTTCTACGGCTGTACCAGTCTGAGGGGCGTTTATTTCCAAGGCAACGCCCCCGAGGGTGGTGCTGACTCGTCCATGTTCTCCGGCGCCAATCAGGCGACCGTCTATTACTTGCCCGGCACCACAGGCTGGGAGTCGACCTTCGGCGGTCGCCCGACCGCTTTAAGCAAGTAATTGCGATTCCATGGCAAGGTGGATTAGAGGCCGGCAGCTTTCGCACATACGAATCTCATGCTGACTTGTGCGTGCGTAGCAACAGCATTGGTTTATCTGCGTACGCGAGGTCACGTCTGGACCGCGAGAATTGGGAGCTGGCGGTTTCTTCGCCGCTCCTGCGACGATCCTCAAGGGGCGGACCGGCCAAAGACCCGGCTAATGGCTTCCAGGTGGGCCTGTCCAGACTGCGCCTCGGGCAGCAGGAAGCCGCCCTCCGTCCATTCGTTCCAGGCATTGACCAGCAGGGCGAAGGGCTGCCGCGGATCGCGCCTGATGAAATGGTCCGCATCCCGCAACAACTGTTCAAACCGCTCGGGTGTGTTCCCGACGACCACCGGCACGTAGGGATATTCCTGCCGCCCGGTCTTGGGCGCGACAGGGAAACCTCCCGCACGCACCGGGGCGTGACGTCCCAGCCTTGGGTCACCACGGGCAGATTCACCAGCGGGACCGCGAGCATCGTCGCCCAATGCTGGCGGTGTACTTCCATGACATCCGCATAGTCCTCGGTCCCGTCAGGCCGGACCTTCTTGGCCGTGGTCACATTGTAGCGACACATGCTCCGGAAGCCGGCGTCCTTCAACAGGGCGGCTTCCACAGGAGTGCTGACCATACCGTTCCCGGCTGCCAGATCGATCTCGCGTGTGGACCACTTGGGATCGCTCTCATTAAAATAGCCCCAGGTCGGCTGCAACGGCTGGTGATGGCCGGGGAACCGGGGCACGGCCGCCTTCATGCCCTCCCATTCGGTCCAACCCTAGCCTTTCCAAGCGGTGCCGCAGGTGTAGTTGTGCCAGTGCGGATAATAAACAGCCACGACCTCGGGCCGTTTGGCAGGCGCTGCCGGTTCGTTGGTCGCCAGTAGCGGCGTGCCTGGCCTCGGCCCCAGAAACAGGCGCGCCAGCGCCCGGCCCGGCAGGCTGCGCTCAGGCTTAACGTTTATGTACGTTCCCTCGCTTTGCGCGGCGAGCAGCCGAAGTGTTTGCTGAAGAGCGTGGCGAAATACTGGCTGGAGGCAAAACCGCAGTCGAGCGCGACCTCCAGCACGCTGCGGTCGGGCTGTGTGCGCAGCTGCCGGGCGGCGAGCTCAAGGCGCTGGCGGTTCAGATGCTGGATGGGCGTCGCATTGAAGAGCTGCTTGGTGTGGTGGATGAAGTGCGTCACGCCCAGCCCGCACTGCCACGCCATCGCATCGACGGTCGAGTTCTTGGCCAGCTGCGCGGGATGCTGGCGCAGGTCGTCCCAGTACAGCGCGACGGTCCGCTGCGTACTGGAGAGCGAGGCGTCGAGCGGCACGGCGCGCTGCCGGCACATGTCGAGCACCAGTACGAAGAGCTCGTTCAGGTAGGCCGCCAGCCGCGAGACGTTGCTGCCGGCGCGGTCCGCCGCGACCGCCTCCGCGATGCGCTGGAAGCAGCTCCGCAGCTCGGGCGTCGCGCGCCAGACGGGGCGCTCGGTGTGGCGCAGGATGTGGGTCAGCTCCGCCAGGTCGGCCTTCGTGAGCACGATCCACGCCGGCCAGCGCCAGGGCTGGTGCGGGCGCCCCACTCCGACATCGAGGATCAGCCAGTGCAGCCGGCCCGCGGCCACCTGCGGGCTGCCGACGCGGTGCGGCTGCCAGGGCCGGGTGATGGTTAGGTAGTCGGGCTTGAGCTGGCAGATGTGGCGGTCGACGGCGAAGGCCACGCCGCCGCGCTCGAGGTAGGTCAGCTCGATGCCCTCGTTGCGGTGCCAGTCGAGGCCCCAGTCCTGTACATAACGGGCATCCCAGAAGCCCAGCGACTTGAGCCCCGGCAGCGCGCGCGGCCGCAGCCTGCGGCCGGGATAGTGCCCGCGCGCCAGCGCCGCGAACTGCACATGGCCACGCCGCACCGCCGCGGCCAGTGGCGCGCAGGTGTCGGCCTGGAAGGTGCGCCCCTGCTCCTGGTAGATCGGGATCAGCCCGGCCCTATGTTCATTTTCTTTCACAATAATTTCCGGCACGACGCCGGCCTGCGTTGCGGCTACCTTCATAAAAAAACGCCGAAGCTTTGGCAAGCCCGGTGTGGCGGCGGCAAACGGAACGGTCATGACTGACACGATGCAGACTTCTTGGTGGGCGGGGCTTCCAGCCCCGCGCGGGTTGTGTAGTGACGTGGGGTTTGCGGGGCTGGAAGCCCCGCCCACCAGTTATTTCGGCCACTTGGCGGACTACGGCAGGTACTTTTTCGACCGACAAGCTGAAAACGTAAACCAAATCAGGAGAGCAGGTCCATGAGCAAGATCCGGATCGGCGTCAACATGGAGTTCGTCCGGCACGACGACAAGCCCTTCGAGTGGGGCGTCAAGAAGGCCGCGGAGCTGGGCTACGAGTATTGCGAGCCGATGGTCCACTGGGGCCGCGAGCTGCTCAGCGAGGCGGGCTATTTCCACAGCGTCTCGCTGCTCGACGACCCGCTGCGGGTCAAGCGCGCCTGCGCCCAGGCGGGAATCAAGGTCTCCGGCCTGAGCACGCACTGCCCGCTCTGCAAGCCGGAAGCCAGCGCGGAATGGCTCAAGCAGGCGATCCGCTTTGCCGCCGAGTGCGGCGCGCCGGTGGTCAATACCGACGAAGGGCCCAAGCCCAAGTGGACCACCAAGGCCGAGGATTTCACGCTGATGCGCTATACCCTGATGGAGGCTGCGCTGGTCGCCGAGCCGCGCGGCATCCTGATCGGCATCGAGCCGCACCAGCAGTACAGCAAGACGCCCGCGGGCCTCGACCGCATCAGCAAGCTCGTCAAGAGTCCCGCCATCGGCATCAACTTCGACACCGGCAACAGTTACCTCGCCGGGCAGGGCGATCCCTATGCCTGGCTGGAAAGCGTCGTCGGCCGGCTCGTGCATCTGCACGCGAAGGACATCTCCCTGCAACAGGCCGGCGCGGAACGCGGCAAGGTCACCGGCACGCCGGTTGGCTGCGCGTGCGGCGATGGCGTGATTGATTGGGCGCGCGTCATCAAGATCTGCAAGAAGGCCAAGCGCGACATCGTGTTCAGCGTCGAGTGCGGTACGGTCGAGCAGGCCGCGCGCTCGATCAAGCATCTGGAGAAACTCATCTGAAAGGAAACCGACCATGCAACAAACCTCCCGTCGTAATTTCATCAAGACCGGCGTGCTCGCCGGTCTCGCGCTCCCGCACGTCTTCTCCGAATCGGCCCGCGCGCAGGCGCCAGGCCCGAACAGCCGGCTCGGCGTCGGCTTCATCGGCTGCGGCGGCCGCGCTGGCGCGCACATGCACATGCTCGAAGGTTTGAAGAAGGAAGGCATGCCCATCGAGTTCGTCGCCGTCTGCGATGTTTATCGCCCGCACGCGGAGCGCGGCCAGAAGCGGCTCAAGGCCGGGCAACTCTACATGGATCACCGCGAGCTGCTCGCGCGCAAGGATATCGACCTCGTCTGCATTGCGACGCCCGATCACCATCACGGCTACCAAGCGATTGACGCGCTCCAAGCCGGCAAGCACGTCTACTGCGAAAAGCCCGTCACGCACTGGCGGCAGTTCGAGTTGACCCGCAAGCTCGCCGACGTCGCCGCAGCCTCGCCTTGCACCTTCCAGCTCGGCACGCAGGCGATGAGCGATGGCGCGTGGCATCAGATGAAGAAGCTTGTCAAGGAAGGCCTGATAGGCAAGCCGCTCTTCGGCGAGACCAGCTTCTTCCGTATCGGCGACTGGGGTGAGCGCGGGATGCACGTTGATGATCCCAACGCCAAGCCCGGCCCCGACCTCAACTGGGAAGCGTTCCTCGGCGATGCGCCCAAGCGCGACTTCAGCGTGGACCGCTTCTTCCGCTGGCGCCTGTTCGAGGATTATGCCGGCGGCCCCGTCACCGACCTCTTCCCCCACAGCCTCACGCAGGTCGTGGACATCCTCGGCGTCGGCTTCCCCTCGACCGTCGTCTCGGTCGCGGGCATCGACCGGTACAACTACGAACTGCGCGACGTGCCGGACACCATCAGCCTGCTCGCGCAGTTCCCCGAGAAAGTCACCATCAGCGTGCTCGGCACACAGGCCAACGACTTCTACGCCACGCCCCAGCGCGGCGCCGGCGGGCACTGCCCCGTGATCCGCGGCTGGGATGGCTCGCTCACGATCGACAAGAACAACAAGGAAATCATCTTCACCGGCATCCGCGAGAAGGATGGCAAGCCCGACCAGCGCTTCCCCATCGAGCATGGCGAGAACAACACCGAGCACTGGAAGAACCTCATCTCCTGCGCACAGGCCGGCAAGAAGGACACCTGGAGCCCGATGGAACTCGCCTTCCGTACACAGACCATCCTCCAGATGGCCGCGCTCGGCGCCAAGCAGGGCAAGGTCGCCCGCTTCGACGCCAAGCAGCGTCAGATCGTGCTCTGAAGCAAGCGATCAGCTTTCAGCAATCAGCCATCGGCTTTCCAAGGTTTGGAATACAAAATGCGAGTTTTTCCAAGCCTTGGAAAAGCCGAGCGTTCCCTTTTCCAAAGCCTTGGACCCTGTGCGGCTGTCCGAGCCTCCTGCCGTAGTGCATTTTGACTACACGACGCCGGCGCGGGATGCGTTATCATCGCGCAGCGGAGATTGAATTGATCCTATGCATCAGCACGGCATAAATGCACTGGCTGCCGGGGTGCTCCTTATTACAGGAGCACTGGCCGAGGAATCCAGGCTGACGATCGAGGCGTGGGTGGATAGCACGCCGCACGCGGTGAACCCGAACAAGGTGTTGCGGCTGGCACCGGGACCGCACCGGCTGGATTTCCGTTTCGGCCCGGCGGTGCGCGCGGACTCGTTTCGGTTGCGGTTCAAGCTCGAGGGTCTCGACAACGAATGGCGCGATGCGCAGGGCTTGATGCGGGTGACGGCCCGTTTCTCCAACGCCGCCGGCGATGTGGTGGAGAACCGCGATTTCGAGGTGCGTGGCAACAGCGCAGGTTGGACTGGGTCGCCCGAACGGTCGCGCCTCACCTCGCGTCGCGAAACGGTCACAGTTCCGGAAAATGCTGTCACCCTGCGGCTGCTGCTGGTCTCCGGCGGGCCGGTGGAAACCGTGGGTACGCTGATCGTGGACGATTTGAAAGTGTCCGCGGTGGAACGCGGTACGATCTTGATTCAGGATGATTTTGAGACGAACGAGCAGTTCGACCGGCCAGACGAGACGCCGCGCGGCTGGTTGCGCGGCGGACTGCGGCGCGATCTGTTGCAGGTCGCGCGGTTCGGAGGCAATCACGCGCTGGCGGCATTCGATGCGAACGTGCAAAGTTTCGGCGAGTGGTTCAAGGACGTGCCCCTCCACGGGCAGGTGCAGCCGGGCGAGAAACTCACGCTGGAGTGGAAAGAGATGTTCAGCGTCGGCAAGGGCGGGTCGAACATGGCCGGCTATGGGTACGTACCGCCGGGCGATTATGTCTTCCGCGTGCAGGCGCTGGCGCCACTGGAAGATCGCGTTATCGGGGCCGTTGCGTTGGCGGTAGAAGTGCCGACACCGTTCTGGAAATCAGCTTGGTTTTTGATGCTGTGTACGACCGGCGGCGCGGTGGGGGTGGCGCTGGCGGCGCGGCAGGTCACGCGGCGGCGCTGGCAGCGACGCGTCGAGCGGCTGGAAGGCCAGCAGGCGGTCGAGCGCGAGCGCACCCGGATCGCGCGCGACATCCATGATGACCTTGGCACCAACCTGACGCGGATCGGTTTGTTGAGCCAGATGATACGTCGCGAAACGGCGGACGGTTCGCGCGCGGCGGCGGCGGCGGAGGAAGTCGGCCAGGCGGCGCGCGCGATGACGCAGGCGATGGCGGAAATCGTCTGGGCGGTGAACCCGCACTACGACACGCTCGAAGGCTTGGCGAATTTTCTAGGCCGTTTTGCGCAGGAATTTCTATCCACAGCCGGACTGCGCTGTCGCTTGGACTTGCCGCTTGATCTTCCCGCGATACCACTGGCGGCCGAGAAACGGCATCAACTCTTCCTCGCGTTCAAAGAAGCGCTCAACAATATCGTCCGCCACGCGCGGGCGACCGAGGTGCGCATTGCATTGACGGTGGAAGCCGACCGCTTCCGCCTGACCATGAGCGACGATGGCTGCGGCTTTTCCATCGGACCGACTACAAGTCACGGCAACGGCCTGACTAACATGGCGGTACGGTTGAAGGAGATCGGCGGCGCGTGCGAGATCGAGTCGCAACCCGGTCGTGGCACGACGGTGCGGTTGAGTGTGCCGGGCGGCGGGGGCAACCAAACGTGAAAATTCGCGTCAGCATCATTGAGGACGATGCGCCGCTGCGGGCGATTTTTGTGGAGTGGCTCCGGCAGGCGGAGGGCCTCGAATTCGTCGGTGAATATCCCGATGCCGAGAGCGCGCTCCAGCGGATCGCCGGCGACCGGCCCGACGTGGTCCTTAGCGACATCAATCTGCCGAAACTCAACGGCATCGAATGCGTGCGGCGGCTCAAGCCGCAGATGCCCGCGACGCAGTTCATGATGCTGACGGTCTATGAGGACACCGACAAAATTTTCGACGCGCTGGCCGCCGGCGCCACCGGCTACCTGCTGAAGCAAACCACGCGCGAGGAATTGCTGGCGGCGGTGCGTGACGTAATGGTGGGCGGTTCGCCGATGACCAGCAACATCGCGCGGAAGGTGGTGCAATCGTTCCAGCGCCAGCCCGCGGCGGAGCCGGACACCGCGCTGTCGCCGCGTGAGTGGGAGATTCTCGACTTGCTGGCGCGCGGTTACCTGTATAAGGAAATCGCAGCCAAACTCGGCATCGCCGAGCCGACGGTGAACAGTTTCGTCCGGCGGATTTACGAAAAGCTCCATGTCCATTCGCGCGCCCAAGCCGTGGCAAAATATCTTGGACAACGCCAGCCATGACGCCGTCGTTGTAGCGAGTTTTGACTACATGACAACAGCCATGGTTTCCGCGAGAGTGTGCCACGTGCGAAGAAAACAGCGATGAAAGGGACAACATCATGACGACCATATCGTCCATCAATCGGCGAACGTTTGTGAAGGGTCTAGGCGTGGGTGTCGCGGCGGTGGCTGCGCCGCTGATTCTGCCGTCGCGCGTGTGGGCGGCGGGCGCGGCTGCGCCCAGCAACCAGCTCAACATCGCGCTGGTCGGTTGCGGCGGGCGCGGGCACGGCATCTTGGAGGAAGCGATGCGGCTCGGCGTGAACGTCATCGCGCTGTGCGACGTGGAAGCGCGGCGCATCAAGGATGTGCGCAAACTGATGAGCGAGCACCTGCCCGAGTCGCGGACGATGATGGAACAGGCGCGCGCCTACGAGGACTATCGTGAGCTGCTCGCCAAGGAGAAGTCGCTGGATGGCGTGCTGATCGCGATCGGCCCGTGGTGGCATGCGCCGATGAGTTCGGCGTTCATCCGGGCGGGCAAGCATGTCTATTGCGAGAAGCCGCTGACGCGGCTGGTCTCCGAGGCGCGCGCGCTCGGCCAGCTGGCGCAGGGATCGCCGGTGGCGACGCAGATGGGCACGCAGGGCGTCGCTTCGGAGACGTGCCGCCGGGCGATTGAAGTTGTGCAGGCGGGACTGCTCGGAAAAATCCGCGAGGTTCATGCTTGGAATATCGTCCATGCGCGGCGACCGGAAAGCCGTGATCGTCCGCCGGGCGAGGATCCGGTTCCGGCGGGCTTCAACTGGGATATGTGGGTGGGACCCTCGCCGGAGCGGCCCTATAAGCGCGGCGTCTATGGCCCCGGCTGTATGACCTCGGCGATGTGGTTCGATTTCGGGGCGGGCCTCATCGGCGATTTCGGCACGCACACGTGGCAACTGCCGATCCGCGCGCTCAAGCTCGGTTATCCCACACAGGTCGAACACAACGTGCCGGAGCCGGTGAAGGAAACCTACGCCTCCAACGCCAAGATTCGCTACGAGTTCCCCGCGCGCGGAGACCTGCCGGCGGTGACGGGCTGGTATTACGACACGATCAACCGCCCGCCAAGGGATGTGATGGAACCCCTGGAGAAATCGTTCGGGAAATTCGATGGCGTCGGCGGCCTGCTCGTGGGCGAGAACGGACTGCTGCACTTCGGCGGCTGGAGTTCGGGGGCCTACCTCAAGCTCAAAGGCGATGAAAAGTTCCGCGGGATCAGCGATCATCCCTCCGCCAAGGAAATCGCCAAGACGGAGCCGCGCGCGCCGCAACAGAAACACATGCTCGAATGGATCGAGGCGGCGCGGACTGGGACCAAACCCTACCAGCGTTTTGAAGTCGCCACGCACGCGATGGAAATCACGCTGACGGCGATCATCTCGCTGCGGATGCAGCGCGCGATAGATTGGGACGGCGCGAACATGAAAGTCCCCGGCGCGCCGGAAGCGGACAAGTTCATCCAGGCGAACCACCGGGCGAAATGGCTCATTTGATCCGGGGCCACATCATGCGGAATATATTTGCATCCGTGCTATTCGCGTCAGCCTTTTTGACTTCGTCGGCACCTTGGGCTGCCTATATAAGTCCTGACCGCCTGCCCAACGACGAACGCCGGTGGCAGGAGCCGGACGCCGCCGAGACGCAGAAGATTCTCGCGGCGTTGCCGGACAAGCCGGAAGTTGCGCTGCAAAAAAGCACAAGCTACTTGCCTTCTATCGCATCGACGGTTTCCCCGCATTCGTCTACAAGACCATCAAGTGCAAACGGACAAGCCGGCACGGCCAAACCGCCCTTTACCTGGGCTGCAAAGGCACCGGCGCGGGCGAACTGCTCCGGCTGAATTGGATGAGTTTCAAATAATTCGCGGAGACGAAAGGGACTAACATGAAAAGCGTAATTAAACTGATCACGGTGCTACTGGCGCTCGGTGCAACGGCTCTCCATGCCGACGAATTGACCGACCGCTTCACTAATCCACCAGCCGAAGCGAAGCCGTGGTTGTACTGGTACTGGATGAACGGCAACGTCTCGCGCGAGGGCATACGTGCCGACATGCAAGCATTTGCTGACGTTGGTATCGGCGGCGCGATCACGTTCGACATCGGCATCTTTCCGGCCGGCACGGTCACGAACCGGAGTCGTGAGTGGTATGACCTCGTGAAATTCGCGACCACGGAAGCGGCCAAGCACGGCATCAAGATGGGTTTCCACAGTCCCGGCTGGTCGGCCAGCGGCGGCCCGTGGATCACGCCGGAACTGGGCATGCAGGAACTGACCTGGAGCGAGACGGTCGTCGAAGGCCCGCGCGAGTTGGCGACGGCCACGTTGCTGCAGCCGAGGACGCACCTCGATTTCTACCGCGATGCCGCGGTGATTGCGTTTCCAACGCCGGCAGGCGACGAGCCGTTACCGAAACCGCAACTCACCGACACCGACGGCAAGCCGCTCGCTGCCAACGCCGCCACATTGCCGGCAGAATTCGATCTCGTGTTTTCACAACCGGTGGAGGTGCGGTCGGCTTTCGTTCGTGTCGCACGCGCCACCGGCGCTTTCACCGCCGAGCTGTCTGCTTTTGACAAGTCGGACGGTAAATCTCGTCCCGCCGCGAAGTTTCGTTCTCATCTTTGCGGTCCTTTTTCGGCGAACATCGGCTCGGCAAGCTTCGTGCCGGTGCGGGCGAGAAAGTTCCGGCTGGCCTTCGTCGGCCGGAAGATCCACGAGCGGGTCGTAGTCGAGCAGTTGGAACTCTGCAGCGGCTACCGCCTGCCCGACTGGACGAGCAAAGCGGGCTTCGCCACTGACCGCGTTGACCATCGCCCGACAACACCCGCACCGCTGTCTACCGACGTGATCGCACCTGAAAAAATCATGGACATCACCGGCAGGAAAACGTGGTCCGTGCCGGCGGGACGCTGGACGATCTTGCGCCTCGGCCACACGCCGACCGGCGTTCACATCGCCCCGGCTCCGCTCGGCGGTGACGGCTTGGAATGCGACAAGTTGAGCTGCGAGGTCGCCGACTTCCACTACGACAAATGCGTGACGCCGGTGCTGCGCGAGTTCGGCCCCGAACTGACGAAACAGACGGTGGCGTATTACCACGTGGACAGTTACGAAGCCGGTTGGCAGAACTGGTCGGCAAAGTTCCCGCAAGAATTCCACGCCCGGCGTGGCTACGACCTGTTGAAGTACCTGCCCGCGGTCACCGGCCGCGTTGTCGGCGATCTCGTAACGACCGAGAAGTTCCTCTGGGATTTCCGCCGCACCATCGGCGATCTCTATGCCGACAACCATTATGGCCAGCTCGCAAAACGCTGCCACGACGATGGCATTGCGTTCTCGACCGAACCGTACGGCGGACCGTTTGAGTGCCTACAGGTCGGCGTACGCGCCGATCATCCGATGGTCGAGTTCTGGCTGCCAACCAAACCACAGGGCAAGAAGATCACCTTCCACGGCGTGTCCGCTGGACACACAGCCGGCCGTAACATCATCGGCGCGGAGTCGTTCACCTCGGGGCCACCGGAAGAGAAGTGGAACAGCCATCCCTTCTCGCTGAAGGCGCTCGGCGATTTCATCTACTGCTGCGGTGTAAATCGCTTTGTCATTCACACCAGCGCCCAGCAGCCGTTAGTCGGCGACCATTTCCGGCCCGGCTTTACGTGCGGGCAGAACGGCATCCATTTCGACCGCGCCAACACCTGGTGGCAACACGGCGCCAAAGAGTGGGCAAGCTATCTCGCTCGTTGCCAGTCATTGCTTCAGACAGGCGAGCACGTCGCCGATGTGCTCTATTTTCAGGGCAACGATTGTCCCGACGGCATCGGGCCGTTCGATCCGCCACTGCCGGATGGCTACGATTTCGACGCGTGCAATTCCGAAGTGCTGGAAAAGTTGCGCGTGAAGAATGGCTGGCTCATGTTGCCCGGCGGCAAGAGCTACCGGTATCTCGTGCTGCCGCGTGATGGCCGTATCACGCTCGCCTCGCTGCGCAAAATCGCATCGCTCGTAAAGGACGGCGCGCGAATCATCGGCGAGTTTCCGAAAGAATCACCGAGCCTCGCCGACGATGCCCGCGGCGACGAATACGACCAGCTCAAGAAAGAGCTGACGGGGCGAATGCGCCCGAAGACTCCATTCAATGCAATCCTCGCCGCCGACAAGCTCCCGCCCGATTTTGATTTCAATGAAACATCGGGCCTCGTCCTGCACTCGATTCATCGCCGCGCCGGCGATACCGATATTTATTTCGTCGCCAGCGCCAGTCCGCGCGCAGGTGTGGCTGACTGCCGGTTTCGCGTCAGTGGCAAGAATCCCGAATTATGGAAGGCAGACAGCGGCACGCCGGAACCATGTCCGGTCTTTGAACAGGCAGGCGATGTGACGCGAATCCCGCTGCGCTTTGATCCTGCCGGTTCGGTGTTCGTTGTATTTCGTCCGGGCGCGGCAAAGGTTCACGCGACCGGCGTGGAACGCGTCGGCGAAGCCGGAGCGCCGCCGTCGGTGTTGACGATTCGCAGCGCAAATTATGGTCCGCCGAATGACGTGCGACGGACGGTTGACGTGACGAAGAAGATTTCGTCGCGCATTGAAAACGGGAAATTGAAGCTGCGTAATTTCGAACAACTCGCCGGCGATCCCGCTCCGGGTGTCGTCAAGCTTCTGCGTGTCGAATACGAACTGGATGGAAAATCAGGCGTCGCGATGGCCAGCGATGGCGAAGAACTGCGCATTCCCGCGCCCGACGAACATCTCCCGCCGTTTGAATTGCGCGACAACGGCGGAAAGCTGGAATTGCGCGCGTGGAAAACCGGAGGTTATCGCGTCGCCCTTTCCGACGGACGCACGCCAGCGCTCGCGATTGCCTCCGTGCCTGCGCCACAGACCATCGCCGGTCCGTGGTCGGTGGAATTCCCCGCTGGCTGGGGCGCGCCCGCCAAGATCACGCTGCCGCAACTCGCCTCCTGGACCGAGCACAGCGACCCCGGCGTGAAATACTTCAGCGGCACCGCGACTTACCGCACTGCCTTTCAATCCGCAATCCACAATTCGAAATCCCAAATCATTCTGGATCTCGGTCGTGTCGAAGTCATTGCCGAGGTCTGGCTGAACGGCAAAGCGCTCGGCACGCTCTGGAAACCGCCATTCCGTTGCGATGTCACCGACACATTGCGCGACGGCGAAAACGACTTGGAAATCCGCGTCACCAATCTCTGGCCAAACCGCCTCATCGGCGACGAACAGTTCCCCGACGATTGTGTCCTCAAAGGCGCGTGGCGCGGCGGCGGCATCCGCGCCTGGCCCGACTGGATTTTGAAGAATCAGCCCCGTCCCGAGCCGCGGCGCCAGACCTTCTTCACCTGGAAACATTGGGCGAAGGATGACGCCCTGTTACCCTCCGGCCTGCTCGGCCCGGTGACGCTCAACACAGTTGAAACCGTTGAAGTAAAATGAGCCCGCACACAGCCAGAGTTCGGAGTTCCAAGCCGTGGAAACAACCGCCCGAAAAGTTTCAGGCATTGGACAGAGTTGCGCGCGATTTTCCAAGGCTGGGAAAAGCCACCGGTTCCGGTTTCCAATCCTTGGATCATTTCAGGTCCATCCTCGCCCGCTGGCTCTGTAGTGCCTTTTGTCTACGCGACACTGGCGATGAGTGCGTTATCATTGCGTGGCGACCGGAGCGCCGGCGAGAAGAGGAAAGGTTGATATGCAGAAATGTGTACGAGTGATGCTGGTGGCCGGAATAGTTGCCGCCCTGCTGGGTGCGTTGCCAGCGTCGGCGGAAGAGGGTGGGGCACAGAAACAGGTTTTGTCTCCTGTCCAACCGGCGCAGCGTCCCAATCTCATCCTGATTCTTGTCGATGATCTGGGCTACGGTGATTTGAGCTGCTACCCGCACGACCACGGCGTCAGCACGCCCAACCTTGATCAGCTCGCCGCCTCCGGCGTGCGCATGACCCAGGCCTATGCGACGCCGGTGTGTTCGCCGACGCGGGCCAGCCTGCTCACTGGCCGTTTCCCACAGCATGTGGGCGTCTATGGCAACTATGACGGCGCACATCCGGGCGTCGGGCCCTTGCGGGATTCGTTCCCGCCGCTTCTGCAGCAGGCCGGCTACCGGTGCGCCTGGTTCGGGAAATGGCATCAAGGCTGGGACGTGGCGAATCATCCGCTCAACAACGGCTTTGATGTCGCCTATGGTTTTCTCGGCGGCATGCACGACTACTATGACGCCGCCAAGGGCGATCACTACATCGGCGGCCCGTTCGCCCCGCACGCCTATGTCTTCGACGCCTTCAAGCCGGTCCGGAAGATGAACTATCTGACGGATGAGCTGACGGACCGCGCCATTTCCTTCTGCCGCGAAACACAGCAGCAACCGTTCTTCATGTACCTGGCCTACAACACGCCGCACACGCCCTATCAAGCGCCCGACGGGCTGGTACTCAAACATCTCAAAACGGGCGAAGAACCCGTCGAGGCGGTCTATCGCGCCATGATTGAGAACCTCGACGCCAGTGTGGGGCGGTTGCTGGCTGTGCTGAAGGAAACCGGGCTGGACCGGAACACGCTGGTCGTGTTCGCCAGCGACAATGGCGGTGTGAACGAGAAATATAACGGCGGCTTGCGCGGCAAGAAGATGACGGTGTGGGAGGGCGGCATACGCGTTCCGCTGCTGGCAACGTGGCCAGGTGTCATTCCGGCGGGCAGCGTCGCGGACAGCATCTGCTGCACTCCCGATGTGGCGGCGACGTTCATGCACCTTGCGGGCGTCGATGGAAAGGCAGCGGCTTGTGATGGCGTGAACTTGCTGCCTTTCTGGACGGGCCAGCGTCGCGGTCACGCGCACGATGCGCTGGTCTGGTCCATTCACGTACGGGGGTCATCCGGCACCCAGCCCACGCCGGACAAGCTCGATCTCTTTGCGGTGCGCAAGGGGACCTGGAAAGTGGTGCGCGACCGCGAACACAAGACCGATGCGCTCTATAATTTGGAGCAGGATCCAAAGGAGGCAAATGACCTCTCCGCGCAACAGCCGCAGCAAAAGGCCGAACTCGTGGCCTACGGCGCCGAATTTCTCAAGACCTGTCCGCCGAGCTGCGGCTTGATTGCCAATCAGGACACCCGCGCGCAAGGCGACCGCCTTTCGATGGAGGAACTGCGCCGGCATTGTCAGGAGCTGCTGAAAAACGA
Source organism: uncultured Lentisphaerota bacterium (assembly GCA_903912445.1). Taxonomy (GTDB): domain Bacteria; phylum Verrucomicrobiota; class Kiritimatiellia; order CAIQIC01; family CAIQIC01; genus DP16D-bin41. The sequence goes on from CAIWHP010000188.1 coordinate 27,247, forward strand.
GCCCGCGTCACGACCGCAGAGAAAGCCATGATAAACCTCATCCTGAAGATCCTCGTCGGTGCTGTCGCACTCTCCGCGGTGGCGCGGGCGGAGACGGCGCCGCGGGCGTGGGGTGATTCTTTTGTGCCCAAGTCGCCGCCGCCCGCGCGGCATCTGCTGGTCGTGCCGCTGCATGGCTTGAGCGCGGATGAGCGGATCGCGCTGACGTGTCTGCAAGGTTTGCTGGCGCGCGAGCAGCCGCGGCTGTGGCTGCTGCGAACAGAGCACGACAAGTTCTGGCTCGACCGCCACAAAGCGGGCGGTTTCATCGAGGACTATGAAATCGTCACGAACTGGCCAACGCTGTTCCAGAAGTTTTCCGCTGTGTGCCGCGGCGCGATTGTGCCGGACAAGCATTTCTATCGCGGCGATCTGCTGGCGGTGAATGTCGCGGCATGCGAGGACGCGATTGTCGCACCACCGGTGCTGGCCCAGCGGCTCGGGTTGACCGTGAAACTCGATCTGCGCGACCGCTTCACCAACTATGTGGACGGGCTCCGCTGGGTCTGGACGCAGTATCGGACGAAGCTGAATCCGCAGCTCTGCGATTTCCGCCAACCCGCGCTGCTCCTGCATGGCACGTTCGATTACAGCTATGAATTTCGAGCGCTGATGTTCTGGATCGCGGGCAAGAAGGACGGCCTGAAACCCGGTGCAAATGCGGCGGCAGAGAAGCAGGCAGTCGCGGAACTGCTCGCGGAGATGCGCCCGAACGGCGTCTGCATCGGTTTCCCGGCGGGCGGTAAGGACGAGGGTATCGGCGAGCCGCCGGGCGTCGAACTCTTGAGCCGCCACGGCTACGCGCTCGTCTGCAACAACCACGAGGCGAACTGCTCTTTCTTGAGCGGCGTCCGCGTCGAACGCTTCGCGCAACCGGCGCAGCCGCCTGCGCCGAAGCTGGAGCGCGACAAGATCTACATCGCGCTCGCGCTCTCCGATGGCGACAACGAAATCCTCTGGCCCGGTTTCTTCAAGCAATACTTCGATCATCCCGCGTTCGGCACGTTCCCGCTCGCGTTCGGCATGGGGCCGGCGCTGCGCGAGCTGCAGCCGGGCGTCGCCGCGTGGTATTTCGAGCGCGCGACGCCGACGACGGAATTCATCTCCGATGTCTCCGGCGCGGGCTATATGCAGCCCGATCACTTCGGCGAGCAGTGCGCCGACCGCGCGCAAGTCTGGAGCGATTTCCTCGGCTGGACCGCGCGGCTGATGCAGGCGAGCGGGATGCAGACGATCCGCACGGTGGGCGGCAGCGATGAAAATGTGGCGCGTTTCGCCGCCGCGCTGCCGTTCTGCCACAGCATCTTCGCCGACATGGGCCGCTACTCCGGCCGCAGCGGCATCACGAACCTGACCTACGCGCTGCCCGGCGGGATGCCGGTGTTCCGCTCCGTCACGAGCTGGCGCTATGGCAAGGATGGCTTCCTCCGTGAAATCCGCGAGCAGGTCGGCGCGCAGCGGCCCGCCTTCGTCAACGGCTTCGTCCACTGCTGGACGTTCAAGATGGATGACCTCGCGAAAATCTACGCACAGCGCGACGCCGACATGGTCTTCGTCACACCCGCACAACTCGCTCAGCTTTATCGCCAAACCCAGGAGAAGAAATGAAGCGGCTCATCGGTCTGCTGGCGCTCTGCGCCATTGTGAATCCTGCGCGCGCGTTCGAGGTTGCGCAGGATGCCTCGAATCTCACCTTCAGCGCCGGGAGCCTCCCCGTGCTGAGCTATCGTCACTCGGGCTATCCCTTTAAGCCCTACGTCGCACAGCTCTGCACACCCGCCGGCGTTGCCGTGCTGCGCGACTCGCCGTCCGACCACAAGCACCACCACGGCCTGATGTTCGCGGTCGAAGCAGCGGGCGTGGATTTCTGGGGCGAGTTTCCGGGCCGGGCCTGCGGCCAGCAGCGGCAGCAGAAACTGGAGTCCAGCGCCACGGGCCTGACGCAGACGCTCGACTGGGCCGGTACCAACGGCGTCAGCATCCTGCACGAAGAGCGCCGGATCAAGCTCCACGCCGAACCGGGGCTGCCGGCGACGCTGGTCACGTGGCAGACGACCCTGGCGGCGGCGCCGGGGCAGCCGACCGTCACGCTGGGCGGTCACCATTACTACGGGCTGGGCGCACGCTTCGTCAACAGCCTGGACAAGGTGGCCAAATTCCAGAACGCCGCCGGCGCGGCCGGCGAGATCGTGCGCGGTGACGAGCGCCTGACCGCGGCCCGCTGGTGCGCCGTCACCGGCCCCGTGGACGGCAAGCCGATCACCTGCGCGCTCTTCGATCATCCCGCAAATCCGCGGCATCCCAACCGGATGTTCACAATGGCACAGCCTTTCGCCTACCTCTCCGCGACGCTGAATCTCTGGAAGGCGCCGTTCGCGCTCAAGGCCGGGCAGCCGCTGCGCCTCTGCTACGGCATCGCGCTCTGCGACGGCGCGCCCGCGGCGGCGGAGATCGAAAAGCTCTATCAGCTCTGGCTCACCAACTGCGGCGTTCCCGCGCCGTGAAGTGATCTGTCCGAGGCTGGAAAAGATTCACCACAGAGGTCGCAGAGGCCGGAGGAGGGCACAGAGAAAAGCCTCCGTGACCCTCTGCTGAAGCAGGTCATCGAGCCAGACTCAAGACGGCGGTCGCAGACCGTCGCTACAGGAACAGGTTACTTTCCGCAAATCTGCAATCGGAAACCTGAAATCACAAATTGATCGGATCCGCGCACGATCTCCGCCTTCGAACGAATGCGGCTACGGGACAAGATCTTTCAGATGAACCCGACGTATTCTTCCTCGAACAGCTCGAGGGGAACCTCGGTGATGAAGCGCGAGGGGATGCAGGGTATCGCGCCGCCGTCGCGGACGCGGCGGATCTCGGGGACGCCCAGGAAGAGCTCGTCCTTGGCGCGCGTGGTGGCGACGTAGAAGAGGCGCCGCTCTTCGCTTTCGGTCGCGGGGTCGTCGAGCGAGCGCTGCGAGGGGAACAGGCCGTCGTTCATCCAGAGCAGGAAGACCACCGGCCACTCCAGCCCCTTGGCCTGGTGGACGCTGGAGAGCTTGATCATCGGCCGCTGCTGCTCGGCAGGCGCCTCGGTCTCGGCGTCGAGATTGGTCAGCAGCGCGATCTCGCTCAGGAAGTCCTCGGAGTTTTCGTAGCGGGTGGTGAAGTTGATCAGCCCCTGCAAATCTTCGATGCGCCGGTCGTGGTTGTCGAAGCAGGCCACGGCGTGGTCCTCGTAGAACTCCGCCATGAAACGGAAGATGATTTCGCCCGGATCCTCGGTCAACTTTTCCGCGCCGAACTGGGCGAAAATCGGCGCAATCTTGCGCCATGCCGGCTGGGCGCCCTCCGGCAACAGCCGTTCCACTTTGGCGGCGGCCTCGGGATCGGCGGCATCGAGCTTGCCCCCGAGCTTGTGGAAGATTTTCAGCGCGGTCTTCTCGCCGACCTTGGGCAGCAGCCCGAGCAGGCGGACGAACGCAAGCTGGTCCTCGCCATGCACGAGCACGCGCACGAGGGAGCAGACGTCCTTCACGTGGGCCTGCTCGAAGAAGCGGACGCCGGAGGTGACCATGAAAGGAAGCCCTTGCCGCGTCAGCTCCATCTGCAATTCCATCGCGTGGAAATGCGCACGGTAGAGCACAGCGATATCGGTCGGGGCGCGCCCCTGCCGCAGGCAGCGGCGGATGCGTTCGACGATATAGCGCGCCTGGCTGTCGCCATCGCGCAGATGCACGAGGATGGGCTTCTTGTGATCGGTGCGCGTGGCGCGCATGGTCTTCTGGAATTGCTCCGGGTTGCCGGCGATGCACGCGTTGGCCAGGTCGAGGATCTCCGGCACGCTGCGGTAGTTGGTCACCAGCTTGAAGATCGTCGTGCCCTCGTAGCGCTTGGGGAACGAGATGATGTTGGCAAAATTCGCCCCGCGCCAGGAGTAGATGCTCTGGAAATCGTCGCCCACGACCAGCAGGTTGCGGCGGCGCGCGGCGAGCCGGTCCACCCACTCGGCCTGCAGCGTGTTCGTATCCTGGTACTCGTCCACGAGGATGTGTTCAAACTGCTCCTCGTAGCGCGCGAGCACATCGGGATGTTCGCGGAACAGGCGCAGTCCGTTGACCAGCAGGTCGTCGAAATCCATCGCGTGCAGCTGCCGCTTGCGCGCTCCGTAGGCCTCGTGGACGCGCAGGACCTCGTCGACGTTGATGTTGTGATCGCTGAAGCGCTTTTCCGCCAGCGCGCGGACCGGCTGCTCGATGTTCGCGGCATAGCTGAAGACGCTCAAGAGCACGTCGGCCTTGGGAAACTCCTTGCCCGCCAGCTTCAGCTCCGTGGCGCACGCCCGGACGAGCCCCTTCGCATCGTCCTCGTCGAGGATCGTGAAGTCCGGCTTGTAGCCCAGCAGGTGCGCGTGGCGGCGCAGCATCCGGTTGGCCATGTGGTGGAACGTGCCGCCCCACAGTCCGCCGACCGCGCTGCCGACGAGCTGGGTGGCGCGCTCCATCATCTCGTGCGCGGCCTTGTTCGTGAACGTCATCAGCAGGATGCGCCGCGCCTCGATGCCGCGCTCGACCAGCCAGGCGACACGGTAGGTCAGCGTGCGCGTCTTGCCCGTGCCCGCGGCGGCGATCACCAGCACCGGCCCGTCCGGGGCCTGCACCGCCGCGAGCTGTTCGCCGTTCAAGGCTTGTTCAAAATCGATGGACATGAAGCATTGCCTTTTTCAGATTGCAGATTGTTGATTGAAAGAATGTTTTTCCCAAGGATTGGAAGGCAGGGACATGGCTTTCCCAAGCCTTGGAAAAGCCGGCCCTGCCGCCTTCCAAGCCTTGGAAAACTTCGGTGTTACTCATGGGTGTTATTCATGGCTGCCTCGCGAAACCGGCACCGGCCGGATTTGGCGCGGCATCACATAGCGGTTTCCCGGCGGGGCCACAAGCGGAAACGGCTGGCGGCCGGGTGTGGTGTTCACGCCTGGGGGACGTGTCCGCCGATCAGATACGCGGCGGTCTCCAGGAGGATGACCGGGACGATCGGCTTGCGCATGACCCAGTCCGCGCCGTTTTGCCAGGCGGACTGCAACACGTCATCGCTGGCCCCGGAAATGGCGAGGATCGGAAGCTTGGGGTGTGCATCGCGCAGCCGCCGGATCAGCTCGCCGCCGTCCATGTCCGGCAGCGTCAGGTCGGTCACCAGCAGGTGCGGGCGGGCTTGCGTGCAGGCGGCGAGGCAACGCTCCGCCGTGTACACGCTTTCGACCTCGTATTGATGGCTGCGCAGCGCCAGCTGGAGAAACCGGCACACCTGTACGTCGTCATCACAAATAATGATCCGTGTCATGCTTCCTCACCCTTCCACTCCGACCTCCACCGCCGCATCTGCTGCTGACCGGACCACACCGCTAGCGCCCCCCCTCACCCCGACCTCCTTGGCGTGCAAAATCAGCTCATGTGGTTTTCTTGCGGTGCGCCGGCTGCCCCGTGCCTTTGGCGGGCAGCTGGTTCACCGAGAAGTCCAAGCCCTGCTCACGGGCATACTGCATCAGTTTCCGATCGTTAAAGATGTTCAGCTTGCGACTGGCATTGCGCCGGTGCGTGCCCACGGTCTCCGGAGAGATCTTGAGTTGTGCCCCCACCTCGTGATCGCTCAGCCCCGTGGCGATCAAGCCCAGGATGTCGCGCTCGCGCGGCGTCAGAATTTTATTGAAGGCATCCGGCTGCCGGTACTGGTCATTCAGCGCCTGCTGCACCGCGCCTGAAAAGAACTGGCCCCCGGCCGCGACGGCGCGGACGGCCTTCTCCAGATGCGTCAGCGGACTCATTTTGTCCACATAGCCGTGCACCCCCAGCTGTTTGGCACGGGCGATGAAATAGGGATCCTGCCGGCCGCTGAGGATGACGATTTTGGTCGCCGGAAGCTCCTGGAGCAACAGGTCCGCCACGGCCAAGCCGTTTATGCCCGGCAGCTGGATATCCAGCGTCGCCACATCCGGCTGCTGCTGGCGGCACAAAGCCAGCGCGGCGGCGCCGTCGGCGGCACAGCCAACCACCTGCAAATCCGGCCGGCGGCTGAACCAAGCTTTCAGCATATCCGCCACCATCGTCTCGTCTTCTATTATGGCAACCTTGATGGACATCGCGTTTCCAGCATGGGGGATAGGCCGGGCAGGATGCAAAGATAAAAACCACCAAAATTCCGGTAGATGCCGAAACGGCTCAATTCGCGATTATTTTCTCGAAAAGCAGCCAGGCGGCGAGCGTCTTGGCGTCGGTGACCTCGCCGGCGCGGAGCATCCGTTCGAACTCGGCGCGGCTCAGAACGACGGCCTCGACGCGCTCGTCCGCATCGGGCTCCGTCGCGCCGGAAGCCGCCTCCAGTTCGGCGAAAAAGAGCGTGAAGTGCTCGTCCACATAGCCCGGCGTCGCAAAGGCGCTGCCGAGCTCGACGAGTTTGGCGGCCGTGTAACCGGTCTCCTCGCGCAGTTCGCGCGCGGCGGTGGCCGCTGGCTTTTCGCCGGGCTCGCAGATGCCGGCGACGACTTCCAGCATCACGCGTTCGACAGCCTTGCGGAACTGGCGGACGAACACGAACGCGCCGTCGGGGCGGCGCGCGAGCACCCCGACCGCGGGGGCGTGGCGGATCAGCTCGCGCGGCGCCCGGGTGCCATCGGGCAGCTCGACCTCCTGCAGCTCAAGGGAGAGGATGCGGCCCGCGTAAAGCGTCTTCTTCGTCAGCGTTTTTTCGGACAAGATCATGGCGGCTCCAAAAGATTGCCAAGCGGCGCGGAGGACGTATGATACGCGCCATGATCGTATCGAGACAAGCCCGTGATGACGCCGAGGCGGGGCTGCTTGCACCCTATGCGGTGCGGACGGCCGCCAGCCTGGGCCGGAAATATCCGGAACGGCGGCACGATTTCCGCGCCGAGTTCCAGCGCGACCGTGACCGGATCCTGCACAGCCGCGCCTTCCGGCGGCTGGAATACAAGACGCAGGTCTTCGTCAGCGGCAACCAGGATCACTACCGCACGCGGCTGACGCACACCATCGAGATGGCCGCGGTCGCGCGCACGCTGGCGCGCGCGCTGCGCGCCAACGAGGACCTGGCTGAGGCGATCGCCCTGGCGCACGATCTCGGCCACAGCCCGTTCGGCCATTCCGGCGAGCGCGAGCTGGACGAGCTGATGCGCGCTGACGGCGGCTTCGATCACAACCTACAGGGGCTGCGGTGCGTCGAGATGCTCGAATACCGCTACCCCGACTTCCCCGGTCTGAACCTGACCTGGGAGGTGCGCGCCGGCCTGCTCAAGCACCAGGCCGCGCAGCCGGGCGCGACGCTCGACGGCCACGCGCTGGGCCCGTGCCAGGTGCTCGAGGCCCAGATCGCCGACCTCGCCGACGACGTGACCTACCTGGCGCACGACGCCGACGACGGCTATGAGGCCGGTCTGCTGACCGAGGCGCTGCTCGACACCCAGCCCCTATGGCGCATGGCCGCTGCGAACGCGCAGGCCGAGTTCGCGCAGATTCCGGATGACCGGCGCATCGCGATCACCGTGCGCTGCCTGCTCAACCTGCTGGTCGAGGACGCGCTCCGCACCAGTTCGGCGCAGCTCGAGCGCCACGCGCCGCAGTCGCCGGCCGAGGTCCAGGGCGCGGCGGCGATGATGCTCGCGGTCAGCGACGCGCTGCGGCCGCCGATGCTGGCCTTCAAGGACTTCATGTTCCAGAACATGTACTTCCACCCGGCGGTCAAAGAGGCGAATGACGAGGCGGTGCGCATGATGCGGCGGCTCTTCCTGCACTACGTGGCGCACCCGGAAACCATGGGCGCCAAGGCGCGCGCCCGCGTGCCGCACGAGGGCCTGCGGCGCACGGTCTGCGACTATGTGGCCGGCATGACCGACCGCTACGCGCTGGAAGAGATCGGTAAGTTCAAGCTGCAAGGAGCGCCCCCATCATGATCCGTGAATCCATCGCCTTGCTGGCCGAGGGCCAGCACCTCGGCCGCGACGCCGCTTGCGCCACCATGCTGGAGATCATGTCCGGCGAAGCCACCCCCGCGCAGGTCGCCGCCTACATCACCGCGCTGCGCATCCGCGGCGAGACCGCCGAGGTCATCGCCGGCAGCGCCGAGGCGATGCGCCAGAAATTCACCGCGATCGACGCCGGCGCCCCGGTTGTCGCCGACGTGGTCGGCACGGGCGGCGACGGCGCGCACACGTTCAACATCTCGACCTGCGCGGCCTTCGTGGCCGCCGGCGCGGGCGTGGTCGTGGCCAAGCACGGCAACCGCTCGGTGTCCAGCAAGTGCGGCAGCGCGGACGTGCTCGCCGCGCTGGGCGTGAACCTGACGGTGGGCCCGGACGTGATGGCGCGGGCGCTGCGCACGACCGGCATCGCCTTCCTCTTTGCGCCCGCCTTGCACCCGGCGATGAAGCACGCCATCGGCCCGCGCCGCGAGATCGGCATCCGCACGATCTTCAATATCCTCGGCCCGATTTCCAACCCCGCCAACGCACAATACGGCCTCGTCGGCGTCTATGCCGCCGCGCTGGTGCCGGTGCTCGCGGAGGCACTCGCCGCGCTCGGCGCGCAGCACATGTTCGTCGTGCATGGGCTCGACGGCCTCGATGAGATCACGACCACGACCGGCACCCTCGTCGCGGAAATCGCACACGGGCATGTCCGGCCCTACGAAATCCATCCCCGCGACGTGGGGCTGGCGGCAGCGCAGACCGCCGACCTCGTCGGCGGCGACCCTGCAGAGAACGCGGCCATCATCCGCGGCATCCTCGCCGGCGAGCGCGGGCCGCGCCGCGACATCGTCCTGCTCAACGCCGCCGCGGTCATCTACACCGCGGGCCGGGCGCACGATCTCAAGGAGGGCGTCGCCGTCGCCGCGGCCGCGCTGGACTCCGGCGCCGCCCGCCAAAAACTGGCCGCGCTCGTGGAACTGACGGGAGCCGCCACCGTCGCGCAGTGACGTTGTCCAAACTTGGCAACGCGAGGCTCCGATTTTCCGGGTCATGGGCAGGCTCATGATTCCGGCAGAACTTCCTCGGCCGAGGGCAGGCGCAGCTTGCGGCAGGTGTTGCGGACGTGGCTGCCCTTCCAGAAAACCGTGCCGCACTGCGGGCAGGTATAGAAGCTCAAGCGCCGTGCATAGACGGTCGGATGGACGCGCTCCCGGATGCTCGCCTTTTAAACGCAAGCCAAGGATTGGAAACATGAAATATATGCGCTAGATTAGCGCCGCAAAACCGGGGAACCATCATGGCTTGGGAATACAGCGAAAAAACACGGCAGATTTTTATGGACGCGGTGCACGGCAAGCCGGGCACGCATCTGGGCGAAGTCGAGAACGCCGACGGCTTCGGCGAGCACGGCTCGATCGTATGCGGCGACGCGTTGCGCTTCACGTTCCGCGTGCAGCGTCATGCGAGCGATCCGCTGCAGGACGTGATCACGGAGGCGCGTTACCTGACGTTCGGGTGCACCTCCGCCATCGCGGCATCGGAAGCGCTGTGCACGCTGATCGAGCAGGGGCACTTCACGCCGATCGGCGCCCTGCAAATCACCAACCAGGAAATTGTGAAGTTCCTCGGCGGGTTGCCCGCGCAGAAGATCCACTGTTCCGTCATGGGCGCGGAGGCGCTGGAGGCGGCGGTCTTCAACTGGGCGCAAAAGCGCGGCGTGGACCTGGCGCAGAACGGCGTCCACCTCAAGGACAAGGGCGAGGACGAAGGCCGCATCGTCTGCAAATGCTTCTCGATGACCGAGCCCTATATCCGGCGCAAGATCAAGGAACTCAACCTGCGCACCATCGCGGAGATCACCGGCGCGATCAAGGCGGGCGGCGCCTGCGGCTCCTGCCACCACGCGCCCGGCGGCCTGCAGGATCTGCTCGACGAAGTCTGGGGCCGCAAGCCCTCGACCGAAGCCGTGCCCGCGCCCGCGGCGGCGTCCGCCACGGACGCACCGCTCTCGCCGATCCAGATCTATAAAAAGATCGAGAAGACGATCGACGAATTCATCCGGCCCGCCTTGCACCACGACGGCGGCGATCTCGAGGTCGTGGACGTGAAGGACAACATCGTCTACTGCCGGCTCTCCGGCGCGTGCGTCGGCTGCCCCGGCGCCAACGCCACGCTCAAGCTGATGGTCGAGCGCACGCTCAAGGACAAGGTGGACGCGAACCTCAAGGTGATCGCGGTCTGATATGAACATCATCTACGCCGACAACAACGCTACCACCCCTGTCGCGCCGGAAGTCGTCGCGGCCATCCAGCCGTTCCTGACCGGGCAATACTTCAACCCCAGCTCGGCCTACGACCAGGCGCGCCGCGTCAGCGCGGCGCTTACGGAGGCGCGCAAGGACGTGGCCGCGCTGCTCGGCGGCAGCGCGCCAAGCCTGCTCACGTTCACCTCGTGCGCCACGGAAAGCAACAACTGGGCGCTGACCGGCGTCGCGCGCGCCAACCCGCAGCGGCGGCACATCATCACCACCACCGTCGAGCACCCCGCCGTGCTGGAGGTCTGCAAGGACCTCGCGCGGCAAGGCTACGAGGTCACCTTCCTGCCGGTGGACCGCAGCGGGCAGCTCGACCTGAACGCCTACATCCGGGCGCTGCGGCCGGACACACTGCTGGTCACGATCATGAACGCCAACAACGAGAGCGGCGTGATTTTCCCGATCGCCGAGCTGGCGCGGATCGCGCACGAGACGAACCCCGCGATCATCTTCCACACCGACGCCACGCAGTCCGTCGGCAAGCTCCCCCTGGACCTGACAGCCGAATTCCAGCACGTGGACCTGTTGAGCTTCTCCGGCCACAAGCTGCACGCGCCGAAGGGCGTCGGCGCGCTCTACATCAAGCGCGGCACGCCCATCCGCCCGCTGCTGATCGGCGGCCACCAGGAAAACGGCCGCCGCGCCGGCACAGAAAACGTCCCGTATATCGTCGGCTTCGGCCGCGCCTGCCGCCTCGCCGCCGAACACATGGCGGACGAGGACCGCATCCGCGCCCTGCGCGACCGGCTCGAAGCCGCGCTGATCGCAAAGATTCCCTTCCTGGAAGTCAACGGCCAGGGCGCGCCGCGGCTGCCGAACACGCTGAACCTCGCCTGCCACTACATCGAGGGCGAGAGCATACTCTACGAGCTGAACGCGCAGGGCGTGTGCGCCTCCAGCGGCTCGGCCTGCACCTCCGGCTCGCTGGAGCCGTCGCACGTGCTGCAGGCGATGCACGTGCCGTTCACGGCGATCCACGGCTCGGTGCGCTTCAGCCTCAGCCGCTACAACACCGCCGAGGAGGTCGAGCGGCTGATCGAGATCTTCCCCGATGTCGTCGCGCGCCTGCGCCGCATCTCGCCGTACTGGGACGTGACCCGGAACGCCCCGCGCCCCACCGCGCCGAAGGATGTCCCGGCGTGATATGACGGACGAAGCCCCACCGGTCGCAGCCCAGCCTGAACAGGTCACCCGTTTTCTCGACGCCCTGCGCGCCAGCCTGGAGCGCGGAACGCTGGCAAAGCTCGTGCTCTCGGCCTACCACGGGCCGGAAACCGACCTGAAGAAAATCGTCGTCCGCCCGCTCGCGCTCAAGGACGGCCAACACCTCAGCTTCGTCCACCACCACGCGACGCGCGATATCACCAAGAATCTCCCCGAAGCCGCCGGCGTCGCCTGCCTGGCCGGCTTGCTGGGCACGCCATTCCGGGCCGCGCATCTGCTGACGCAGGCGGAAGACTTCCATCTGGAGTTCAGCCGCCAGGGCACCTGCCGGCTGACCCGCGGGACCGCGCAGTCGAGCGTGGCACCGGCGGCCGGACACGACCGCGAGAAGAAACGCCTGCTGGATCATCGCAAACCTTTTCTCCAGGCGTTGGGCCTGACCGATGCCGCGCAGCGGATCATCCCGGCGATGGCCCACAAATGGAAACAGATCAATAAATTCCTGGAGATCTTTGCCCAGGCCGTCGCCGATTCGCCCCTCGCCCGGCAGCCGCGGATCGAAGTCGTGGACTTCGGATCCGGCAAAGGCTACCTGACCTTCGCGATCCACGACCACCTGCGCCATACGCTCCAGCGCGACGCACAGGTGACCGGCATCGAGCTGCGCCCGGAGCTGGTCGGGCTGTGCCATACCGTGGCCACGCGCGAACAATGCACGGGGTTGTCGTTCCGGCAGGGCGCGCTCGGCGACTATGCGCCGGAGAAGCTGGATGTGCTGATCGCCCTCCACGCCTGCGACACCGCCACCGACCTCGCCCTGCACCTGGGCATCCGCTCGGGCGCGGCGTTGATTTTGTGCGCGCCGTGTTGTCACAAGGAACTGCGCCCGCAACTGCAGGCCCCGGAGGTGCTGCGGCCCCTGCTCCGCTTCGGCGTCCATGCGGCGCACGAGGCGGACATGGTGACCGACAGCCTGCGCGCGCTGCTGCTGGAGGCCCATGGCTATCAGGTCAAGGTGTTCGAGTTCATTGCCCTGGAGCACACCGACAAAAACAAGATGATCCTCGGCATCTAGCGCGCCGCCCCGGCCGCGCCGGCTGCGGAAATCTGGCAACAGATCGCCGCGCTCAAGGCTTTTTACGGCATCCACGAGCAGCAGCTGGAAGTATTGCTCAAGGGCGCTTGCGCGGTGGTTGAAAACGTATAGCTCAGCGCGACAGCCATCCCGCGCTAGCGGCCAGATTCGGCAGAGACGCCGCCCCAGCGTGCAGACTTCCGCCCCTCCCCCCAACAACCAGCATACGGGGAAGTTGTAGACGCGTGTGGCAGTACGTCACGCCATCTGCTGGGCGCGGTAGGATTCCACTTCCCAGTGCTCGATGAATTCGCGCGCGCGATCGGTCATGTATTGGATGCCGCCGAACGTGGCCGCGAGGTGCGCCACGAGCGCGCCATCCTGCGCCAGCTCGAGCGCCAGCTCCGCCTTCTTCTGGGTGGGGCCGACGCCGAAGACGCCCAGCGGCGTGCTGACGATCATCGGCGCATAGCCGTGCTGCTGCCGGAAGGCCTCGATGTTCGCGTGGGTCAGTTCGCCGGTGAACGGATAGCTCTTGTGATAGACGATGTGGTCGGGTGAGATCGGGCCGGGCGCGACGGCAAACTTGCCCGTGTACGCGATGCCGGCGGCGTGGCTGCTGAGCGCATCGCGCAGCTGCGCCTTCACCGGTTCCACCAGGTCCGGCAAGGCCGCCGGCGCCACCGGGAGCATCGGCGAGATGACGGCGGCGGCATACCGGTCCCGCAATGCGACCATCACGCGCCGATAGATGGCGCGGATGCCGTCGGCGGTGTCGGCGGTGACGAAGATGCCGTGATTCTCCAGGAGCAGCAGCGACGGCGGCTGACCGTGCGTGGCGGTGTATTCGAGCACGCGCCGGCGCACGTCCATGCACAGCGTGTAGCCGGGGTCGATATAGGGGATCCAGAGCGCATCGGGAAACATCTCCGCGCACGCCTGCGCGCCGTGCCGCGCGCAGGTCAGGCCGTTGACCAGCGCGGGATGAACGTGGACGACAAACGTGCCGTGGAGGACATGGTGCAGCGGCGCCTCGACCGAGGGCCGTGCGGTCTGGCCGGCCGTGACTGCGGCGGCCATGACGTTTTTGACCTGCGCTTCGCGCGCGGTGGCCTCGGCCGGGATGGCGAGGGAGAAGAGCTTGTCCAGCGCCGCACGGTCCATGGCCACGAACGTCGCAGGCTGCAGGCCGGCGAGCGTCGTGCCGGAGGGCTTGACCCACAGCGTGTCCGCCGTCTTGCACGATGTGTTGCCGCCGCCGCCGCGGACATAATCGGTCGTGCCGAATTCGTGCGAAAGCTCGGTGATCGTGTGCAGCAAGTCAGTCTTGTTCATTTTGTCCTCTCCAAAAATGCCGCGGTTTTGTAGCATAGCAGCGGCGGATTTCCAATGATTGGAAAGAAACAACACGTTTTTTCCAAGGGTTGGAAAAAATGAGCGGGCGAGCCTCCAGACCTTGGAAAACCCGCCCGCAACAATACCGGTCACAACTCACGGGGCTGGTTTGGAGCGCCAGACCCAGTCGCCCTGCTTGTCATCCGTGCGCGGTTTCTTTTCGGGCGCGACCGGCCTGGTCAGGACTGGCACCCCACCATCGTCCTGCTGATTCCAGCCGATGGAATACAGGACGTAGCCAGCGGTGCCGTCGAGGCGATAGCGCAGCGGCTGGCCGTCGATCACATCGGCGGGCAGCTTTGCGAGATACTGCGGCACGAGCGCCTCCAGCTTTTCCGGCCACTTGCCGTGGGCCAGACGATAGCGTTCCACCGCACAGGCGAGTGTCGCCTGCTGCACGGAGGTCTGAGCCACGCCGGCCTTGATGACTACCTTGGATACGGCCGGGATCATGAGGGCTTCCAGCACATGATAGGGAAAGGCGTGTTGCTTGATCGCCACACATGCCGGCTCGATCGCGTCGGTGCGCGCCGGGTAGATGCGACCCGCGCGGCTATCCACACAGGGCAACATCTGCCGCTGGTAGAACAAATCCACGTTGAGACAGTTAAAATACAGGAAGCCCATCGGCAGCGCGTGCCAGAGCCAGCTGGTAGAACGGGTGGTCTTCCCATCCGTAACCTCCGTAAGCATCTGCAGATTCCCTGGATTGTCCAGGAGCATATCCAAGGCCCACTTGGCCATGCAGCGCTCGCCACGGAAGGCGGACTCCAGCTGCGCCAACAGGTTGATCGCCGCCAAGTCCTGCTGCAGCTGCTGGAGTTGGGCGTCGTTCCAGCGCTGTGCCGCCAGCCCTTCCCACGCAGTCTGCGCTGCAAGGCGCAGACAGGACATGCGCACCAGCTGCGAAATCAGCATGGGCTCGTTTTCCAGGGAGTTCGCCAGCCGCAGCATCAGCCGCACATCCTTGAGCGCGGCCTCGCCTTGTCCGGCCTCCAGCTCGGCCAGGGCACGCAGCTGCAAGGTCCGCGCGCATTTGAGCAGGGATGAAAGATGCGGGAGCAAACAGGTAAACCCTTTTTCGTACTGGATCGGGAAACGGCACTGCGGCCGCGCGGCGGCATCCGCGACTTCCTGCAGCACGGCGGCCGCGGGCTGCAGGGCGGCCAGCAGGTTCTCGTTGGAAAACGCCACGCGCCATTTGGCCAGGTCCACGCGCTGCCCCTGCTGCTGTCCGTCCGTGACCGGCGGATCCTTGGGGGACACTTTCTTGAGCGCGCCGACCAACCGCGTCTGATCCTGATTGCTGGCGATCATCAACTCCGCAAAGATCGGCGCTGCGGCCATGTTCTGCGCGTCGGGCACCGGCGGCGGGGCGAGCTTCAGGAGGTCCAGCGTCTCGCCCCTGGCCTCCAGCTCGCGCAAGTTGCGTTGCCAAGCCGCCTTGCCGCGGACGCTTTCCTCGACACAGACCAGCGCGATGAGCGTGATCAATGCGACCACCACAAAGGCCATAACCTTGAGTATTTTCTTCAACATGGCAGCGCTCCTTTTTCTTCACGCAGCCAGCCGCTCGCCCCCCGCGGCAGGCGGGGCGCAGCGCGTGGGGTCTGCTGCGCCACCACCGCCGCCTCCAGCTCCAACAGCGTGTGCCGCTTCGCTTCCAGCGCCAGCGCCAGGCGCGGGGCATCCACCTGCGCGACCGCCGTGGCGGCAGGCGTGCCGACGAAAAGCTGGACGGCAAGCAAGACCACCCAACAGGCGGCCAGCGCGGCCCACGCCCGCGGCGCTGGCCAGAGCCAGGAGCGCCAGCCCGTCACGGCGGTGGGCTCCATGTTTTGCTGTGCGGCCGCCGTGCGGGCCTCGCGCAGAATTTCTGCGCGCCACGCGGCGGGTGTGGCCCGCAGCGGCTGCTCCGACAATTTCTCTTCGAACGTTTTCATGGCGTGATCTCCGCATAGAGGGGACGCAGCTGCTCGCGCATTTTGTCTAGGCCATAGCGATAGCGGCTCGCCGCCGTGTTCAGGGGGATTGCCAAGGCCGTCGCGATGCGCTCGAACGTGAGCCCTTCCCATAGCTTCAGGTGCACCACGGCGCGCTGCTCGGGCGGCAGTCCGGCCAGCGCGGCCTCGAGCGCGACGCGGAAGGTCTGCGCGTCGGTGTCCGGCGCCGGCGCGAAGAGGCCGGCCGTTTCCAGGGCTTGGGACTCGTGCTTGCGGTCGCGCGCGGCGCGGCGGCGGATCGCATCGATCGCCTGGTTGTGCGCCATGCGCAGCAGGAACCCGCGCTCGTCGCGCACGCCGGCGAGCAGCGCCGGATGCAGCGCGAGCCGCCGGAAGATTTCCTGCAGCGCATCGCGCGTGTCGGCCTCGCTCCGCGTCAGGTTCAGCAAAAAGCCGAACAGCGCATCCGCGTGGTCATCGTATAGCCGCTCCAGTTGCATGAGATCTGCCAGCCACCAACAAGACGTCCGCCAGGCGGATAGTTGTCTATCCCACCCTGATTTCCAACCGGAGATTTCGGAAATCCGGGCTTGCCATGCGGCGGGCGGCCTTGAACAATCGGCGCATGCAAACACCCCATGGACCGCGGCTGGTTTGGTTCGACACGGAGTACACCTCGCTCGAGCTCGACCAGGCGCAGCTGGTACAGGTGGCGATGGTCGTCACCGATTTTGAAGGCCGGCGCATCGCCCCGGCGGCGCAGGACCTGGTGACGCCGGTGCGCCTGCCGGCGGAGGCGCCGGTCAGCACATTCCTGCTGCGCGAATGTCCCGCGCTCGTCACGGCAGCGCGTGACGCGGAGACGCCGACCGTGGACCTGGTGGATGCGCTGCTGGCGGCGCGGCTGGACGAGCTGCTCGGCCCGCCCGCGGCCAAGGTCAAGGACCGGCCCATCCTGGCGGGGAACACGATCCACGCCGACTGGTGGCTGGCGGAAAAATTCCTGCCGCGCTTCAGCGCGCGCCTGCACTACCGGCACCTCGACATCAGCGCGCTGAAAATCCTGTGGCTGGGCGCCCAGGCCGGCCCGGAATTCGACAAGGCGGATGCCGCGCTGATGCGTGCCAACCTGCCCGGCTGGGACCTGCCCGGGGCTGCGCAACGGCACGACGCGCTCTACGACGTGAAATGCTCGATCGCCGAGCTGAACTTTTACCGGAAGCATTTCCTGCGCGCGGGGCACGTCACGGAGTGAGCGGCAGCAACAGGGCTTTTCATGACTGAAGAATTGGACATCCACGCGCTCCGGATGCGGGTGGCGTTGCGGCAGGCGCAGCGCGCGGCCGAGGAGGGCGAAGTGCCGGTGGGCGCGGCGATCTACAAGGACGGCCACCTGATCGCCCAGGCGCACAACCAGACCGAGATGCTCAAGGACCCGACGGCGCACGCGGAGATGATCGCCATCACCCAGGCCGCGGCCGCGGTCGGCAACTGGCGGCTGGACGGCGTGACGCTCTACGTGACGAAGGAGCCATGCGTGATGTGCGCCGGCGCAATCGTGCTGGCGCGGATACCGCTCGTCGTCTGGGGCATGAGCGATCCCCTGCGCGGCGGTGCGGCGAGCCGGTACCAGATCCTGCAGAGCGACACGCTGAACCACCGCACCGACTTCGTCACCGGCGTGCTGGAGGAACCCTGCACAGCCTTGGTGAAGGACTTCTTCAAGGCGCGGCGGGCGGCTTTGGCGGCGGCAGCGCCGTCGCCGGAGGCGCCGGCGGCGGGCGCTTGAAGCGATAGAGCTGCGGCGCAGGATAGCCGGCCGCGGCCGGCGCGGACGCGGGCATTTTTTCAAAGTTCAAATCGTTGACCAACGCCGTCGCGCGGCCTTCCCACACGACGGCATAGCTCACGCTCGCCAGCCGGTTGCGCAGTTTGTCCACGGCCAGCGCGTCGTGGCCGTTGCGATGCGCGATGAAGTCCGGCGTGAGCCGCCCGCTGAGATCCACCACCACCGACGCGGTGTCCCAGAGCGCCCAGCCGGGCTGATCGGTCAGCAACATCGGCGGCCGCACGCCGTAGGACACGGGGGCCAGCAGGTTCTTGAGCACGTTGCGCGTGTGGATCCGGGCGTGCGTCTCGCGCGACCACTGCGCATTCCAGTGCATGGACTCCAGCAGGGCGGCGATCGCCAGCAGCAGGCAGGAGGCGAGGCGCAGCGCGGCCACCCAATGCGCGTGCAGGAAGTAGCGCCGCCGCAGTCCGCGGGCGATCCAGTCGGGCACGCGGCTGGCGGCGATGGCGCAGGCCAGCGCGCCGAGCGGGTCGAACGCGGCAAAGACGACGTCGGACGAGGGCCAGCCGGTCAGCGGATAGGTCAACGCGTAAAACAGCGGCATGAGCAGCAGCGCGAGCGGGACGATGAAGGCCGAACGCGCCTCGCGCTGCCGCCAGGCCCGGAGCGCGAGCCCGATCGCGCCGGCCACCGTCAGCACCATCAGCGCCCACGTGTGCCAGTAGGGCGCATGCATCCAGCGCGCGTAGGCCTTGGGGATCGCGATGAGCATGAGGCGCCACATCGGCTCGCTCCCGGTCGCCAGGGGCGCCCCGGGGATGCGCAGCGGCGGCCAGCCGAGCAGCGGCCAGTGCCAGGCCGCGAGCGGCAGCAACGCGAGCAGGATCAACAGCAGGCCGGCGAGGGCGCGGATGACGATGTAGCCGCGCTCGCCCAGCGGCTCGCGGTTGCGCCAGGCGACCAGCAGATAGTGGAGGGCGAAAATGACCCACAGCCAGATGAACTCCAGCCGCACATACCCCGCCGCCGCCACCAGCCCGGCCAGCAACAGCGAGAGCGGCAGTTCGTGGCGGTCCATCCGGACGACATGGTCGCTGACCGCCCACATCACCAGCAGCGCCGCCAAGGGGGTCGAGTGGCCCTCGACCAGGCTCGGCAGCCACCCGGGCGCGAACAGCAGCGCGAAGCCGAAGAACCAGCGCGTCATCGGGTGATAGCCAAAGCGGACGGCCAACTCCATGCCGAGCAGCAGGGTGCCCAGCCCGCACAGCGCACCGAGCAGATAGGAGGCCGTCTCGGGCGCCTGCGTCACGCGCGTCAGGTAGGCCAACAGCAGCCGCCACACGCTGTCTTCCAACAGCAGGGCCGGCTCGCCGGGCGCCACGCTGAAGCCCTGCCCGTGGGCATGGTGTTGGGCGAGCACAAAGCTGGCGCAGACATCGTCGCAGCGTCCGCACCCCTGGGCGTCGAGCCGTTGCTGCCAGTGGATCGTCGCGCTCAGTGCAACGAGAAACAGCATGGCCGGGATGCAATAGCGCAACACCTGGAAGATGCGGTATTTGAAGCGGGCCGGCATGGCGTGCGCACCTCCCTCAAGGTGCGGCGCGCGGCGAGATGCGCTCGGGCACCAGCACCGGGTAGTCCGCCCCGCTGACGAAGTATTGCCGCCCCTGGACCCGCAGCAACTGGTCCAGCAATCCGTTGAGCTGGTCCGAATTGCCTCGCACATAGCAGATCGTCTCGACGCTCCGGCCACTCAGGCGCACCAACCGGAAACGGCTCGGATGCCGGAACCCGAAGCCGACCAGGCGCAGGACCCCTTCCAGCTGCACCGCCTTGCCCTGCCCGTCGAGCGGGATCAGCGCGCTCTTGACGTCTTCGGGGATGAAGGCCGCCGCCTCCACGCCCGCCCCCGTCAGCACCGCGCCCGAGGCCGTCGCCGTGGTGGCCAGGGCGCTGATGGCGACCGGCGGCAGGGGCTTGGCACTCACCTCCGCCACGACAGCTTTGTCCCCCGGGCCTGGCAGTTGCATCTCGACCAGCTTGCGCGAGACCCAGGCCGACGCCGCCGGCGACGGCGCAATGCGCAGCCAGTCCTGGGCCTCGCCCAGCACGGTCAGCTTCTCGCCACGCGCCATCGCGCCGACCACGCTGTGGTTGATGCTGCGGCCGGTCCGGATCGAAAGCTTTTCCGCCGTCACCACCTGATCCTTGACGAAATCGCGATGGACCCACAGCTCCACCGTCTCCGGCGGCACGACTTCCACCCACTCCTCGCGGAAAGCCTTCGCCTGCAGGATCGCGCCCTCTGCGACCTTGCCCAGCGGCTCGGCATCGGCACTGGGCTTCGCGCGCAGGTTGACGCGCGGGCTCTTGACCACCACAGGGGTCAGCGGGAGAGCGGCGCTCGGGGCAGGCGTCTCCGCCGGCGCCAAACACGCCGCACCGGCCAGCCAAGCACTCATCAACATCGTCATCCGCTTCATATTCGGACTCCTTTGACTGCAGACCACACCGCTTTTTATCCGCCACATCCCCCCGACGCAATTCAAAACGGAAAAGGTTTTCGGCGCCGCGCCGCGCCGCACTTGCAATCCGTTGAAAATCGGGCATTCTTTCGCCGCGCCACGCAAGAGCATCTGGCGGAAATATCAGCATGTGAAACGTTCCCTTTTAT
Source organism: uncultured Lentisphaerota bacterium (assembly GCA_903912445.1). Lineage (GTDB taxonomy): Bacteria > Verrucomicrobiota > Kiritimatiellia > CAIQIC01 > CAIQIC01 > DP16D-bin41. The sequence continues at coordinate 47,610 of CAIWHP010000188.1, forward strand.
TACTGGCGGTCATGGCGGTGACATGCCTGGGCGCCCTTCCCGCCGCCGCCCTCTTCACCACGCCTTCCGGTGCGCGGGCCGACCGGCTCGTTACGATCCGCGAGATCGCATCCAAGCTGAACCTCGCCGTCACGCAGCCGGCCAAGAAGATTTTGCTGCGCAACCAGACCAATACCGTCGAGTTGAGCACGGAGGGCCGTGAGGCGCGGGTCAACGGGCAGCTCGTCTGGCTCAACGCCCCGCCCGCACGCAACTGGGGCCGGTGGTGCCTGACCGAAACCGACGCACAAAAAATCGTGCTGCCGCTGCTCGCGCCCGCCTCCTATCTCAAAGGCTATGGCACCGCCGTGGTCGTGCTCGACCCCGGTCATGGCGGCAACGACCCCGGCGCCTGCAGCCCGCGGGGACTCGTCGAGCCGCGCATTGCGCTCGACATCGCCAAACGCGTCCGCGCCAAGCTCGTCGCCGAGGGCTTCCGCGCCTACCTCACGCGCGACGTCGACCGGTTCATCGCGCTCGACACGCGGCCGCGCCTCGCCGCCGTCCGCCAGGCCGATCTTTTCCTCAGCATCCACCTCAACGCCGCCGCCAACCATGACTCGCGGGGCGTCGAGACCTATGCGCTCACCAGCCCGGGTTATCCGTCGACCAGCGACGCCGGCGGCACGAGCCCCAAGAACAACATCTGCTATCCCGCCAACTCGCGTGACGCCCAGAACAACATCTTCGGCAGCTTCATCCAGCGGAACATCTGCGCCGCCGCCAAGACCGAGGACCGCGGACTGCGGCACGCCCGTTTCGTCGTGATCAAGGACGCGCCGTGCGTCGCCGCGCTCGTCGAGTGCGGCTTTCTGAGCAACCCCGGCGACGAGCGCCGGCTCATGACCGATGAGCACCGCGACGCCATCGCCACCGGCATCGCCAAGGGCGTCATCGAATACGGCCGTGCCGTCCGCCGCGCCAACCCGCCGCCCCCCGCGCTGGCCAAGCCCCGCACGCCCTGAGCGGCCTGCGGCGCCACGTTTCCGCTTGCCCGGGCGCGCCCTTGCCGGCCCGCGCAAAAGGCGTTGTGGAATGGCCTGCCAGCTAGTATATTCGGCGCGCCAACAGGTGGGTAACTATGCAGAACAAAACTTCGCGGGCTGGCTTCACCTTGATCGAATTGCTCGTCGTGATCACCATCATCGCCATCTTGGCGGGGCTGATCCTGCCTTCGCTGTTCCAAAGCCAGCAGAAGGCCTGGCAGGCCGGCTGCAAAGCCAACATGCGCAATATCAGCACCGCGTTGCACGCCTGGATCCAGGACCATCGCGGCTGGCTGCCGCCCGGCCAAAGCTCCAGCTTCGGCCTGTGGTGCAACCAGATCGCCAACTACAACACCGGCGACAAATATCACATGAGCTACTACCTCTCCTCCTATCTCGGCTGCCCTCCGGCCACCAGCAAGAACCAGTTCGTTCCCCAGTTCATGTGCCCCTCGTTCCGGCGCTTCGGCAAGAACTACGACATGGTCGGCCGCGTCGTGTATGCGCGGACTACCGGCTTCAACTGGGGCAGCTCGGCTTTTGACCCCTTCGGCTATCCTGACTCCGCCAAGCCGCCGCAGAAGCTGGAGTCCGTCGCCGCCATCCTGCCGCTGACCAGCGTGTGGGTCCTCGTGGACACCGACCAGCAGGCCTTTGGCAGCACCTGGGGCGAGCCCGGCGGCCTGCCGGAACTGCCGAGCCATGGCGATCAGCGCAACTACTTCTACTTCGACGGCCACGTGGCTGCGAAAAAAGTCCCCGCCGACGGCAAGCTCTAATAAAAAACGCGACGCCATCAAGGCGTCGCGCGTCAGGTTTGCGGCCGGCAGCGGCGGCGGTTTAGGGCTGCACCGCTTCGATGTTGAGGCTGATCTTCACTTCCTCGCCGATCATCACGCCGCCCTTGTCGAGCGTCTTGTTCCACGTGATCCCATAGTCGAGGCGGTTGAGCTTCGTCGTGGCGCTGAGCCCGATGCGCGTCTTGCCCCAGGGATCCTGCACCGGACCGGAAAGCTCGCCGCGCAGCTTGAGCTCTTTCGTCACTCCGTGCAAGGTGAACTGCCCGGTGACCACCCATTCGCCATCCTCTTTCTTGATGCCGGTGGCCGTGAACTTGATCTCGGGGAGCTTCGCCGCATCGAAAAATTCTCCGCTGCGCAAGTGATCGTCGCGCATCTTATTGCCGGTATTCAGGCTCGCGACCTCCACGGTGCCGCCCGCCTTGAACTCTTCCGGCTTCGCCGGGTCATAGGCGATCTTGCCGGTGAAGTTCGTGAACGCACCACGCACCTCGCTGATGCCGAGGTGCCTGATCGCGAACGTCACCGTGCTGTGGACGGGGTCCACCTGATACTCGGCCGCACTCGCGGCCACGCCGGCCAGCGCCACCGCGCCCGCCACCCACCGCGCCATTCGTTTCGCGTGCATAGTTGCTCTCCTGTTTGAGGAGGCAATATCTATGCATTGAAGCGAAAGTCAATCACGTCGCCGTCCTGCACGATGTACTGCTTGCCCTCGAGCCGCAGCAGGGCCTGCTCGCGGCACGCCGCGTGGCTCTTCAGCCGCAGCAGCGGTTCCCACGCCACGGTCTCGGCGCGGATGAACCCGCGCTCGATGTCCGAATGCACCTTGCCCGCCGCCTGCGGCGCGAGCGTGCCGCGGTGGATGGTCCACGCGCGCACCTCGTCCGGGCCGATGGTGAAGAAGCTGATGAGATCCAAAATACGGTACGCCGCCTGCACGAGCCGCACCCGCGCCGGCTCGGCAATGCCGTAGTCCTTGAGGAAGCCTGCCGCCGCCTCGGGGTCGAGCGTGGCGATCTCCGCCTCCAGCGGCGCACAGAAGACCAGCACCTCAAGCTGGTGCGCCGCCGCCGCCTGGCGCAGCGGCTCCAGCGCGGCCCCATTGAGGCCGTCCTCGGCCACGTTCGCGATCACCAGCAGGCGGCGCTGCGTCAGGAAGCGGAAGCTGCTGATGCGCTTCTCGTCCTCGGGCTCGAACGTCAGGTCGCGCAGCGCCTTGCCCGCGTCGAGCTGCTGCTTGCAGCGCTGCAGGACGGCCCGCTCGGCCTCGTTGCCCTTGAGGCCGCGCTTGAACTCCTGGTCGATTTTATCGAGGCGCTTCTCCACCTTTTCCATGTCGGCGACGATCAGTTCCAGCAGCAGCGACTCGAACTGCTTCGCCGGGTCCGGCGTGTTGCCTTGGTAGTCCATCTCGCCGAACGCCTGGATGACCAGGGCAAACGCGTCGGCATCGCCAAGGAACGCGTTGAGCTGGCTGAACGAATTGCCTTCGCCGGCCGAGGCCGGGGGGAGCGCGACATCCACGAACGTGACTTCGGCGGGCGTGTATTTCTTGGGGTTGTAGAGATCGCGCAACGCCTCCAGCCGGGCGTCCGGCACCTTGACGGTGCCGAGCCGGTGGGCGCCCTTGACGAAGCAGTGCGGACCCTGCGGCGTGTTCGTCAACGCGTCGAACACCGCGGTCTTGCCGGCACGGGGCGCGCCGATGAGGAAGAGCATTAGTGGCATGTTGTTGTTCTCCGGAAAAGCGCGGCGAGACTACACACCGCCAGCCGCGGGGTCAACCTGAACCGCGCGGCACGCGGGTGCCGGGTGGATAGGGCGTGGTGAAATACTTGGGGTGGAAGCGCTGCATGAGCGCCACGCTGGTCTGGCCCTCCGCAAACTCCCACAGCTCCGCGGCCCGCCCGAAGAGGCGCAACGGCGCGTCCTGCCGGCGCATGTGCTGCGGCGCCTCCGCGCCCAAACATTGCGCCAGCTGCATCCAGGTATCCTTGCCACGGCCGCCTGTGACCAGCCAGACCGTCCGCACGGACATGTCCTTTTCGGAGAGCAGCCCGTACGTTCGGACCAGGTCCCACGGATAAGCCTCGATCTTGAGCCGGCCGTCGGCCAGAAACGCCAGCACATAGGCGTCCCAGTAGGGCGCCAGGATCGGCGCGCGTTGCGCCTGGAGGTAGGGGACGAAATCGCACTCCGCAGCGCGCAGCGCGCGGTCGGCCTCGCGCGCGCGGGCGAGCTGCTCGCGCCACGCCGGCAGCGCGGC
>CAIWHP010000189.1 GCA_903912445.1 uncultured Lentisphaerota bacterium
CGGTGACCCGGCCTACACATATGCGCGACACCAGCGGCCGTCTTTCCTGTAGGCCGGGTCACCGACCCGGCGGAAATAGCTTTTGGCATCTCCTCCCCCGAGGCGTGGCTTGGCTGTTTGTGGCCACGGTGTTGCTGTCCATGATCGGCAGCGCGGCGCCGGCGCAAAAAATACCGGATCCCAAGGCGGTTTTCTCCGATGCGGTGGCGGTGTGGCACTTGGGCGACCTCAGCTCGGCCGACGGCAAAAGCCCGCTCAAGCTGCACGGCGCCGCGAAAGTGGGCGTTGAGTTGGCGGGCACGGAGCGCGCCGCCTCGCTGGCGCACGGCGGCGACGGCAAGGCCGCGGAAATCGGGGCGGGCCATTGGGGCGCGGGGCAGGGGGTGCCGTTTGAGCTGAAACCCGGCGAGCCCCTGCGTCTGCGCGTGTTTCTTGATCGCTCGGTGTTGGAGGTCTTCGCCAACGGACGGCAGTGCCTCACGCAGCGCATCTACCCGACGTGCGCCGACAGCCTCGGCATCAAACTCATCAGCCGTAGCGGCAGCGTGAAGGTGAAGAGCCTCGACGCCTGGGACCTCAGCCCGGCCAATAGCTTGTGAGGAGCATGAAGGTCCTGAGACTATGGAAAACGATGGGGCTGGCGCTGTTGCTTGCGTGCAGACCGGGCCTGGCACCAGCGGCCGACGCGGGGAAAATCGCGCCGGCCCTCCAGCCGTTTGTGGACAGCCATACGCTGGCCGGGGCCGTCCTGCTCGTGGCCAACTCCAACCAGGTGCTCGCTCTTGAGGCGGTCGGTTGGATGGACGTCGCGGCGAAGAAGCCGATGCGCACTGACTGTCTGTTCTGGATCGCATCGGAATCGAAGCCCATCACGGCGGCGGCGCTGATGATGCTGGTGGACGAGGGCAAGGTGCAACTGGACGATCCGGTGGAGAAATATTTGCCGGAGTTCACGGGGCTGATAGTGGCGGACAAGAAAGCTAAACACGCGGTGCCGAAAAAGCCGCGGCATCCGATCACCATCAAAAACCTGCTCACCCACACCAGCGGAATGCCGTTCCGCTCCGACCTGGAAAAGCCGACGCTCGATCTGCATCCGCTCGCCGAGCGGGTGCGCAGTTACGCACAGCAGGCGCTCGAGTTCGAGCCGGACACGAAATACCAATACTCCAACGCGGGCATCAACACGGCGGGGCGCATTGTCGAGGTGGTCAGCGGGCAGCCCTATGAGGTGTTTCTGGAGCAGCGTTTGCTCCAGCCCTTGGCTATGACGGACACGACCTTCTGGCCCAGCGCGGAGCAGCTCACCCGGTTGGCGAAAGCCTATCGAGGCTCCAAGGATAAGGCCGACATCGAGGAGACCCCGATCGACCAGCTCCGGTATCCGCTGAACGATCACACGCGCGGGCCCATGCCGGCCGGCGGCATGTTTTCGACAGCCAGCGATCTGGCGCGCTTTGCCCAGCTGCTGCTGCAGGGCGGGACGTTCGCGGGCCGGCGCTATCTCTCCGCGGCGGCGGTCCGGGAGATGACGCGCAAGCAGACCGGCGCGGGGATCGACAAGGGCTACGGCCTCGGGCTCCAGACGACCGGCACAAAATTCGGGCATCTGGGCAAGTACGGCACCAACTTCTCCATTGATACGCAGCGCGGCCTGATCACCGTCTATATGGTTCAAAACGCCGGCTGGCGCAATGCCGACGGTTCCAAGATCCATCCTGCGTTTTACCAGGCGGCGCTGGCCGCGTTCGGGAAGGTCCAGTGAAGGCAGGCGGTCACATGCTGGTGGGCGATGAAAGGTGGAAAGTTATGAAGCGATTGCATCTGTTGGTCGCGGTCCTGTTTGCCGGCGCTGCGTGTGTTCGTGGCGCGGACAGGGAGAACTCCATCGGCATGAAACTGGTGCGCCTGGAGGCCGGGAGCTTCATGATGGGCCAGTCGGGGCCGGCGGCCGATTATAAAGTGAAGGCGCACGCCGCGAAGTTTGACGATGCGGATTGGGACGAGAAGCCGGCCCACAAGGTCACCATCAGCACCCCTTTTCAGATCGGCGCGACGGAGGTGACGCTGGGCCAGTATCGCCAATTCAAACCGAAGCATGCCGGCGGTCGCGGCGCTACGGATGACGCGGTGACGGGCGTAAGTTGGCATGAGGCGGTGAAGTTCTGCGAGTGGCTGTCGCAGAAAGAAGGCCAGCTCTACCGCCTGCCAACGGAGGCGGAGTGGGAATACGCCTGCCGCGCGGGCACGACGACGCTCTTTCACACCGGCGACGCTTTGCCCGCGGGCTTCCATCAATGGCCGACGGACATCGGTTTGCGGGACCGCTTTTTCCCCGGCGACCAACTGCCGCCGGAGTATCGCCCGAAAAAGGTGAAGCTCAGCTTGCGTGTTGCGCAGTCTCTGGCAAATGCGTGGGGTCTCTACGACATGCACGGCAATGTGTCTGAGTGGTGCGCGGACTGGTATGGGCCATATGAGGCGGGCGAACAGACCGATCCGCTTGGGCGCAGCAACGGCGATTTCCGCATCATCCGCGGCGGCAGCCACTCGATGCAGACACGCTTGCTGCGATCCGCGAACCGCACCGCCTGGCTGCCGGACACGAGCAGCGAGAAGACCGGCTTCCGCGTCGTGCTCGGTGAGTGGCCTAAAGGAACCTTGTTGCCGCCCGCGCCGCTGCCGCTCAACGCGCAGGACGTTTCGCAAGCGCTGGCGAAGCTCGAGAGGCCGGCGGCGGACGTGCCGTTCTTCTCCGGCCCGCAACCGTTTGTGATCATTCCGCCCAACTCGTCCGGCCCGTTGTTCTCCTGGCACAATCACAGCCCCGCCATCGCCGAGTGCCCCAACGGCGACCTGCTCGCGGTGTGGTATTCGTGTGTGGACGAGGCGGGCACAGAGCTAAACAACCTCGCCAGCCGCCTGCGCCGTGGCGCGACGGAGTGGGAGCCGGCGTCGCTCTTTTGGGACGGTCCGGACATCAACGACCACGGGCCGAAGTTGTGGTGGGATGGCGACAAGACCTTGTTCCACTTCGCGCGCGGCCAGTTCGAGAACATCGTGCGCACCTCGACGGACAACGGCGTCACCTGGGCCAAGGCGCAGCCCATCCAGCCGGTGAGCGAAATCGGCAACGGTATCTTCCGCACCCGCGAAGGCGTCATCGCGATGACGCAGGACACAACCATCACGAGCCTCACGGTCAGCCGCGATGGCGGCCGGACGTGGACTTTTACCGCGATCACCGACAAGAAGCTGGCGCATCGCAGCGGCAGCCCCGCACGCCACGCTGGCATCCACGCGCCCATCGTGCAGCTTGCCGACGGCCGCCTCATGACCATCGGCCGGCTCAATTTCGAGCCGGAGCAGGCCAAGTTCGGCTTCAAGACCCCGGCCAGCTACTCCAGCGACGGCGGCGTGACGTGGACGCACGAGCCGACGCCCTTCCCCGCCATCAGCAGCGTGCAGCGCGCCGTCTTGATGCGGCTGCGCGAAGGTCCGCTGTTGCTCTGCTCCTTCACCGATCTTTCCGCGAACGCGAAGCAGCCAAAGGGCATGGATTTCCCCTGCGAAAGCGGCACGCTCCACGGCGCGGGCCTGTTTGCGGCGCTGTCGGTCGATGAAGGCAAAACGTGGTCGCACCGCCGCCTCATCACCCCCGGTGGCGCGCCGCTGACGGTGAGCGGCATTGACCGGGGCCAGTTCACCCTCAGCCCCACTTCCGCCGAGCACAACGGCTACCTCGCCGCCACGCAAACGCGCGATGGCAACATCCAGCTCATCTCCAGCAAGAATCACTATGTCTTCAATCTGGCGTGGCTGAAGCAGCTCCCCGCCGCACCCCCGAAAGTGCTGCCGGTCTCACCATGAATGCAATCCACTTTTTCTGTTGCCCGGGCCACCGGCCGGATTTCCAACCCTTGGAAAAAGGCGGGCCGATAACATCCAATCCTTGGAAATGAAGGAATAAAAAATGACACAACTTACCGCTCTTGTTCTTACCGCCGCGCTGCTGGCAACGCTAGGTCGCAGCCAGGCTGCTGACGGCACCCTGTCCGCCTGGGTAGCCGTTCAGGCGGGTGTTTTCCAGATGGGCGCCCAGCCGGGGCCGGAGGTGCTCTCGACCGGCGCCCAACGTACCTATGCCGGGCCGGACTGGGATGAGGCCCCGGTGCATGAGGTGCGGATCACCCGGCCGTTTGCCTTGGCTTTGGCGAAGGTGACGCAGGCTGAATTTGCCCGGTTCAGGCCGCAGCACAAGGCGTTTATCGCCGCCCGGGGCATCGCCTGGAGCCCTGACGCGCCGGCGGTGATGGTCACTTGGAACGATGCCGTGGCCTACTGCCGCTGGCGGAGTGAGCAGGAGGATGCGCCGATCCGCTTGCCGACCGAGGCGGAGTGGGAATGCGCCGCCCGCCACGCGGAGCGCCTGGGCTTGCGCGGGATGGGCGACGGCATCCTCGAATGGTGTCTGGATTGGTGGGCGCCGTATGCGCCGGGGGCCGTGACCGATCCGCTCGGGCCGCAGCAGGGCGAGATCCGGGTGGCCCGGGGCCGGAGCGGTGCGCGTACGGAGACGACGGAGGTGACGGTCGGGGGGGTGATCAAAAAGGTTGGCCGCGTGGTGAAGCCCAGTGCCTCGGACCGGTCGGGCACGGTGCCGGAGGATCGCCGGGTTGACCTTGGCTTTCGCGTGGTGCGGGCGCCGCTGCCGGGGGGCACGGTGCGTCCCGCGCTGCCACTCGCCGAAGTATTCCGCGATGTCTCGCAGACCCGCATGGATTGGAAAGAACAGGCGCACCCGGGAATCCCCGTCTTTTACGGGTCGGTCCCGTTTATTGACAAGCCTGCCGATCCGCAGGCGTTGCCGTATTTCAACCGTCATCACGTTCCCAGCCTGGTCGCCTGCGACAACGGGGACCTGCTGGTCACCGCAATGACCGCGCCGGCCGACAGCAGCGACCAGATGGCGATCCTCATCAGCCGCCTGCGCCGGGGCAAGGCGCAGTGGGATCCGCCGGCGCGCTTCTTCATCGCGCCCGATCGCGATGTGGATAGTGCGGTGCTCTTCAACGCCGGCAACGGGGAACTGCATCATTACAACAGCGTCGGCGGCGCCCAGCATCGCTTCTCGGTGGTCAAGCGGGTCAGCACCGACAACGGCGCGACCTGGAGCCCGGCGCGCCTGGTCCACGAGCATCCGGCGAATCCCCCGGAGCAGAAGTCCTTTAGCGGCGAACCCCGTTTCTGGTCGCACATGGGCATCGTGCGCTTGCCCGACGGAACGCTCGTCATGCCCAGCGATGCCGGATATTCGGGCATGAACAACGACGGTACCGTGTTGTGGGGCAGCCAGGACCGCGGTGATTCATGGGCTGAAGTGACCCGGTATGGATGGCAGGCCAAGGAGTTTGGCCAGGCCGGGAAGCAGGCTGGCTGGATCGCAGGCATCCACGCGCCGTTCGTGGTGTTGGCCGACGGCCGTTATCTCGCGATCGGCCGGGGCAGTCCCATCGGCGACCGTGCCCCGCTGAGCCTCTCCGCCGACCAGGGGAAAACATGGACCTACCAGGCCAGCCCGTTTCCCCCGATTCTCAACTCCCAGCGTTCTGCCCTGCTGCGTCTGCGCGAGGGGCCCATCCTTTTCCTCTCCTACACGGACGCTTCCCCACTTTTTAAAGACAACACCCAGCAGGGCATGGATTTCGCGGATGACTCCGGCGTGGTGCGTAAAGGCTTCGGCACGTTTGCCGCGCTCTCGATGGACGAGGGACAGACCTGGTCCTGCCGCAAGTTGATCCCCCTCGAGGCCGGCACTCCGTGGAAATCCGATCGTGGTGGGTATTTGTTCTGTGTGCAGACCCCCGACGGCCTGATTCACCTGGTCAGCAGCCGGAAATACTATCGCTTCAATTTGGCGTGGTTAAAAACTCCGGCAGGAGCCTTGAAGCCATGAAACGCAGCTGCTGCCTTGCTGCCCTGCTCCTGGCGCCGATGACCGTGCTGCAGGCTGCTGATGCGCCCACCGCGATCAGCAATTCCCTCGGTATGAAGCTGGTGCGTATCGAGCCGGGCAACTTCCTGCTGGGCCAGGATGGTCCGCCGGCGGATTACCAGACGGTGAAGCATGCGGACAAGTGCGACGACGCCGACTGGGACGAGCGTCCAGCGCATCGCGTCAGGATCACTGTCGCGCTGTATGTGGGCGTCACCGAAGTCACCATCGGTCAATATCGCCAGTTCAAGTCCGCTCTGAAAATCAGCGGCGCGGATGACGAAGCGGTGACCGGCGTGAGTTGGAACGACGCCGTGAAATTCTGCGAATGGCTCGCGGCGAAAGAGGGCCAGCCTTATCGTCTTCCCACGGAAGCGGAATGGGAATTTGCCTGTCGCGCGGGCACCACGACGTGCTTCCACACCGGCGACAAACTGCCCGATGATTTCCAGAAATGGAAAATCAACGACAAGCTCATCAAGCGGTTTTTCAGCACAGCAGGAAAGTTTCCGCGCGACTACCGCAACTGGCCGGCCAAAGCGCCGCTGCGTGTGGCGCAGACGCCGGCGAATGCTTTTGGCGTGTTCGATATGCACGGCAACGTCGAGGAGTGGTGCCTCGACTGGTATGGCCCCTATGAAGCGGGCGAGCAGGTGGACCCGGTCGGCCGCGTGGATGGCGATTTCCGCGTGACGCGTGGCGGCAGCCATTCTGTCTTCAACCGCCTGCTGCGCTCGGCGAATCGCAGCGGTCGCCTGCCGGAATGCGTGAACGACCAGATCGGTTTTCGCGTCGTGCTTGGTGCGTTGCCGCAGACCGCACCGCTGCCGGTGCCCCCGCCGCCGCTCAACGCGCGCGAGGTCAGTCAGCGCGCGCCGGAGAAGGGCCGGAAAATCGCAGCGTCGTTTTTTAGCGGCCCGGCCCCGTTCGTAAAAGTTCCGCCGGATCTTGCCGGCCCGCTCTTCTCGAATCACAACCACAGCCCGGCGATTGCAGAGTGCCCGAACGGCGATCTGCTCGCCGTCTGGTTCTCCTGCGGCGACGAGGGTGGCCCCGAACTCACGGTGCTCGCGAGCCGCCTGCGCCGCGGCACCACCGCATGGGAACCCGCCTCGCCGTTCTGGGAAGGGCCGGACATCAACGACCACGCGCCGAAGCTCTGGTTCGATGGCGCCCGCACGCTGTTCTTTTTCGCCAAGAGCCTGGCGGGCGACATCGTGCGGACTTCGACCGATAGCGGCGCGACCTGGTCCAAGGCGAAGCTGTTCCAACCCGAGGCCGAAATCGGCAATACGCCGCTGCGTACACGCGACGGTTTGCTCCTGCTGCCGCTCGATGGAAACAAACCCGGCGCGAGCCTGAACATCAGCCGCGACGGCGGGCAGACGTGGCAGTGTTTGCCGGCGCCTGGCAAGCCCGACTTCCGCATCGGTGGCCACGGCAACCGCTTCGCGGGCATTCACAACGCGCTCGCAGAACTCGCCGATGGCCGGCTCCTGGCGCTGGGTCGCTTCGATCTGGCGTCGCAGCAGGAGCTGTTCAACAACCGCACGCCGCTCAGCATGAGCAGCGACGGCGGCCAGACCTGGACCTACTCGGCGAGCGAATTCCCCGCGATCAGTACGGTGCAACGCGCGGTGCTGCTGCGCTTGCATGAAGGAGCTTTGCTGTTCTGCTCGTTCACCGATGAGCAGAGCAAATGGAAACAGCGCAAAGGCCTGAAGTTCAAAGCCGCCGATGGTTCCGAGTTCACCGGTTACGGATTGTTCGCAGCGCTCTCCTATGACGATGGCCAGACGTGGCCCGTGCGGCGGCTCGTCACCCCCGGCGGGCCGGAGCGCAGCGTCGCCGGTGTGGACAAGCGCGAGTTCATTCTTGGCGACACGCTGGCCGAGCCCTCCGGCTATCTTTCGATCTGTCAGACGCGCGACGATTTGATTCAGCTGATCAGCAGCAAGAACCACTACGTTTTCAACCTGGCATGGCTCAAGGCGTTGCCGGTCGCGCCGGCGAAATAACGGGAAGTACCTATGAAAAAACAAATCAGTCGTGTTGGGCGTTCGCTTGCACTGGCGTTGGCCATCGTTTCGGCGGCGTGTGCGGCCGAGACGCCGAAGCTCGCGCCTGTGTTGCAGCCGTTTGTGGACAGCCACACGCTCGCGGGCGCGGTCGTGCTCGTCGCCGACCCGGATAAAATCCTCGGCGTCGAGGCGGTCGGCTGGCGGGACGTCGCAGCGAAAAAACCGATGCAGACCGATTGCCTGTTCTGGATCGCGTCGCAGTCGAAGCCGATCACCGCCGCGGCGCTGATGATCCTTGTGGATGAGGGCAAGGTGAACGTGGATGACCCGGTGGAAAAATATCTGCCGGAGTTCAAGGGCCAGCAGGTGAACAGCAGCACGAATGCGGCACACCCGGAGCTCAAGGCACCGCGCCATCCGATCCGCGTGCGCGAAATCCTTAGCCACACCAGCGGCCTGCCGTTCAAGTCCGACATGGAACAGCCGACGCTCGACCTGTTCCCGCTGGCCGCGCGGGTGCAAAGCTACGCCAAACTGGCGCTGCTGTTCGAGCCCGGCACGAAGTCGCAGTACTCCAACGCCGGCATCAACACCGCCGGCCGCATCGTCGAGGTGGTCAGCGGCATGCGCTTCGAAAAGTTTCTCGACGAGCGCATTTTCACGCCGCTGGGCATGAGCGACACGACGTTCTGGCCCAACTCCGCCCAACTCAAGCGCCTGGCGAAAGCCTACAAGCCGAACGCGAAGAAGGACGATCTGGAGGAGTGTCCGATCGCCCAGCTGAAGTATCCGCTCGATGACCGCGAGCGGCAGCCGATGCCGGCGGGCGGGTTGTTCTCGACCGCGCACGATGTTTCTATCTTCTATCGGATGCTGGCGAACAACGGCAGCTTCGAGGGCCAGCGCATCCTGTCGGGAAAGGCCGTCGCGCAGATGACCTCCGATCAGTCGGGCGCAGCCAATTCGCATTATGGTTTTGGGATCGGCTCCAACGGCAAGACGGTGACGCATGGCGGCGCCTATAACACCGCGTCGGCTTTCGACCGCGAGCGCAAGCTCATCACGATCTTCCTCGGCCAGCACGCCGGCTGGATGAAGGACGGCAAGGCGATCATCCCGACGTTCCAGAAAGCGGCTGCGGCGGCGTTCGCGCCCGCCCCGGCCAAGGCGGCGCAGGCGACCGACGATGCGCATTTGACCGTGGGCATCCCCGGCGAGACAGCCGCGCCAACGAAGACGGCCGAACCACCCACCCTCCAACTGGCGGCCAAGGAAAACATCGTCGTGTTCAAGGAGCCAGGCCGTTACGGCGGCTGGCCGGCGAATCACGGCCTCTGGCAGTGGGGCGACGAACTGGTCGTGGGCTTTCAGCGCAATTGGTATAAGTACGCAACCAACGATCACGCGATAGATCGCTCGAAGCCTCATGAGATTTGCCAAACTCGAAGCCTCGACGGCGGCCGGACGTGGAAGGTCGAAGACCAATTGCCCTTCGCCGACCCGAAAACAGAAAAAAAACCGGCGCCGCTGCCAGAGCCCCTCGACTTCACCGCGCCTGATTTTGCGCTGCTGTTCCGCTTCGGCGGCTTGCACGTCGGCCCGTCGTGGTTCTACGTTTCGGGCGATCGCTGCCGCACGTGGCGCGGGCCCTTCAAGTTTGCCGTCGAGGGCATCGAGAAGATTTGCACGCGCACCGATTTGGTCGTGCTCGGCCCGCGCGACTGCCTGATGTTCGGCAGCGCGGCGAAGAGCGACGACAAGGAGGGCCGCGTCTTCTGCGCGCGGACGACCGATGGCGGCTTGCACTGGAAACTGGTCGCGCTCATCGGGCCGGAGCCGGTCCCGGGTGACTTCGCGATCATGCCCTCCACCGTGCGCCTGCCCGGCGGCGCGCTCATCACCACGATCCGGCACGGCAAGGACGGCTACCATATCCGGGCCTGGCGCAGCGACGATCTCGGCCAGCACTGGACGCCGCTCGGCGCCGCCACCGGCAACATCGGCGGCAATCCGCCGGCCCTGGTGCTGCTGCAGGACGGCCGGTTGTGCCTGAGCTACGGCTATCGCCGCAAACCCACCGGCGTGCGGGCGCGCATCAGCAGCGACGAGGGCCGCACCTGGGGGCCGGAAATCATCCTCCGTGACGACGGGCTCACCGGCGACCTCGGGTATCCGCGCAGCCTCGTCCGCCCGGATGGCAGGGTGCTGACGGTTTACTATTTCAACGGCCCGCGCGACGAGGATCGCACCATCCAAGGCACGTTCTTCACTCCACCGCAATGAAAGGCACCCGCCACGCTCCGGGTCAGGGGCCGGATTTCCGGCAGGCCTTGCTCTCCTGCCGCGATTTCAAGCGGCGCACCTCAACGCCGACGCCGGCGGGGTTGGTCTTGCGCGCTGTTCCGGGTGGTTCGCCGCCCTGCTGGAAAACGACGCGGTAAAAGAAAGCCTAAACATCCATGAAACACCTCCACGCACTCATCCTCTGCGGCTGTGGGCTGGCGCCCGTGCCGGCTGCTCTGCCGATCTCTTGGTCGTCGATCGCGTGCGTTATTTCCCTGCGCGGGAGCGCGAGCAGGCGCTGGTCGGCGGCCGGTTCAGCGGCTCTAACTTCTCGCCGGCCGCAGGCTTCCAGGTGCTCGCGGAAATCAAGACGGCGCCGCAGCGCGGCACCTGGGGCGAACTCAAGTTCGACAACACCACACCCTATTGCTGGGTGCGCTACGAGGCCCCGGCCGGCTCGCACGGCAACGTTGCCGAAATTGAATTCTATGCCGGCGGGCACAAACTCGCCGGTGGCGGTTTCGGTTCCGCCGGGTATCTCGCGCCCGGCATCCACTGGAAAGGCGCGTTTGATCGCAAGACGTGGACGTGGTTCAACTCCAACGATGCCGATGGCCTGTTTATCGGGCTCGATCTCGGTGATCAGGCCGCGACAGCGCGTGTGCTCATCAGCCCCGGCGACGGGGTTTATGCGCAGTCGCAGACGGTGAAAATGGTCGCGCGCATGCCAGGGGGTTCCATCCGCTACACCCTCGACGGAACGCAGCCCACGCGTACGAAGGGGTACGTGTATTGCGGCGTCATCAGCGTTCAACCCGGCCAGACCGTCACCGCCATGGCTTACAAAAGCGGCATGGCTGACAGCGCGCCCATCGGGATGACTGCGCCCCGTGGGTCTTGATGTTGGCGGTGGCCCGCGGCGTGCTGTGTGGTTACGCGCCGGGTGACGAGAGGGCCTTGGTTGGCAACCAGAAATCCTCCCGCAGTCGCAGGCCTGGACCAACTGCCGCTTCCTCGGCAAACTGACGAGCGATGCCGGCTTGCTCCAGGTGTCAAGGACAAGCTTCAGGCGTGAGGCGCGGTTTCGGGCGCGGCTTCCTGCGCCTTGAACATGAGGGTGACGCGGACGCCGCCTTCGTCGCGGTTGCGGATTTCGATGGTCCCGCGATGCAGTTCCACGATGGTCTTGCAGACCGACAATCCCAAGCCTGTGCCCTGGCCGGCCGGCTTGGTGGTGAAGAAGGGGTCGAAAATCCGGTCCAATTTATCCGCGGGAATGCCTTGGCCGGTGTCCTCGATTTCCGCCACCACGACACGGTCGCCGATCTGAAACCGGTCAATCACGCTGTCGCCGATGTTGGTGCCGAAGCCCGTCAGCGTTTTGGTGGAGGTGCGCAGCGTGAGCGTGCCGCCTTGGGGCATGGCGTAGATCGCGTTTTCGAAGATGTTGACCAGCAGTTCGGTGATTTTCCGCCGATCCAGCCGGCAGAGCGGCAAGTCCGGCGCCGTCGCCAACTCGGGCTGGATGTGGTGTTCGTTCAACAGATGCTTCACGAAGAACAGCGCTTGCCGGGCGATCAGATTCAGGTCCTCCGGCTGGGCTTCCAACTGGTTCGGCGCGGAGAAGTCCAGCAAGCCGTGGATCACCGTATTCGCCCGCAGGATGGCATCCTGCATATCCTTGAGCACGGCGGTCATGGTTTCGTCCGGTTGCCCCAGCGCCTGCGCCACGACATCCAAGCCGCGCAGCAGGATGGCCAGCGGGTTCTTGACCTCGTGTGCGACGCCGGCGGCGAGGCGTCCGATCGTCCGCATTTTTTCGGATTCCACCAGCTGCATCTGCATGGCGCGTAGGTCGGTGTGCATCTTCTGCAGTTCGGCTACCGAGGCCTGTAGCTCCCGCTGGCTGGTTTCCAGCTCCGTGTTGGCGCGGCGCAGCTCCTCCTCGGCCGTCTTGATCGAGGTCACGTCGCGGTTGATGCCCACCGTGCCGACGATGTGCCCGTTGTGGTCGCGCCAGGGCACCTTGGTGGTGATGATCCAGTGCGGCCGGTTGTCGTGGTTGACCAGCCGGGCCTCGCGGTTTACCAGCGCCTGGCCCGTCTTGATGATCTGCTGCTCCTCGTCGGTGAACTGCTGCGCCAGGGCGGGCGGGAAGAAATCAAAATCCGTCTTGCCCTGCAGGGCCTCCGGCGAAGGCTGGCCGAACATGCGCGCCACGGCCGCGTTCGTGCGGATGAAGTGCCCGCCGCTGTCCTTCACATAAATCTGGTCCGGCAGGCTCTCGATGAGCGCCTGGAGCAGGTCGCGCTCCTCGCCGAGCGCCGACTCCACTTTTTTTCGCTCGATCGCATAGCGCACCGCGCGCACCAACAGGTGGCTGTCCACGTTGCTCTTGACCAGGTAATCCTGCGCGCCGCTCTGCAGCGTGCGCAGCGCCGTCGACTCGTCGTCCAGGCCGCTCAGCACGATGATCGGGATTTGCGGGACCAGCTGATGCAGCGTGAGGAACGTCTCGATGCCGCGGCTGTCCGGCAGGCCAAGGTCGAGCAGCACGAGGTCGAACGGCTGGGCGGTCAAGGCCGCGGTGGCCTCGGACAGGCGCTGCACCCACGTCAGCTCGTACGGCTCGCGCAGCGCCATCTTCAGATATTCCTTGAGCAGCCGTGCCAGCGCCGGCTCGTCCTCCACCTGCAGAATTCGCAATGCCATGGCTGCCTTTCCTCCTGCTGCGTTCCGCGCCAGACCCTCAACTGATGCGGGCAACTCTCCTACGCAGGCCGCGGTACTGTCAAGCCCCATTCTCCTCCGCCGTCCGGGCTGGCGCGGGGCGCTGGTGGGCCGGGGCCGGCCCCGGAAAACGTTGTTGCGCGCCGCGGCGTTTCCGTCACAATGGCGCGGCAGGCATTTGTGATGACCAAGTGGCTTTCCATCCTGGCGGCGGGGCTCGCGGCGCTCGCGCCGGCGGCGGCGAAGGAATTCGCGCCGCTGACCATCGCGTCCGGCCGCGCGGAGCAATACACGGCCTGTCGCTGGAGCATGGAGGATGGCCTCCCGGAAAATAATCTGCGCGCGCTGGCCTTCGACCCCGATGGCTTTCTCTGGTGTGTCGGCACCTGCAGTGTCTCCCGTTTCGATGGTTTCCAGTTCCTTCCGCAAACGGGTGCGCCGGCAGAAACGCTCCTGCACAACCGGCTCATTGCCGGTGCCCGCGAGTGGCTGGCCTCCTCCACGGCGTTGCTGAAGCGCACCACGGCCGGTCTGCAGGAATTTCCGTTGCCCCCCGCCACGAACAGCGCGGAAAAAATCACGGCCGTGGTCGCCGACGGCACGAACCGGTTCTGGCTTGCGGCGGGCCAGCGCATCCTGCGGTTCGAGCAGGAAAAATTCGCCGAGGAAAAACTCCCGCCGGACTGCACCGTGGACTTCCAGCACCTGGCGCTCGGCCGCGAGGGCACGTTGTGGGCCGCCTCGGGCGAGTCGCTCTTCAGCCGGCGGCAAGGCCGCTGGGAAGCGGTGCCGGTGCCGGAGGTCGCGCGCGGCCGGCGGCTCGGCATCCTCGCACTCTACGCCGCGCCCGACGGCGCGCTGTGGGTCGGCACGGAGAGCACGCTTTACCAGGTCCGCTATGGCCTGTGGCCGGAGGCGCTGCAAAACGACCAGCTGCCGATTCGCGGCGTGAAGTGGATCGCACCCGCACCCGATGGCAGCCTGTGGCTCGCCGGCAGCGACGGGCTGCGCCAGCTGCGCCGGCGCAGCCTGCGCACCTTGCGCCCCGAGGAGCCGTTGAGCCAGGCGGCCATCAACGCGCTCGCGGTGGATGCGCAGGGCCGCCTGCTCGCGGGCGTCGCGCATGTGGGCCTGATGCAGCCGCGCCCCGTCGGCGACCTGGCGCCCGCGCCGTTGACCGGCCTGCCGGAGCGCCTGCCGATTTCGGCGCTCGCGGCCGGGCGCGACGGCTCGCTCTGGGTCGGGACGCAGGGCGATTACCTCTGGCACTGGCACGACGAGGTCGCCGATCCGTTTTACGGCCCGAACATCAATGCGTTGCTCGTAGACCGGAACGGGCGCCTGTTGGCGGGCATGGACGAAGGTTTGAAGGTTTTCGACCCGCAGCGCGATGAGTTGGTGGCTTTCACGAGCAGCACGGGTCGCGTCCACAGCCGGGTCAATGCGCTGCTCGAAGACCGCACCGGCCGCATCTGGATCGGAACGCAGTTCAACGGGCTGCTCGGCCTCGCGACCAACGGCGCGCTGGAGCGCTGCGGTGCCGCGGCGACGGTGCTGGCGCTCTATGAGGACAGCGAGGGCCTTGTGTGGGCGGGCACGCCCGCCGGGCTGGAGCGCTGGCAGAACGGACAGCACGCCCTGTTGCTGCGTGACGAGTTCGTTTCGCAGATCCTCGACGACAACCGCGGGCACCTCTGGCTCGGCCTGCGCCGGGGCCTCGCGCGCATCAGCAAGGCGGCGTTGGGCGCGGTCAACGCGCGGCCGAACCTGCGCTTCTTCGGTGTCAGCGAAGGCTTTCCGGCGGCGGCGTGCGCCAGCGGCCTGGGACACCTTGCGGCCAAGACCCCCGATGGCAAGCTGTGGTTCGCCACGCGCGAGGGCCTCGCAATGGTGGACCCGTGGCGCGTGACCGAACCGCCGGCGGAAAGCTTGCGCGTGTTCATCGAGTCTGCTCGCGCCCAAGGCAACGAGGCGGACTTCCATTTCTCCGCGCCGTGCTTTACCGAGCCGGAGGCGGTGCGCTTTTCGTGGCGGCTGGAAGGTTTCGAGAGCGAGTGGACCGGGCCGGGCGCCGAGCGGCGTGCGCTCTACCCGCAACTGCCGCCGGGGCGTTACCAATTCGGCGTCCGCGCCATGCTGAACGGCGCGTGGAGCCTGCCGGCGCTGGTGTCCTTCACCGTCGCGCCGCTGTTCTGGCAGACGTGGTGGTGGAAGGCGCTGCTGTCTGCGGCGGGCGCGGCGCTGGCGGTGCTGGTCGCGCTGGGCCTCTACCGCTGGCGCGTGCGCCGGGAGCAGCAGCTCGACCGGCTGCGGCTGCGCATCGCGCGCGACCTGCACGACGAGATCGGGTCGAATCTCGGCGGCATCGCGCTGCTGATCGGCGTCGCGGAGCAGGCGCACGACCCCGACGCCTTCCAGCGCATCCGCGCCATCACGCTGCAAAGCATCGAGGCGCTCAAGGACCTGGTCTGGATGATCGACCCCGGCCACGACGCGCTGCCCGACATGCTCCAGCGGCTGCGCGGCATCGCCGACGATCTCCTGCCCGGCAAACTGCGCGCATTCACGGTGACCGGCGACAGCGCCGGCCGGCGCGCGCCGCTCGAGGTCCGGCGCAACGTCCTGCCGATCTTCAAGGAAGCGCTGCACAACATCCTCAAGCACGCCCGAGCGCAGGGCGTAACCGTCGAGATCGGCCTGACCGAACGCCGGCTCGCACTGACGATCCGCGACGACGGGGTGGGGATGGAGCCGTCGGCTGCCCCCGGCGGACACGGTCTGCGCAATATGCAACGCCGCGCCGAGGAAATCGGCGGGCAGCTCACGATCGAAAGCCGGCCCGGGGCCGGCACCCTGATCCACCTGGAGGTTCCGCTCGCGTGAAAAAGGAAAATCCGACCGCGCTGCGCATCTGGGCCATCGAGGATAACGCCGCCTACCGCAGCGCGCTCGCCTTCGTCTTCAAGCAGGCCGAGGGGCTGGAACTGCAGACGTTTTCCAACGCCGAGGATGCGCTCGCGGCGCTGCGCGGCGCGGAGGCGCCCGACGCGATCCTGCTCGACGTCCAGTTGCCCGGCATGGACGGCATCAGCGCCATCGCCCACTTCAAGGCCGCCGCGCCGGCGGTGTGCATCGTCATGCTGACGGTGTTCGAGGATCCGCAGAAAGTTTTCCGCGCGCTGTGCGCAGGCGCCTCGGGCTATCTGCTCAAGACGCTGCCGGCGGAACGCATTGTCGAGGCCCTCCGCGAAGCTGTCGCCGGCGGTGCGCCGATGAGCCCCGGGGTCGCGCGCGCCGTGCTCGGCCGCTTCGTCGAACTCGCCGCGCCGGGGCGGGGCGATGACTATGCGCTGAGCGACCGCGAGCGCGAGGTGCTGGAACTGATGACGCAGGGCCTGATCAAAAAAGAGATCGCCGACCGCCTCGGCCTGAGTTTCCACACCGTCAACGCGCACCTGCGCAACATCTACGCCAAGCTCCACGTCGGCACGCGCGGCGCCGCCGTCGCCAAGGCGTTGAAGGAAAAGCTGGTCTGACCGCGGCGCGCCTGCCCCCTGCCTGGCGGTGGCGCCAGGGTCACGGGCACGGGGCCGAAATCCCGGCCGCTATCGCGGGAGGATTTTCTGAGGTTCTGTCCGCCCGGGGTGTGGCCTTGCGGCAGCGGGGGCGCGGCTGCCGCGGGAAAGTCTTGCGCGCGCAAAATACTGTTGGACAACCTTGCGGCTGGTGCTTAGCTTTACCCCATGTGTTGGCGAAAGATCATCGGTTGCCTGACCCTGTGCGGTTCCCTCTGTGGCGCTGCGACCTTGCCGGGCGAAGTGCTGCCGGCCCGCGAGGAGTTCGAGACGGGGCTGCAAAAGGCCGACAAGCTGGAACAGGCGCGGCTTTCCGCCGTCGGCGAGGAATATCTCCAGCGGCTCCGCGAACTGGCGCGCCAGCAGCAGGCCCACGGCCGCTTCCGGGGCTTGGTGATCCTGCGCGATGAAATTGCCCGGTTTGCCAAGGTCCGCACGTTTACCGAGCGCCCCCAGGATGAGCCGGTCGAACTGCACGAGGCCCAGACCTTCTTTCAGCTCACGTGGCAGCAGGCGCAATACAGCAACGAACTCGCGATCGTCAAATTGGCGGAACGCTATGTGCAGACGTTGGCCGTCCTCCGGGAGACGCTGGGAAAGAGCAACACGGTGGCAGGTGTGCAGGCGCTGGACGATGAGTGCGACCGCGTGGTGGCCCTGGCGCGGCTGCGGCAGGCGTTGGATGCCACGAAAACCCGGCCGGCCGCGTTGCGTCCGAAGCCTCAGCCCAGCGCCGTGGCGGTCCCCGCGGCCAATGACAACCGCCTCCGCCGTCCGCTGGATATCTACCGCCCCTCCAAGGAGCCGCTGTCTTCCATGATCAGTTTCGATGCGCGGGCTGTGCTCTTTGAGGATAATTCGCAATTGAAAACCCGCAAATCGGCGGGAGCGGGCAGTGCCTACCGGTCGCTCGATGGGCCGGTGGCCTATACACCGCGCATCACGTTGACCTGTCAGCGTGGCGAGGTGGTGTCGGGCAGCCGGCTGGTGATTGAATATTTCAGCCGTTCGCTGCCCGACCATATGCTGCACCACGAAGCGGTGGAAAAGGTGGTGCTGCCGCGGCTGGAGCGCGGCAAAACCTACACCGTGGAGCCCAAGGGGATGCAGTTGGCGCGCTCGGAACAGGTCTCGGTGATCCAAGGCGCCGGGGTTTCCGTGAGCCATTTTGGGGCGGAGTTCTATGGCTTCATCCTGCACCTTGTGGATCCGGACGGGCACGTGCTCTGGCAGCGCTTTTCGCCCCAGGCGCTCGAGCGCGAACTCGCCGCCGCACCGCCGGATAAATGAAGGCTCTCCGGGGCCTTGCCCTCCGCGCGCGTGGTCTGCCATACTGCCGCGCATGAACCCGCAAATGCCAGCCAGCGCACCGGAGCAGTCGGTCACCCTCTATGCCGATGGCGCCGCCGCCCCGAATCCCGGCCGCGGCGGCTACGGGGTCGTCCTGCTCCACGCCGGTCAGCGACGGGAGTTTTCGGGTGGCTTCCGCAAGACCACCAACAACCGCATGGAAATCATGGGCGTCCTCATTGGGCTGCGCGCGTTGAACGGCCAGAAGTCCAAGGTGACGGTCGTCAGCGACTCCAAGTATGTGGTGGACATGTTCACCGGCGGCTATGCGGAGCAGTGGCGGCGGGCCCGCTGGACCCGCAACAAAGGCAAGGATGCGGCCCGGAATCCCGACTTATGGAATGAGCTGTTGAACCTGGCCGCGCAGCACGAGGTGTCTTTTCGCTGGGTGCGCGGGCATGGGAGCAACCTGGATAATGCCCGCTGCGATGAGCTGGCGGTCGCGGCGCGCGGCGGGCGGGATCTGCCTGCGGATGCGGGGTATGAGCAGCCGTTCGTGCCTGGTCAGCCGGCCCAGTTGACCTTGTTCCCCGGGCCGGCGGACCGGGGATACTCCTCCGGCGACTGAGGCCGGTCAGCGGCGGCCCCGGCCAGGGCGCCTCAGCGGGAGGGGTCGCCCGTCAGGGGCACCCCCGGGGATCCGCCACGCCGCACGCACGTTCCGCGCCTGGCCCGATACCCGCGGAATTCGGCGGTCAGGCTGCCTCTGGGTTTGACATGCCGCGGGTTTCCGCATATGTCTTCGGGCGAAAAAGCAGATCGATCATGCCAACATACGAATACGAATGTGCGAAATGCGGGCACACGTTTGAAGCGTTCCAGAGCATCAAGGCCGGGCCGCTGACGAAGTGTCCGGAATGCAAGGGCCGCGTGAAGCGGTTGTTAAGCACGGGTGGAGGCCTGCTGTTCAAGGGGAGCGGTTTCTATATCACCGACTACCGGAGCGAGAGCTACAAACAGGCCGCGAAGGCCGACGTGAAGCCGCCCGCGCCGGCGCCGGCGGCGACGCCGGCCGCCGCCTCGACGCCGAAGAAGGCGGCCCCGAAAAGCGGGAAGGGGAAGGCCTCGTGAGCAACGTCATCCAATGCCCCCAATGCAAGCAAGGCAACGAGTTGGGCCGCATGTTCTGCACGCGCTGCGGGACGAAGCTGGACCTGTCGAGCCTGACGCGCAGCAGCAGCGGGCGCGCGTTCGATCTGCCGCGGTTCCTCCGGGGCGCGGTGCGCGTCACCATCTTCCTCGCGCTGCTGGTGCTCTTGTTGCTGCTGATCTGGCCGACGACGCTCGCGGGCCAGCGCGGCAAGGACGAGGATGTGGCCGCGCTGCTCGGGCAACGCCAGGCGCTGACGCGGGCGGTGCAGGATAAACAGGAAGTCAAGCTGGAGCTGTCCGAGGCCGCACTGAACGCCTACCTGGCCGCCACGCTCAAGGTGGCGCACAGCAACGAGGAAGCGGTGGCCGCGTGGATGATGCGGCTGGCGGAGTTGCACGTGGCGCTGCAGCCGGGCGTGCTGACGGTGACGACGCTTGCGCACTGGGGCCCGCTGGCCATCACCTGGGAGCTCAGCGGCATCCCCAAGGTGGCCGATGGACATTTTGCGTTGGAGGTGAAGTCCGGCTGCATCGGCCACCTCGGCCTGCCGCAGGCTGGCGCGGAGGCGATGGCCGCGCGCGTGGCAGCGCTGTTCAACCGGTGGGGCACTGACCGCGCTTTGCTCGATCAGCTCGCCAGCGTGGCGGTGGACAAGGGCACCGTTACACTGGTCACCAAGGCGGCCAAACCATAAGCGGTTTGTAAAAGGGGAATGCGATGAAAAATAAAGAGGAACTCTACATCAAGATCGAGCAGGTCAACCAGAAGGGTCTGGCCGACTTGCAACAACTGGTGGGGGACTATGACTTTGCCCGGTATGTGCTCAAAATCCTGCGCATTGAGGAGCCGGTGGATACGCAGTCGATGCTGATCGTCCGCGTCCCGCAGCTCATCGCCGGCTTCCCGCAGAACCTGATCCAGACGCCGGTCGGCCGCACGGCGCTGGAGGATTTGCTCACGCGCAAGGTGGCCGACGAGATCGAGAAGACCGCCTCCTATGACACCGCCGGCATTTCGCGCCGCCGCCTCTATTTCACACGGCCCGGGCAGAAGATCCTGCCGCGGTCCAGCCTGGTCGTCACCGAGGAATATGTCGAGGCGCGCATCTATTTCCGTCCGCCGATGCAGGACGGCCGCATCATGGGCGCCGATCTCAAGGAGCTCTTCTTTGGCATGCTCCCGCGCATCGCCAACGCCGCCCTCATCTATTGCAACCTGCACGAGGGCGAGGCCGAGCGCTGCGTCAACTCCATGAGCGATGCCGACCACATCCGCCGGCTGCTGCCGACGCGCGGGTGGGTCAGCTTCGTCGCCGAGCAGGCCCATCTCTGCCGCATCAACAACGGCGACACGCCCGATCCGCACCGCGCGCAGCCCCTCCGGGTGGACGATGCCGTGGCCAAGGCCCTCGACCTGCCCAAGGCCGGCACGGTCCGCGGCTTCGGCGTGCCGGCCGGCCTGACGGTCATCCTGGGCGACGCCTATTCCGGCCGCGTCGAGCTGATGCGGGCGGTGGCGGCTGGCATCTATAACCACGTCCGCGGCGATGGCCGCGAACTCGTCATCACCGTGCCTGACGCCATCTATCTCAAGGCCGAGCCCGGCCGCAGCGTCCGGCGCGTGGATTTGGGCGCTTTCCTCCGCGACGCCGGCGACGAGAACAGCCCGGTCTACAGCAGCCCGAACGCCGACGTGTTCGCCTCCGAGGCGGCCGCGACCATCGAGGGGCTGGAGGCCGGCGCCCGCGCGCTGCTGTTCGACGAGTCGGATTCCTCGCCGGAATTCCTCGCGCGCGATCCGCGCCTCGCCGGCCTGACGCCGCCCGCCGAGCAACGGATCACGCCGCTCTCCGTCCTCGCCCGCCGCATGGTGGACCAGCTCGGCGTCTCCATCGTCGTCGCCGGCACCGTCACCGTCACCGATTTCATTCCGTTCGCCGATACGGTCCTGCGCATCGCCAACTTCAAGGTCTATGACGTGACCAAGGAAGCCAAGCAGCTCGTCACCGCCGCCCCGGCCTCCAGCGCGCCGGTCAACGTCGCCGGCATGGTCGAGCACGGCCGTTCCATCGTGCCCAGCAGCATCGACCCCAGCGCCGGCCGCAGCGACTTCTTCATCGAGGCGGACGACATCCACTCCCTCCGCTTCGGCCGCGACAAGATTGATCTCTCCGGCGTCGAGCAGCTGGCGGATGTGGACCAGACCCGGACCATCGGCCGGATCCTCTATTACGCCAAGACCCGCTACATGGAGGAAGTCCGCCCGATCCGCGAGATCCTCGACGCGCTGGACCAGGACTTGAGCTCCGAGGGCCTCGAAACCCTGACCCGCACGCTGCAGGGCGACCTCGCCCGCCCGCGCCGCTACGAGATCGCCGCCGCGCTCAACCGGCTGCCCTCGTTGCGTATCGCGCGTCTGGCGTGAGGACCGGCCCCGCGTCCGGTCATGAAGCTCGTCATCCAGCGCGTGCGGCATGCCGCCGTGCGCGTCGGTGCGGAAACCACCGGGGCCATCGGTCCGGGGCTGCTCATCCTCGCCGGCGTGGCGGCCGACTCGACCCCCGCGGATGTCCAGTGGCTCGCGCGCAAGGTCGCGCTCCTGCGTGTCTTCGATGATGGGCAGGGCCGGCTCAACAAAGCCCTCGGCGAGGTCGGGGGCGCGCTGCTGGTTGTCAGCCAGTTCACCCTCTATGCCGACTGCTCGGGCGGCAACCGGCCCAGCTACACGGCCGCGGCGCCGCCGGATAAGGCCGAGCCGTTGCTCGACGATTTTGTCCGCCTGCTGCGCGAACTCGGCTGCACGGTGGCCACCGGCCGTTTCCGCGCGCTGATGCAGGTCGAGCTTGAAAACGATGGCCCGGTGACCATCGTCCTCGAGTCCCGCGCCGGCCAGCGGCGCTGAGGGCTCCGGGAGGGCGGCACGCGTGGCGAAAAAAATCGTGCGTGGCGTTTGCATTTCTTATATGGACGGGTAAAGTCGTCGACATTCCGACGGGGTAATCATGGATACATTAATGCTGGCGCGGTGGCAGTTTGGGATCACGACGGTTTATCACTTCTTCTTTGTCCCCCTGACGCTGGGGCTTTCCATCCTGGTGGCGTTGATGGAATCGGCCTATGTCCGCACGGGCAAGGACATCTATAAACAGATGACGAAGTTCTGGGGCAGGCTGTTCCTCATCAACTTCGCCATGGGCGTGGCGACCGGCATCGTGCAGGAGTTCCAGTTCGGCATGAACTGGTCGGAATATTCACGGTTTGTGGGCGACATCTTCGGCGCGCCGCTGGCCATCGAGGCGCTGTTGGCTTTCTTCATCGAATCCACCTTCCTCGGCATCTGGATCTTCGGGTGGGAGAAGCCTTCGAAGAAACTGCACCTCGCGGCGATCTGGCTGGTCGCCATCGCCTCCAACCTCTCCGCGCTCTGGATCATCATCGCCAACGCGTGGATGCAGCACCCCGTCGGCTACGTCCTGCGCAACGGCCGCGCGGAGATGCAGGACTTTTTCGCCCTGCTGACGAACCCGCATCTGCCCTTTGAAATCCTCCACGTCCTCTTCGGCGCCCTCGCGACGACCGCTTTCTTTGTGCTCGGCATCAGCGCGTGGCAACTCCTGCGGAAAGATTCCGCGCACACCGCCTTCTTCCAGCGCAGCTTCCGCTGGGGCGCGGCGGCGGCCATCATCGGGAGCGTCTGCGTCATGCTCGTCGGCCATGGCCAGGGCCAGTGGCTGGAGCGCAGCAACCCGATGAAGCTCGCGGCTGCCGAGGCGAACTGGACCACGAAGGACCGCTGCGAGTTTCTCGTCGTCGCCGGTATCGACGAAAAGAACCAGCGCAACGACTGGGGGCTGCCGATGGGCTCGATGTTGTCCGTCCTCGCCTACAACAGCCCGAGCGGCGTCGTCAAAGGCATGAAGGATTTGCAGGCGGAGTTCACGCAGAAGCACGGGCCCGGCGATTACATCCCGCCGGTGTTCGTCACGTTCTGGTCGTTCCGCATCATGGTCGGCTGCGGCCTGTTGATGTTCCTGCTCGCGCTGCTCGCCGTGTGGCGCTCGCGCGGGGAGCGCCTCGCCAGTGCGCCGCGCTGGCTGCTCGGTGCGTTCGTGCTCGGCATCGCGCTGCCCTATCTGGCCCACAGCACGGGCTGGCTGATGGCGGAACTCGGCCGTCAGCCCTGGATCGTCTACGGCCTGATGAAGACCAGCGACGGCCTCTCGCTCGCCACCACGGCGAGCGAGGTGCTCCTCACCGTGATCGGCTTCACGGTCATCTATGGCGCGCTGATGGTGGTGGATGTCTGGCTGCTCCGCAAATACGCGGCGCTCGGCCCGGTGGAAGCTGCGGACTAAGGGAGACTGACCATGGATCTGAATACACTCTGGTTTATCCTCGTCGCCGTGCTGTTCTGCGGCTACTTCGTGCTCGAAGGCTTCGACTATGGCGTCGGCATGCTCGTCCCGCTGCTCGGCCGCGACGACCGCGAGCGCCGCCTCATCCTCAACTCCATCGGCCACGTCTGGGACGGCAACGAGGTCTGGCTCCTGACCGCCGGCGGCGCGATCTTCGCCGCGTTCCCGCACTGGTATGCGACGCTGTTCAGCGGCTTCTACCTCGCGCTGTTCCTCGTGCTCGTCGGCCTGATCCTCCGCGCCGTGGGCATCGAGTTCCGCAGCAAGAGCGCGAGCCCGGCGTGGCGCACCACGTGGGACTGGCTGATCTGCGTCGGCAGCCTGTTGCCCGCGCTGCTCTTCGGCGTCGCCGTCGGCAATCTTCTGCTCGGCGTGCCGATTGACGCGAAAATGACCTATGTCGGCGGCTTCTGGAACCTGCTCAATCCGTTCGCGCTGATCGTCGGCGTGACGTTTGTGCTGCTGTTCCTGCTGCACGGCGCGCTGTTCCTCAGCCTGCGCACCGAGGGCTCCCTCCAGAAGCGCGCCGCGTCCACCGCGTTCGGCCTCTGGTTGCCGGCCGTCGTCTCCGCTGTCGCCTTGCTCGTCGTTGCGTTTTTCCAGACGCCGCTGTTCGCCGGTGGCATCCTGGGCTGGTTGCTCGCGGGCGCCGCCGCCGTCGCGCTGGTCGCCTCCGGCCTGCTCGCGCGCGCCAAGCCCGGCGTTGCCTTCACGCTCACCGCGCTGACGATCATCCTCGTCACGGTCGCCACCTTCCGCGCGCTCTTCCCGAACGTGATGATCTCCACGCTCGACGTGAAGAACAGCCTGACGATCTACACCGCGAGCTCCTCGCCCTACACGCTCAAGGTCATGACCATCGTCGCCCTGACCCTCGTGCCCGTCGTGCTGGCCTACCAGGGCTGGACCTACTGGGTCTTCCGCAAGCGGCTGACCAGCGCCAGCAAGCTGGAATACTGATCCGGTTTCCAGGCCTCGGGGGGCTTCCGCGCAAGCTTCCCAGTCTTGGAATGGCCGCCTGCAAGCTTGACAGGGTGGGGCTTCAACCTAGGCTGGCGACATGAAGTCATCCGCGAAACCGCTGTTGGTGCTCTGCGCGTTGTTCTCCGGTCTCACGGCCGCGCCGGCCTGTACGCTCTGGGGCGTGGCGGGCGAACGCGCCGATGGCGGCGGTACCATCATCGTCAAGAATCGCGATTGGCGCCCCGACCACACCCAGGAAACGAAGACCGTCACGCCGCGTGCCGGCAACAGATACTTCGGGCTCTATGCCGTGGGCGGCGACGAGCCCGGCATCAAGGCCGGTGTCAACTGCAAGGGCCTCGCGGTCGTCACCGCATCAGCCAGCTGCCTGCCGCTGTCCGTACGCAAGCAGCAACCGGGCAAAAAAGGCGTGCTTGCGGAAATCCTGGCCAGCCACGCTTCCGTGGATGCGCTGCTCGAGCATCGCGACCTTTTCGAGCACGCGCGCGCCGGGTTTTTCCTGATTGCCGACCGCCAGAAGATCGCGCTCGTCGAGGTCGCGCTGGGCGGCAAGTTCGTCGTGCGCACGGAGACGAACGGCGTCGTCACGCACACCAACGGCTACCAGGAGGAGGCGCTGCGCAGTTCCAGCCTCACCGACGGCGCCAGCAGCACCACGCGGCTCGCGCGCATCCGGACGCTGCTCTCGGAAGCGCGCCAGCCGCTGGATGTTGCCCTGTTCAAACGGTTGAGCGCCGACCAGCACGCTGGCCCGGACAACAGTCTCTGGCGCACCGGCGAAAAGTCCCGCACGCTGGCCACGTGGCTCCTGGCGCTGCCCAGGCAAGCCCCGCCTGCGCTCTACCTGAAGCTCGCCAACCCCGGCCGGCCGATTACGGAAACCAACCTCGTTTTCGATGCGAAGTTCTGGGGCTTGTGAGCAGGCCGCCGGATGCTTTCCAAGGCTTGGAAAATACCGGCGTAAGCTTTCCAAACCCTGGAAAAGTTCAGGTTTTTATTTCCAAGGTTTGGAACGCGGCCTGGGAGGCGGCGCATTCGGCTTGTCGGGGCGCGCCAGGCAAAGCTATAACCGACGCACACAAACCGGAGACGGGCCTATGAAGCCATGGAAAATATTTCTGGCGGGCGCGGCGGCCGCGATGCTGGTTGTTCGGACCGCCGGCGCAGGCGAGGCGCGCTACGACATTCGCGACTTCGGCGCGCGCGGCGACGGCCACACGCTCTGCACCTCCGCCATTCAAAAAGCCGTGGACGCGTGTGCGGCGCAAGGTGGCGGCACCGTCTATTGCGGGCCGGGGGTGTGGCTGACGGGCACGATTACGCTCAAGAGTCACGTTGGTTTCTACCTCGACAACGGTTGCACGCTGCTCGGCAGCACCAACGCGGTGGACTATCCCGCCTGGCATGCGAAACTGCGCTCCTACACCGACAACTATGTTCAGCAAAGTCTCTTTGCCGGCGAGGGGCTCGAGCAGGTCAGCATCGCCGGCCGTGGCACGATTGACGGCAACGGCCAGGCGTTCCAGTGGAAGGAGTATCTCACCCGCCCGTACGTGATCCGCCTGGTCAGCTGCACGAACGTGGTCATGGAGGGCATCGAACTGCGCAACTCGCCGATGTGGATGCAGCACTATCTCGCGTGTCACCAGCTGGTGGTGAAGGGGCTGCGCGTATTCAATCATGCCAGCCGCAACAACGACGGCCTCGATATCGACGCCTGCTCCGATGTGACGGTCTCGGACTGCATGATTGACTCCGACGACGACGCGATCTGCCTCAAGGCCACGCTCGACCGGCCGTGCGAAAATGTGGTGATCAACAACTGCGTCATCAGCAGTCATTGCAGCGCCATCAAGACCGGCACGGAATCGAATGGCGGGTTCCGGAACATCACGATCAACAGTTGCACGATAGTCGCACCCCGCTTCACGCAGTCCATCTATGGCGAGCGTTTGTCGCGCGGCATCGCCGGCATCGCCATCGAAACCGTGGATGGCGGGCAGAGTGAAAACATCAATATCTCCAACATCACCATCCGCGGCGTGTGTGTCCCGATTTTCATCCGGCTCGGCAATCGCGCACGGCCGTTCACTGCCGATGGCGCCAAACCCGGCCCCGGCGCGCTGCGCCGCGTGACGCTCACCAACATCACCGCCTCGGGCGCGGCGACCAATGGCTGCTCGATCACCGGGTTGCCGGAGAGCCCGCTCGAGGATGTGCTGCTCGACAACATCCAGCTTTCCTTTGTCGGCGGTGGCCAGCGCAAGCAAACGGCGCGCGGTGTGAACGAGTATCCAACGCGCTATCCCGAAGCCACGATGTTCGGCACGCTGCCTGCCTACGGCTTTTTCTGCCGCCATGTCCGCGGGCTGAAGTTCAGCAATGTGCGCATCGCCACGGAAGCGCCCGACGAACGTCATGCGCTGGTGTGCGACGACGTGACCACGCTCGCCCTGCATGGCGTCGAGGCCGGTTCGCGCGGAGCGGCCGCGCCTGCTTTCCTGTTCCGCAACGTGGCGGATGCCATGGTGCAGGGCTGCCGTGCCGGTGCCACAAACACCGCGGCTCTGCGGCTGGAAGGTGCCGCGACGAAAAATATTTCCGTCGGCGAAAGCGAGGTCTTTGCGCAGCGCATCGAACACGATGACAAAGTGCCGGCGGTGGTCCTCGGGAGCTTGAGTTCCGGCGCGAAGCATGCACCGCCGGGGCACGAATAGCCCGCCGGGCGAAATCCTCGAAAAGAAAGCCCGCAAGCAAACCTGATGAATCTTGACCGCCGACTTCTTCACCTGCTGATAGCCGCGCGCGGCTGGTTCGCGGCCGCCGTGGCCTCCGGCGTCGGCGCCGTGGCGTGCACGGTGGTGCAGGCGTGGGCGCTCTCCCGCGCCATCGGTGGCGTCTTTCTCCGGCAGGAAACCTTGCGCTCGGTGTCCTGCTTTCTCGCGCTCTTTGCCGGCGCCGCGGCTCTGCGCTATGCGCTGAACTGGCTGGGCGCGGCGGCCGGCGCGCGCGTTGCCGAGCGCATCAAGCGCGACCTGCGCGACCGGCTCACGGCCAAGCTCTTCGCGCTCGGCCCGGAGCACGTCGCGGGCGGGCGCAGCGGCGAACTGGCCGGCACCCTGACGCGCGGCGTCGAGGTGCTGGACGCGTATTTCGCCCAATATCTGCCACAGCTTTTCATCGCCGCCCTGGCGCCGCTGGTTATCCCTGGCGTCGTCTTCCCGCGCGATTGGCTCTCCGGCGTCATCCTGCTCGTCACCGCCCCTCTCATCCCGCTGTTCATGATGCTGATCGGGTCCACGGCCAAGCGTATGACCGACCGCCAGTGGCAGGCGCTCTCCCGGATGAGCGCGCACTTCCTCGACGTGCTGCAAGGCCTGCCCGCGCTCAAGCTGCTCGGGCGCGCCCGCGAACAGGCCGACGGCGTCGCGCTGGTCAGCGACGCCTATCGCCAGGCCACGATGCAGGTGCTGCGCGTCGCCTTTCTCTCCGCGCTGGCGCTGGAAATGCTCGCGACCCTCAGCACCGCCGTCGTCGCGGTCGAGCTGGGCCTGCGGTTGCTCCGCGGCGGCATCGGCTTCGAGCTGGCCTTGATGATCTTGATTCTCTGCCCGGAATTCTATGGTCCGCTCCGCGCGCTCGGCGCACGCTTCCACGCCGGCATGGAAGGCGTCAGCGCCGCCGCGCGGCTCCATGAAATTCTGGATGCGCCGCTGCCGCCGCAAAGTGTTGCGGCGCCTGCGGCCGCCCTCGGTCAATCGCCATCCACCATTCCCCATCCACCCTTAACCATTGCTTATTCCTCGGTGAGTTTCGCCTATCCATCACGCAGCGCACCCGCGCTGGCTTCCATCTCCTTCGAACTCCGCCCCGGCGAGATCACCGCGCTGGTGGGGCCGAGCGGCGCGGGCAAGTCGACCGCCGCCAAACTGCTGCTGCGCTTCATCGGGCCGGACAGCGGGCGCATTCTCGTCAACGGCGCCGACCTCGCACAGCTCCCGCCGGAGGAATGGCGCCGGCTGGTTGCCTGGCTGCCGCAGCGCCCGCATCTCTTCCACGGCACGCTGGCGGAGAACATCGCCCTCGCGCGGCCCGAGGCTACGGCGGCTGACATCGAAGCCGCCGCCCGGGCGGCGCACGTCCACGAGTTCGTGGCCAAGCTGCCGCAGGGCTATGCCACGCTGATCGGCGAGCGCGGCGCGCGGCTCTCCGGCGGGCAGGCCCAGCGTGTCGCGCTGGCCCGCGCTTTTCTGAAAGATGCGCCGCTGCTGATCCTCGATGAACCCACGTCTGCGCTCGATGCCGCCAGCGAAGCCGCCGTCAGCGATGCGATGCAACGCCGCGCCGCCGGACGCACGACGCTGCTGATTGCGCACCGGATGGCGACGGTCCGGACCGCCGCCCGCGTCGTCGTGCTCGATGGCGGCCGCGTGGTGGAGCAGGGGACCCCGGCGGAGTTGCTGCGGAATGCCGACCGGTTCGCGGCCATGCTGGCCTTGAACGTGGAGGCCGGCGCGTGAAGCAGGGCGTCATGATCCGGCTGCTCGCGCTGCTGCGTACCGAGCGCGGGTGGATGCTGCTGGCGACCGTGCTCGGGCTGGCGACGATTCTCTCCGGCGTCGGGCTGCTGATGACCAGCGCCTTCCTGATAGCGCGTGCTGCGCTGCGGCCGTCCATCGCCGAAATCCAGGTGGCCGTCACCGGCGTCCGCTTCTTCGGGATTTCGCGTGGCATCTTCCGCTATCTCGAACGCCTGGTTTCGCACGAGGTCACCTTCCGGCTGCTGACGCGGCTGCGCGTCTGGTTCTTCCGCGCGGTCGAACCGCTCGCGCCGGCGCGTCTGGCGGGCACACGCAGCGGCGACCTGCTCGCGCGCGTCGTCGCCGATGTCGAAAGTTTGGAGCATGTCTATGCGCGCCTGCTGGCGCCGCCCGCGGTCGCGCTGCTGACCGCCCTGCTGTGCGCGTGGTTCTTTGGCCGCTGGGATGCGCGGCTGGCGTGGGCGCTCTTTGGCGCGCTGTTCGCGGGGGGCGTGGTGCTGCCGCTGGTGATGCAGGCCGCCGGCAAACGCATCGGCGCGCGGCTGGTGATCGTGCGCGCGGAGCTGAGCGTGGCCGCTGTGGACGGTGTGCAGGGGCTGGCCGATTTGCTGATCTATGGCCGCGCCGCCGCGCAGCAGGAGAAGCTCGGCGCGCTCAACAGGGAATGGACGCACCTGCAGCGCCGCCTGACCTCCTTGAATGGTCTGGGCGAGGCGTTGCTCGGCCTGTGCCAGGCCGCTGCCGTGGTCGCGCTCTTCGCGCTGGCCGCGCCGCAGGTCACGCGCGGCGCGCTCGATGGCATCATGCTCGCGGTGTTTACCCTCGGCGTCCTGGCCTGCTTCGAGTCCGTCGCGCCGCTGCCGCAGGCGTTCCAGAACTGGGGGCAGCAACGTCAGGCGACGCAGCGGGTGTTCGCGGTCGCCGATGTCGCGCCGGCCGTGCCGGCGCCCCTGCGCCCGCAGCCGTTGCCGGAAACCCACGACCTGACCTTGGACGATATCTCCTTCCGCTACGCACCGGAAGAGGACTGTGTGTTGCGCCACTTCTCGCTGCAGATCCCCGCCGGCGCGCGCGTCGCCATCGTCGGGCCGAGCGGCAGCGGCAAATCGACGCTGGCGCAGCTGCTGGTGCGCTTCTGGGACGTGACCGCGGGCGCGATACGGCTCGGAGGGTGCGACCTGCGCGAACTGGAGCCACACGCGCTGCCGCGCGTCATCACGATGGTACCGCAGCAGCCGTGGCTGATGGGCGCAACGCTGCGGGAAAACCTGCGGCTGGCCAAGCCCGATGCCCACGATACCGAACTGCTGGGCGCCCTCGCCGCCGTGAAACTCGAGCGGTTTGTGGACTCGCTGCCCGAGAAGCTCGGTACGTGGCTTGGCGATCAAGGCCTCCAGCTGAGCGGTGGCCAGCGCCGGCGCCTCGCGCTCGCGCAGGCGCTTCTGCGCGCGACGCCGGTGGTGGTCTTCGACGAGCCCACCGCCGATCTCGATCCGGCGACCGAGCGCGAAATCATGGACCTGATCTGGTCGCTGGATGCCGCCCGCACGGTCATCGTCATCACCCACCGTCCCATTGCCCTCGACCGCGCCAGCCAGATCGTACGGCTGGGGTGAGCGCTATTGCCTAAGCGGCGGACCGGCCCGCTAGCCAGCCTGCGGGGGAATGAAAAACAACAGGGCGTCCACCTGCGGACGCCCTGTGCCTTGGATCGATCGTTGCGTTAGTTAGTGTCGGGCCCCGGTGAAAGTCCCCGCCTCGCCATTCGATGTTTGATAGTTACCAGTCATGGTGTTGCCGTTCACCGTGGCCGTTGTGCTAACACTCGAACCGTCAGGGTTCACAATGGTCGCGGCCATTTGATCGCCACTCACGGAACCCGCCCACGTACCCCCGTCCGAGTCCGTCCCCTGCACACTGCTGCCGCTTTGGGTGAGCCTGGCGGTAAAGGCTGCGCCACCTTGGGGCGCTAACCTCCAGGTCCCTGTAACGTCAACAGTCGGCGCCGCGTTATCGTCGCCGCCACCACAACCTGCCAGACACAGGGCTGTGGAGAGAATTACCAGCAACAGACCCACTCGCGACTTCATGCTCATACTCATACTCCTTTCTGGCCGGGACTTCCTTGAACCCAACCATCGTGTGAATGCTGCACCCCCTGCCCTGCGTGAGTCAATAATATTTTCCCTGGTTTGGGGCTGCGGGCGGTGCGGTCCAGCTGGCGGAAGCTGCAGGGCGCGAAACGCCACACACGGCCTGGTGCGGTGCTGCGCGGCGCAGGTGCGGGCAAGACAAAAGCGCCGGCCGTGCTGACGCCTCCGCCCGCCGATTGGGCGCGATTGAACAATCTGCTTCTCATGCAGGGGCGTCGGAGTGCTGCGCCCGATGTGCTCAGCCTGGCAAAGAGGGCGCGGCAAGTCTGCGACCCTACAGGTTTGGGCCGGTCGAGGATGTGAGCAGGGCGTCGAGGTCGGCGGCGGACATCAGGTTCTTTTCGAGCACGAGCTCGCGCAGGGTTTTGCCGGTCTGGCGCGCTTCCTTGACCAGCTGGGAGACGCGGTCGTAGCCGAGGGCCGGGTTCAGGATGGTAGGCAGGCCGAGGCTGGTCTCGAAGTGGCGCTGGCAGACGGCGGCGTTCGCGGCGATGCCGGCGATGCACTTTTCCGCCAGCATGACGCAGCAGCGGTCGAAAATTTTCAGCTCGGCAACGAGGTTTGCGGCGACCACCGGCATGTGCGTATTGATCTCAAGCTGGCCCGCGGCGCAGGCCAGCTGCACGGCATGATCGTGGCCCATGATCTGGATGCAGGCCATGTTGGCGGCCTCGCAGATGCTCGGGTTGATCTTGCCCGGCATGATGGAGGAGCCGGGCTCGACGGCCGGCAGCGCGACCTCGTTGAAGCCGGTGTTCGGGCCCGAGGCAAGCAGGCGCAGATCGTTGCAAATTTTGCCCACATCGGCGGCGGCGCAGCGCAGCGCGCCCGAATAACCGGCGAGGTCGGTCAGGAACTGGGTCGCCTCGAGGCCGTCCTCGGCGACCCGCCACGGCTGTTCCGTCAGCGCCGAGAGCTCCCGGATGATCGCGGCCCGGAAGGCCTGCGGCGTGTTGACGCCCGTGCCGACCGCATTGCCGCCGATGCCGAGCTCCAGCAGGAAGGCGCATGCGTTCTGCAACCGCAGCGCGTCCTTCTCCAGCGCGCGGGCCCACGCGGAAAATTCCTGGCCGAGCGTCACCGGCACGGCGTCCTGCAGGTGCGTGCGGCCGCTCTTGAACATGCCGGCAAACTCCAGCGCCTTGACGCGCAACGCCGCGCCGAGCGCGGCGAGGCTTGCCACCGCGGGCCGGTGCAGCGCGACGCACGCGAGCTTGATGGCCGACGGGAAGACGTTGTTGGTGGACTCGCCCTTGTTCACATCGTCGTTCGGATGGACGCCCTGGCGGTCGCCGCGCGGCTGGCCGAGCAGCTCGTTGGCCAGGTTGGCGATCACCTCGTTGACGTTCATGTTGGTCGAGGTGCCGGAGCCGGCCTGGAAGATGTCGATCGGGAACTGGTTGTCGAGGCTGCCGGAAAAAATCTTCTGGCAGGCGGCGGTGATGGCCTCCGCCTTTTCCGCCGTGAGCAGGCCGAGCGACTGGTTTGCCCGGGCGCAGGCCCACTTGAGGTCCACGATGGCGCGGATGACCTCGCGCGGGACGGGCGCGCCGGCGACGTTGAAGTTCTGGAGCGAGCGCACCGTATGCACGCCGTAATAGGCCTCGTCCGGCACCTGCACTTCGCCCAGGGAATCTTTTTCGGTTCTCATGTCCGGTCTCCATCAATCGTTGAAATGCGGGACGCGGCGCGCGGCTTTCTTCTCCGAGTGCTGGCGCTTGTCGGCGAGCACATTGGCGCGCTGGCGCCGCGAGCGGCGGCGTTTCTGGCGGCGGATTTTTTCCATCGCCTGCTGCTTCGAGCTCAACGCGCCGCGCTGCTTCGCCTCCAGCTGGTCGCACAATTCGCGCCGTGCCAGGAACCGGTTCAGCGCCTGCGAGCGCTCCCACTGGCACTTGACCTCCAGCCCGCTCGGCTTGTGCCGCAGCCAGACGCAGGACGAGGTCTTGTTGACCTTCTGCCCGCCGGCGCCGCTGCCCTTGACGAAGCGCTCCTCGAGGTCGGCCTCGCGGATGCCGAGCCGCGCCATGCGCTCCTGCAGCGCCTGCGCCTTGTCGGTGCTGATGGCTCCAAATTGCAACATGGCGGCAGGATAGTCGGAGCCGGGGGAAATGCCAACAGGGAATCGGGGTGGGGTGGATGACGGGCTTTTCCTCCTGCGGAGGACGCGACGGTCGCCAGGGCTATCCTTCAACTGAAGGACTCTGCCTGGCTGCATCTATAAGCCAAAAGGAACGAGACCAGCTTGGATCAAACGCTTACGCTCCTCAAAACCTTGGCCGGATTTCAGCATCTTTTCGCGGTGCATAGCCGCGGCGCGCGAAGGGAAACTTTACCAGTGGACGCACAGCGGGTGCCGCAACTGTTTTGTCCAGCGGCTGTCACCATTACGATGTTCATGGAACCTCAGCAGCAGATGGGAGGTCTGACCCACATAGGATTTGTGCGTGAGTGGGCAATAGAGGATATACACGAAATACGTCTGCTGTTTAAGCCGCGTCATACTACGCGAGGGGTGGGGTGGATGACGGGATTTGAACCCGCGACGGCCAGGGCCACAACCTGGTGCTCTGCCAAACTGAGCTACATCCACCGGCGGGCGGAGAGACTAGCGGGATTCATCCGAAAATCAATGCCAAATGAAATTTTCCAATATTCGGAAGCGGAAGCCCTCGAGTTTTCCAAGTGTTGGAAAAGTCACCAGCTCGTTTCCCACGCCTTGAAAACCGGGGTGCGCGGACCGCGCCTCAGGGCAGCGTGTGGGTGTGATGCAGGCGGCTGGAGCGGTGGCTGTAGGTGAAGTAAATCACGAGGCCAAGCGCCATCCAGGCGAGCAGCCGGATCCAGGTGTCGAGGGGTAGCGAGGCCATCTGGACGGCCGAGAACAGGATGCCGAGGAGCGGGATGACGGGCACCCACGGCGTGCGGAAGGGCCGGTGCGCCTCGGGCTTGGTGCGGCGCATCACCAGCACCCCCGCGCAGACCATCGCGAAGGCGAGCAGCGCCCCGATGGACACCAGCTCGCCGAGAATGCCGATGGGGAACAGGCCGGCCGTCACCATCGCAACGCCGCCGGTGATGACCGTGGCGACATAGGGCGTCTTGAAGCGCGGATGGATGAGGGCGAAGCCGCGGGGCAGCAGCCAGTCGTGCGCCATCGAGAAGAAAATCCGTGTCTGGCCGAGCATCAGCACGAGGATCACGGAACTCAGGCCGGCGATGGCGCCGAGCTTGACGAGCGGCCGCAGCCACGCCAGCCCCTTGCCGGCGGCGTCGATGCCCACGGCGATCGGGTGGGGTACGTTGAGCTGCGCGTACGGCACGAGGCCCGTGAGCACGCCGGAGACGAGCACGTAGAGCACGCCGCAGATCGCGAGCGAGAGCAGGATGCCGATGGGCATGTCGCGCTGCGGGTTCTTCGCCTCCTGCGCCGCGGTGGAGACGGCGTCGAAGCCGATGTAGGCGAAGAAGACGACCGCCGAGCCGCGCAGGACACCGCTCCAGCCAAAGTGCCCGTACTCGCCGGTGTTCGCCGGGATGAATGGTTTCCAGTGCGCGCTGTCCACGTACCAGATGCCGAGCACCACGAACAACAGGATCACCGCGAGCTTGATCATCACAACGACGCCGTTGAACGTGGCCGATTGCCGGATGCCGATGACGAGCAAGACCGTGACGAAGATCACGACCGCCACCGCCGGCACGTTCAGGATCGCGCCGGTCAGGTGCATGCCGAGCTTTTCGTCATAGGCGAACGGCGCGTTGCATAGCGCCGCCGGGATGATGACGCCGATGTCCTTGCAGAAACTCACCACGTAGCCCGACCAGCCGACGGCGACCGTCGCGGCGCCAAAGAGATATTCGAGGATCAGGTCCCAGCCGATGATCCACGCGAACAGCTCGCCCAGCGTCGCGTAGGAGTAGGTGTAGGCGCTGCCGGCGACGGGGATCATCGAGGCAAACTCGGCGTAGCAGAGGCCGGCGAAGGCGCAGCCGATGCCGGAAATGATGTAGGCCAGAACGATCGCCGGCCCCGCGTACATGGCCGAGGCCTGGCCGGTCAGCACGAAGATGCCCGCGCCGATGATGCCGCCGATGCCGAGCAGCGTCAGGTGCCACGGGCCGAGCACGCGGTGAAGCTTGTGCTCGCCGCTATCGGCCTCGCCGATCAGTTGCAGGTGCGACTTCGTGCGAAAAAAACGTTTCATCAAGGTCCCGGTAAAAATGTGTCGCGCAGTGTGCCATGCTCCGTGAAAAATGCCAGCCGGAAAAGCGCGCCGCACGCAGGCTTGCCAAGCGGGGCCGGTTGGGGTATTTTCCCCGCCGATCTGCGAACCCAGTGGGAACAACATGGCCGATAGCAAAGAAAACATCATCGAAGTCGAAGGCGTCGTCTGCAAGGTTTTGCCTGCGACCATGTATCGCGTCAAGCTGCCCAACGGCCACGAGATCCTCGCGCACATTTCCGGCAAGATGCGCAAGAACTTCATCAAGATCACCAACGGCGACCGCGTCACGCTCGAGATGAGCCCCTACGACCTGACGCGCGGCCGCATCACCTTCCGCCACCGCAACTGACCGTAGCCCATGAGCTTTCTGCGGACACCGCTGCCGCGGCTGTGGGCTCATTCCTGCCTGCTGGTGCTTGTGCCAGCGGTTGCCGCGGGCCTGACTTTCCTTTTTGCACGCAGGGCGCGCGGCTGCGCCTGTCGCTTGCTTTTCGGGTCCTGCACAATGAACAACAACCTGGCAAAGAAACGGATGCAGCCTGTGCCCGCTTGCCTGCGCCCGACGTTCCTGGTGTGCCTGACGGTTGGCTTGGCGGGCGTCTGCGGGCCGGCCGGTGCCGGTACCAACGCCGTCGCGGAGACCCGCGCGGCGAACGACATCACCCTGCGGTGGCGGGCCGAGCAGGGTGAAGCGACCGCGCAGAACAATCTGGGCGTGTGTTATCTCGCGGGTACCGGGGTGAAGCAGGACAAGGCGGAAGCCCTCAAGTGGTTCCACAAATCCGCGGAACAGGGCGATGCCAAGGCGCAGTTCAATCTGGGCGTGTGTTACCGCAAGGGCGAGGGGCTTGCGGTCGACATGACGCAGGCGGCCCTGTGGTTCCGCAGGGCCGCGGAGCAAGGTCTGGCTGCGGCACAATTCAATCTGGGCATGTGCTATCTCGGAGGCGTCGGCGTGCGCGAAGATCTCGCCACAGCCTATCAATGGTTTTATCTGGCCGGGGTTTTCGGGATGCCGGAGGGGGGCTCCGCGAGCGTCGAACTGGCCAAGAACCTGACGCCGGCGCAGGTGGCCGGGGCCCGGGAGCGGGCGCAGCAGTGGCAGCAAGCCTTTGCCCAAGCCCCTCCCGTCCGGAAGTGACCGCCCGGGTCGGGCTTGGACACGGCGGCAAACTGGTGCTCCGGCTCGTTGCGCTCCCGGCGCGGCCGGGGGTTGCTTGCGCCGTGGAAACGGCGTAGATTCCGCGCGGTCTATTTAGGAGACGAACATGGCAGAGGAACGCAAGTGCTCGCACGTCGGTTTCTGGATCGTGCTGGTGTTGTTCGGCCTCGGGCTCGGTGTCAGCTTGCTGCTGAACTTCGGGCTGCTGGTCGGCATGGCCTTCACGCATACGCCGCGGCCGGAGCTGATGGCGCGCGGCGGTGAGGACGAATTCCCGCGGCTGAACGAACGCTGGTCCTACGGCAAGGGCCGGGTCAAGGCCGTGCGGATTGCCGTCGAGGGCGCGATTTTCCGCGAGCGCATGGATGGGCTGTTCATGTCGTCGCGCTACGACAAGGTGGAGGATGTCCTCCGCCAGATCCGCGCCGCCCAGGCCGATGACGGCGTGCGCGCGATCATCCTCGAGGTGGATTCGCCGGGGGGCGCGGTCACGCCGAGCGACGAGATCTATCGCGCGCTGAACGAGTTCAAGGCGAGCGGCAACAACCGCAAGGTGGTGGTGTTCGTCCGCGACCTCGCGGCCTCCGGCGGCTACTACGTGGCCATGGCCGCCGACCGCATCATCGCCGAGCCGACCGCGATCGTCGGCTCGATCGGCGTCATCATGGAGACGATCAACATCAAGGGTTTGAGCGAGAAGATCGGCATCACCGATGTCACGATCAAGTCCGGCGCGAACAAGGACCTGCTCAACCCGTTCCACGAGGTCTCGCCGGAGCAGCGCGCGCTGATGCAGAAGCTGATCGACGACATGTACAACCGGTTCCTCGGCATTGTGGCCAAGGGTCGTGCCATGGACGTGGAGACGATGCGGCCGCTGGCCGACGGGCGCGTGTTCTCGGCCGAAGAGGCGCTCAAGCTCAAGCTGGTGGACGAGCTCGGCTATTTCGAGAAGGCCATCGCCGCCACGAAGAAGCTGCTCGGCGAAAAGACCCTGCGGGTGGTCACCTACGAACAGCCGACGGATTTCTTCAGCCTGTTCGGCGCCTCCAGCGGGCCGCAGCAACTGCTGAACAAGCTCGATCCGCTCACCAGCGCGCGCGTGCGGATGCTCTACATGTGGAAGCCGTGAGGCCGGCCATGCACGTCACACTGGTCCATGTCCAGGTCCGGCCGGAGCATGTGGCGGAATTCCTTGTGGCCACGCGCTGCAATCACGCGGCCTCCATCCGCGAACCCGGCAACCGGCGCTTTGATGTCCTGCAGGCCCCCGACGATCCCGGCCGTTTTGTGCTCTACGAAGCCTATGCCACGCCTGCCGATGCCGCCGCGCACAAGCAGACGGCGCACTACGCCGCCTGGCGCGATGCCGTCGCGCCCTGGATGGCTGCCCCCCGCCGCGGCGAACCGCTGACGGGCCTGTTGCCGGAATAATTTCTATCTCCAGAATCTGATGATTCTATCGTCAGCGGTTCTGCCGAAAAATGTGCCCGGTCATTTTCGTGGGCTGGCTGCCGGGGCGTCGACCCCGGCTACAACCAAGCCTGACTCGCACAGCTGGGATCGCTGACCCAGCCCAAGCCGGAGCCATACCCCCAACACGTCGGCAGGCAATGTTCGCAGGAAACCGTAAGGTCCGGGTGGCGATCGTGACTCCGCGGGTGAATTCCGCTGCTACCGTTTTTCCTCCGTGGCAATGTCCACCACGGCGGGTGCGCCGTTGACGCGGAAGTTGCGCGGGGCGGGGGCGGTGCGGGCGTCGAAGGCGGCGTTGAAGCCGAGCTCGAATTTCTCGCCCGGCTGGAGGCCGTTGGCATTGTAGCCGGCGTTGGTGAAGACGAGGTGTCCGCCGCGGCCGGACTGCAACTGCCCACCCCATGCGTTGCCCGTCAGCGTAACCGGCAGATCGAATTCCAGCTTCTCGAGGCGGAGAGCTGCGGTGCCGGCGTTGGTGATGTAGATATGGAAAGTGGCGCAGTGGTGGCCCTGCTCCTGCCAGACGTTGCCGGCCTCGCAGGCGACGGCGATGCGGTTGGTCTGCGCGACCGGCGGCGTTGTGGCTCTTGTCGCAACGCTGGGCGCAGCTTCGGCCAGGGGCGCGGGCGTGTCGAGGGGCGTTGCCGCCGGTGTGCCGCCGGGCTGCATCAGGCGCTGGAGCAGGCGCAGCTTGTCGTCGTGGATGGTTTTCCAGTCGTCGCGCAGCAGGCCGCCGGTGTCGCCGCTGTTGGGGTTCCAGCACCAGAAGGCCCAGTACATTTTGTTCGCGCCGATAAACTCCACGAG
Organism: uncultured Lentisphaerota bacterium; assembly: GCA_903912445.1. Classification (GTDB taxonomy): domain Bacteria; phylum Verrucomicrobiota; class Kiritimatiellia; order CAIQIC01; family CAIQIC01; genus DP16D-bin41. The sequence continues at coordinate 38,814 of CAIWHP010000189.1, forward strand.
CGCGTTGATCCACTGCGCCTCGGTGCGCGCCTGGCTGTTGGGCGCGGCGGCAACCGCGACGTTGCGCGCGCCGAATTCGCCGAGCCAGATGGGCGCGATGTTCTGGTGATGCAGATAGGCCCAGTGTTTTTCCCAGAGAGCGGGCATGTTGGCGGGAAAGTTCGCCGCCTTGAACCAGGGCTGGCCGAAGACGCCTGGGCCGTAATCATGGGGCGAGTAGACGAGCCGGTGCGGGACGCTCAAGCGCACGGGCGCGGCGGCTGCGCCGGCGAGGTTGCCACCCCACCAATAGTTTTCGCCGTGATATTTTTCGACGCCCTCGACGAAGATGAGCCAGTGCGGGTGCACGGCGAGGATCGCGTTGCCGCAGCGCTCCGCGGCGAGCCGCCAGTCGGTCTTGAGATCGCCGCTGCCCCAGGTGGCCGGGCCGTGCGGCTCGTTGTGCAGATCGGCGCCGACGACGGCGGGATGGTTGCGGTAGCGGCGCGCGAGGAAGACCCAGTCGGCGATCCACTGCGCCTCGCTGACTCCGTCCGTGTACCACAATTCCGACTGTTGCTGGGCATCGGGGCGGTGGCGGTCGAGCACGATGCGCATGCCGCGCCGCCCGGCTTTCTCGATGAGCGCATCGAGCACCTCGATCGGCCGCTTGCCCTTGAGGTCGCGGTTGGCCTGGTCCGCACCGACGTTCGGCAGCCGGTCGGTGTGCAGCATTTCGTTGCACCACGGCACCCGCAGCAGGTTGAAGCCGAGCCGCGCCATCTGGTCGAGAAAGGCGTCCATGCTGGTGGACCACAAACCGTGCGGTGCGTAGTTGGAGGTCTCGAAGCCGAACCAGTTGATCCCGTTGCACTGCACAGGCCGGTGCTGGTCGTCCACGATGCGGTTGCCGGCGGTGTGCCACCAGTCCGCGCCGTGCGCCGCGCCGGCCAGCCAGAGCGCGTACAGGATGTGCCGCCAAGTTTTCATCCGCGAGCCGTCTAGTCGAACCGGCGGGGACTGTCAAGCCGCGCGCCAGAAAAAGCTGGATTTCCCAAGCCACTTGGCGAGAATGCGCACGCTTTTGCCATGGCCCTTGTGGGCCGGCGGGGCAGGACCGGAGGCAATGATGATGAGCGGAAGAATGTTGGTGAGCGCTGCGTTGGTGGGTCTGGTCGGCTTGACCGGGTGTGCCACCTTTTGCGCCAAACACAAGGAGAGCACGGTGACAACAGCTTTTTATGGCAAAACCAAGGATGGCGTGGCGGTCAATGTGCACACGCTAAAGAACCACAGCGGCATGGAAGTGCGCGTCATCGACTACGGCGCGACCATCGTCTCGGTCCGCGTGCCCGACCAGCAGGGCCTGTGCGGCGATGTCGTCCTCGGCTTCGACAACCTGGCCGACTATGAGACCAAGAGCCCGTACTTCGGCTGCGCCGTCGGCCGCTACGGCAACCGCATCGCCAAGGGCACGTTCACGCTCAATGGCACGACCTACTCCCTCGCCACCAACAACGGCCCGAACGCGTTGCACGGCGGTCTTAAGGGCTTCGACAAGGCGGTCTGGCATGCCCAGGTCATGCGGACCGCGGCCGGCCCGGCGATCGAGTTCACGCACGTCAGCAAGGACGGCGACCAAGGCTATCCCGGCACGCTGACCATGAAGATGGTGTACACGCTGACCGACCAGAACGAGATCCGGTTGGACTACATCGCGACGACCGACAAGGACACCGTCATCAACCTGACCAACCACTCCTACTTCAACCTGGAAGGGCAGGGCCACGGCGACATTCTGGGCCACGAGCTGGTGCTCAATGCCGGCAATTTCACCCCCGTGGATGCGACGCTGATCCCGACGGGCGAGCTGCGCCCCGTCAAGGGCACGCCATTCGACTTTACGAAGTCCACGGCGATCGGCGCGCGCATCGCGGAGGCCGATGAGCAGCTCACGTTCGGCGGCGGCTATGACCACAACTGGGTGCTCGACCGCGAGGGCGAGGGCCTGAGCCTCGCCGCGCGCGTCACCGCGCCCGCCTCCGGCCGCGTCATGGAGGTCTTCACCACCGAGCCGGGCGTGCAGTTCTACTGCGGCAACTTCCTCGACGGCACCCTGACGGGCAAGGACGGCAAGGTCTATCAGCGCCGCTACGGGCTGTGCCTTGAAACCCAGCACTATCCCGACTCGCCCAACCACCCGAACTTCCCCCCGGTGACGCTGAAGCCGGGGCAGACCTATCGGACGACGACGGTTTACAAGTTCTCGACCAAGTGACCAGTTTTCAACGGGAGTGAGGCGGGCCGGTTTTCCAAAGCTTGGAAAGCCGGCCCGGTTTTTTTCCAAGGCTTGGAAAATTTACTGCGACAGGTCGCGGCGGACCTGCAGCCAGGCGTCGAGGAGGTTCCAGGCGTAGAGCAAGCCGTTGCTCGTCGCGCTCACGAGGAACCACTTCCACTGAACGCCAGGCGTCTCCAGCCCGGTGGATCCGGAACTATATTCCTCCAGCCAGGCCGCCGCATGCAGCAGCGGCGGCCAGAACAGCAGGATGGCCGCTGCGCAAAATGTCATCAGGCAGCCGAGCGCGAAGGCGACCCCGATCAGCCAGCGGCCGGCCATGCACTGGCCCGCGCCCGGAAAGACGAACGCGGAGACCGCCAGCGCGATGAAGCGCTGGTCCTCCGGCCGCAGGCGCCGCGGCAGCAGCTTCTCGATCATGCGCCCTCCGCCGCGTGGCCGATCAGCGTGAACGGGCCGGTCCAGTCGATGCGGACGCTGACGACCTGGCCCAGCTGGTCGCGCGCATCGGCAAAATAGACGAGCTTGTTTTCCGGCGAGCGGCCGAACCAGCGGTCGCGCTTGCTGTCGCGTCCCTCGACGAGCACCTGCACCGTCTGCCCGCGCAACGCGGCGTGCTTTTCGCCGAGGATGCGCTTGCCCTGCGCCTCGATCAGCTGCCAGCGCCGCTCCTTCTCGGCGGCGGGCACATCGTCGGGCAGCCGCCGCGCGGCGGGCGTGCCGGGCCGCTCGGAGTATTGCGCGTTGTGGATGGCGTCCAGCCGCAGCTCCTCCAGCAGGCGGTAGGTGTCCATGAACTGCGCCTCGGTCTCGCCGGGGAAACCGACGATGACATCGGTGTTGATCCCCGCGTTGGGGAGGCGCGCCCGGACGCGGGCGACGAGGTCGCGGAACTGTTGGACGGTGTAGACGCGTCGCATGAGCTTGAGGATGTCGTCGTTGCCCGCCTGCACCGGCAGCTCGATGTAGGGGCAGAGCTTCTCGTGCGAGGCCACGACCTCGAGCAGGCGGTCGTGCACCCAGTTCGGATGGCTGGTCAGGAACCGGACGCGGGCGAGGCCCGGGAGCTGCGCGACATCCAGCAGCAGGTCCGCCAGCTCGTAGCCGCCGCCGAGGTCGAGGCCGTAGCGGTCCACGATCTGGCCGAGCAGCGTGACCTCGCGCACGCCCTCGTCGGCGAGCCGGCGCGCCTCGGAGAGGATCGCCTCGCGCGGGCGGCTGCGCTCGGCGCCGCGGCGCGAGGGGATGACGCAGAAGGAGCAGGCGTGCGAGCAGCCGAGCACGACGGGCACGTGCGCCGTGATCGCGCGGCCGTGCGCCGAGGCCGGCAGGACCGGCCATTCGTCCGCGCCGGTGCGCGTCTTGGTCAGCGCGCCGGCGGCGGCATCAAGCTCGCGGCGCTGGAGCAGCTCGAGCAGCAGGTCCGGCTCTGAGGGGGGCAGGAATAGATCGACGAACGGGAACAGCGCCTGCAACTGCGGCAGCTCGCGCTTGCCCACCATGCAGCCCATCACGGCGAGCGTCATCTCCGGCCGCTTGGCCTTGTAGGGCCGCAGGTGGCGGAGCATGGAGGTGATCTTGTCCTCGGCCTGCTGGCGGATGACGCACGTGTTCAGCACGAGCACGTCGGCGTGTTCCGGCTTCGGGCACGGCGCATAGCCGAGGGCCTCCAGCCGCGCGGCGAGCGTGCGCGCGTCGGCCATGTTCATCTGACAGCCGATGCTCCAAAGGTGGTAGTGGCGTTGCATTTTGGCGCGCGCATAGTAAGCGCGCAGGCCGAAAAAAGCACGCTTTCCGGGTGCCGTGCCGCCGCGCGGTTTTCCGCCCCGCCGCTCCCGAGCCGGGGGCAGAACCTTTCAGCTTGAAAGCTGTAACCAAAGCGCACACGTGCACAAGTGTGCGGTTGCAATGAACGAAGGAGGTGCCGCATGGATCTGATCGTTTCGGTCTGCCGCGCGCTGGCCAATCCGTCGCGCCTGGCCTTGCTGCAGGTCGTGTACACCCGGCCGGGCATTACCGTTCAGGCGCTGGCCGCTGCGCAAAAAAGGCCGGTTGACGCGGTTTCCCGCGACCTCAAGCTGCTCCGCAGCTTCCACCTGGTTCAGACCGTACCGCACGGCCGTTATGTGCCATGCCGGCCGGCCCGGGAGGGCCGCACGTCCCAGCGTTTCCTGCGAGCGCTCATGAAACCTGTGCTGGAGTCCAGGGTCCTGAACCGCACACTTGTACAAGTGTGCGATGCCACGGGTGACACGGGGCGGGCACACGGCGGCTGTCGTGCGGGCCGGGCGGTTTTGCTCCTGACCGTTTTACATTGAGTTGCGGTAGCGATGGCCTTACAATTTTGTCATGAGCACTTGGCGCATAGCGTTGGCCCAGATCAACCCGACCGTGGGCGCGTTGGCGGAAAATGCGGAGCTGATGCTGCGCGCCGCCCGGGCGGCCGCGGCGCGCGGGGCGCAGCTGGTGGCCTTTCCGGAGCTGGCGCTCTCCGGCTATCCGCCGGAGGACCTCGTGCTCAAGCCGCATTTCCTGAGCGACGCCGCCGCCGAACTCGAGCGGCTCGCGGCGGCCTTGCCGCCGGAGCTCCTGGTGCTGGTCGGCTTCCCGGAGGCGGCCGACGGGAACATTTACAACTCGGCGGCGGTGCTGCAGGGGGGCGCGCGCCTCGCCACCTACCGCAAGATGCTGCTGCCGAACTACGGCGTGTTCGACGAGCAGCGCCTGTTCACACCGGGCGCGAAGCCGCTCGTCCTCGAAGCCGCCGGCGTGCGCATCGGCCTGCATATCTGCGAGGACTCGTGGGTCGTGGACGGCGCGCCCTGCCGCCGCCTGTGCGGCGCCGGCCTGGATCTGCTGATCAATATTTCCGCGTCGCCCTACCACCACCGCAAGCTGGCGCTGCGCGAGGATGTGCTGCGCCAGCTGGGGCAGAGCCTGCGTGCGCCGGTGGCCTATTGCAACCTGGTCGGCGGGCAGGACGAGCTGGTGTTCGATGGCGCCAGCCTGGTGCTTGGCGCGGATGGCCGCGAACTGGCGCGGGCCCGGCAATTTGAGGACGATGTGCTGTACCTGGCGCTGACGCCGGGAACGGGCGCCAAGCCGGCGCTGGACCCGGCGCAGGTGGACGTGGTGCCATGGTCCGGCCCCACGGCCGCGGCGGCCGGCGGCTGGCCGGCGCCGCGCCTCGCGCCGGTGCTCGACGAGGTGGCGGAGGTGTATGCCGCGCTGCGGCTGGGCCTGCGCGACTATGTGGAGAAGAACCGGTTCCGCGAGGTCGTCGTGGCGCTGAGCGGCGGCATCGATTCCGCGCTGGTCGCGGCGCTGGCGGTCGATGCGCTCGGTCCGGCGCGGGTGCACGGCGTGACGATGCCGTCGCGCTTTTCGTCGCAAGACACGCTCGGCGACGCGCGGCTGCTGGCGCAGAACCTCGGCATCGAGTGCCGCACGCTGGCGATCGAGAAGCTGCACCAGACCTACCTCGAGGAGCTCGCGCCGTGCTGGGCGGGCCGCGCACCGGACACCACGGAGGAGAATCTGCAGGCGCGCATCCGTGGCAACGTGGTCATGGCGCTCTCCAACAAGTTCGGCTGGCTGGTCCTGACCACCGGCAACAAGAGCGAGCTGGCCACCGGTTATTGCACGCTCTACGGCGACATGGCCGGCGGCTTCGCCGTGATCAAGGACGTGCCGAAGCTGCTCGTCTTCGAGCTGGCGCGCTGGCGGAACCGGCAGGGTGGGGCGGCGGTGATCCCGCCGAGCACGATCGAGCGGCCGCCGACCGCCGAGCTGCGCGCGAACCAGAAGGACAGCGACTCGCTGCCGCCCTATGCCGTGCTGGACCCGATCCTCGAGCGCTACGTCGAGCGCGACTGGCCGGCGGACCGGATCATCGCGGACGGCGGCGACGCCGCGACCGTGCGGCGGGTCATCAAGCTGGTGGACCAGAACGAATACAAGCGGCGGCAGGGCGCGCCGGGCATCAAGATCACCCCGAAGGCGTTCAGCCGTGACCGGCGGATGCCGATCACCAACCGCTACCACGAGCACACGCGGGCCTGAGGCGGGGGGTGGCTGCCCAAGGGTTGGCAAAACAGGGCGTTGAGTTTGCAGGGGTTGGCATACGAGAGGGCGCAACATGAGTCAGCATACGACGGGAACCGAAACCAAGTGGCAGATGCAGGAGGTGACGCTGCTCTATCACGTCAGCCAGATCCTCGACCAGAGCCTGGACATGCGCGAGGTGGTCAGCCCGGTGCTGGAGTCGCTGGCCGCCTTCATGGACATGCGCTACGGCACGATCACGCTGCTCAACCGCAAGACGGGCGATATCCTGATCGAGGCCGCGCACGGCCTGACGCCGCAGCAGGCGCGGCGCGGGCGCTACAAGCTCGGCGAGGGCGTCACGGGGCAGGTGGTGCTCACCGGCAAGCCGATGGTGATCCCGAAGACGAGCGAGGCGCCGCAGTTTCTGGACCGCACCAAGCGCGGCAAGCGCGCCGACACCTCGTTCATCTGCGTGCCGATCAAGGTCGGCACGGAGGTCGTGGGCGCCCTGAGCGTCGACCAGGCGGCGAAGCCGGAACCGGAGCTGCACGCGAACGCGCGGTTGCTGGAGATCATCGCGTCGATGATCGCCCAGGCGGTGCGGCTGCGGCGCGAGGCGCAGGAGGCGCAGGAGCGGCTGAGCGCGGAGAACGAGCGGCTGCGGGCCGAACTGCGCGACCGCTTCCGGCCCTCGAACATCATCGGCAATTCGCACGAGATGCAGATGGTCTATGACCAGATCGCGCAGGTCTGCAAGAGCTCGGCCACCGTGCTGATCAACGGCGAGACCGGCACCGGCAAAGAGCTGGTCGCGCAGGCGGTGCACTACAACAGCGACCGCGCGAACAAGCCGTTCGTCAAGGCGCACTGCGCGGCGCTGCCGGAGACGATGATCGAGAGCGAGCTGTTCGGACACGAAAAGGGCGCGTTCACCGGCGCGATCGCCGAGCGCAAGGGCCGCTTCGAGCTGGCCGGCGGCGGCACGCTGTTCCTCGACGAGGTCGGCGACATCCCGATGAGCATCCAGATCAAGCTGCTGCGCGTGTTGCAGGAGCGCGAGTTCGAGCGCGTCGGCGGCACCAGCACCATCAAGGTCAACGTGCGGCTGATCGCGGCCACCAACCGCGACCTGCAGGTGATGGTGCAGCAGGGCAAGTTCCGCGAGGATCTCTACTACCGCCTCAATGTTTTCCCGCTCTACCTGCCGCCCCTGCGCAAGCGCAAGGCGGACATCGTGCTGCTGGCGGACCACTTCCTCGAGAAGTACGCCAAGCAGAACCACAAGAACGTGCGGCGCCTCTCGAGCGGCGTGATCGACATGCTGATGAGTTACCACTGGCCCGGCAACGTGCGCGAGCTGGAAAACTGCATCGAGCGCGCCGTGCTCGTCGCCGAGGGCGAGGTGATTCATCCGTATCACCTGCCGCCGACCCTGCAGACGGCCGAGGCGAGCGGCACCTCGGCCCGGGGCGACCTCAAGAGCCTTGTCCACGCCTATGAGCGCGACCTGATCCGCGATGCGCTGAAGACCGCCCGCGGCAATGTTGCCGCGGCCGCGCGCGCGCTCGGTTCGACGCAGCGCATCCTCGGCTACAAGATCCAGCTGCACCAGATCGAGCCCCAGAAGTATAAGACAAAAACGTACCCATCAGCTATGTAAGCGACGTAAATGTATCCATATGTTCTGCGGTATTCATTTTTGAATATATCTTTTTCAAAGCGCAAGGCTTTGCCCCCCAGTATCTAGCAATCTATCCACCCGTCCGGTTGGCCGGTGTTGGCATATCCTCTGCTATTCCCTCATCGCCGCGCGATGGTCGCGCGGCCGCTCGCAAAACACCGGGCGCGGAACAACAGCCGGACGCGGCGCGGAACCACGCGGCGCCGGCAAAAACATAAGGACA
>CAIWHP010000190.1 GCA_903912445.1 uncultured Lentisphaerota bacterium
GCGGGCGGCGCGCCGGCGCTCGTGGCGTTCCCCGGCGACGTGCTGCTGCTGGCCTACGCCCTCGCGCTGGCCCGCTTCTGCCTCGTGCTGGCCGCGCTCGACACCGGCTCGAGCTTCGAGGGCATGGGCGCGAGCCGCGAGGTCGCGTTTTCGGCCCTCGCGGAGCCCGCGCTGCTGCTCGCGCTCGCGGCGATGGCACGGCAGGCGCACTCGGCCTCGCTGACCGACGCGCTCGGCGCGCCGACGGCGCTGAGCGATGTCGGCCTGCTGCCGCTGCTGCTGCTGGTCGCGGCGGCGCTGCTGCTCGTCCTGCTGGTCGAAAACGCGCGCGTGCCTGTGGATGACCCCAACACGCACCTCGAGCTGACGATGATCCACGAGGTGCTGATCCTCGACTACAGCGGGCCGGATCTCGCCCTGGCGCTCTACGGCGCGGCGCTCAAGCTGTGGGTTTTCAGCGCCATCCTGTCCGACGTGCTGCTCGCCGGCCTCGCGGGCGACGTGCTGCTGCGCGGCGCGGCGCATCTCGCGGGCATCATTGCCATTGCCGCGTTCGTCGGCATCATCGAATCGTGCATGGCGCGCCTGCGGCTGCTGCGCGTGCCGCACCTGCTGGTGGCCGCCGGCGCCTTCGCGCTGCTGGCCCTCTGCATCGGCGTGCGCTGACGGCAGCAGGCTCCTTTACGACGCAAAGCTGGGGGGGGGGGTCAGTTCAGCTTCATGGGGCCTCATGGACGCTATGGCCATGGCCGAGGCGTCCGCTGTCCAGGCTGTCCCTGGAGTCCGCTTTGCAGGGCAAACGAACTCTCCCACCCGCGACGCCGGGCGTCTTTGGCTTCAGCGGTAATCCGGGAACTTGTCCGCCGCCGTGGCGGGGACGAGGCGGACGGCGCAGCCGCCGTTTTTGATGAGCGCGGCCTGAAGGGTGGTGGCGGCGGTGACGCGGACACGCTCGATCTTGACCTTGGTGCGCGTCGTCAGCGTCGGGTCGTCGCTGTAGATGTGCGCGACGTAGCTCTTGCCCGGTTCCAGAAACTGCAACGGCACCGCGAACGTGCGCGGCGCGCCAGCGTGCATGACGCCCACAAACCACTCCGCGCCGCTGCGGCGCGCCATGATCACGTGGTCGCCCAGCTTGCCGCTGAGCACCTTGCTCTCGTCCCAGACGGTCGGCATCGCGTTGTAAAACTCCAGCTCGGGGTCGTCGCCGATCTGCGTCACCGCGCCGCCGGCGCCGCCGACCTTCGCCGGCGCGCCCGCGGGCCGGTCGTACCAGAACAGGAACTGCCACGGGCTGTAGAGGCACACGGGCTTGGCGAGCTGGTAGGCGTGCGAGCAGAGCTCGTTCACGCGGTTGTCGTAGTAGCAGACGGTGTTGTCGGCCGGGCCGGCGATGAAGCGCGCGAAGAGCGTCAGCAAGGTCTGCTCGTTGCTGCGTTTCTTTTCCTCGTCGCCGAGGATGCCTTCGCAGGTCATGAAATTCGGATAGGTGCGCGTGTAGCCGGTCGGCCGGTACTCGTCGTGCGCGTCCACCATGAGGCCGGCCTGCGCGCACTTGCGGATCCCCTCCGACATCCAGCTCGTCCACTTCTGCGAGCCGACGTTGACGAAGCCGAACTTGATGCCGGCGACGCCCCAGCGCTTGTAGAGCGGCAGCACCTGGTCGATCTGCTTCTCCAGCGCGAGGTGATTCACATAGAGCAGCACGCCAATGCCCTTGCTCTTGGCGTAGCGGCAGACCGCCTCCAGGTCGAGGGGTCCTTTGCTGCGCTTCGGGTCCAGATTGACCGCGCTCGCGTCGGACTTCGGGTCGTACTCGAACCCGTACCAGCCGGCGTCGAACTCGATGTATTGCAGGCCGCGCTTCACGGCAAAATCCACGCAAGCCTTGCCGCCGGTGGTCGTCAGCGTCACCTCGCGGATGACCTTGCCGGGCTTGATCCACGCCGTGTCGGCGAGCGCGCAGGGGTCGTTGAGGTTCAGGATCAGGTAATTGTTTTCCAGCAGGCGGCCGGGGCTCTCCGCGGCCATGAGCACGCGCCACGGCGTGGTCAGCGGCGCGGCGCCGATGACCTCGCCCTCCTTGTTGCGCTCGGCGTCGAGGAACGCCTCGAGCGTCGTCGGCGCATCCTTGGCCAGGCGCAGCTTCATGCGGGCGTAGTCCACCAGCTTGGCCTCGGCGATGGCCACGAAGAGATCGTCGGCCGCCTGCACGACCAGCGGCCGCTCGCAGCCGGGCTTGATCTTGCTGACCGGTACCTGTTCATAGTGGGCCTGCGCACGGTAGGTGGGCCACGCCTGGAAATCGCCTGCGAAATGGAACTGGGTCGTCTCGCGCGTGATGCAAATACTGTCGAGGCCCGACTGCTTTGGCAGCGTGTAGCAGAAGGCGACGCCCTCGTCATAGGCGCGGAACGTGACGACCAGCTGCCGTTTTGGCGCGGCGGTCTCTTCCAGCTTCATCACCAACTGGTTGTAGTGGTCGCGGATGCTGCTGCGCTCGCCGTAGACCGGCTTCCAGGTTTCGTCGTGCGCCGTCGGGTCCGTGCCGACCAGCTTCAGCCCGGCATTCAGCGGCGCGCCGGCGAGTTCCAGGCCGAGCCGCGAATCGGCGAGGACGGCCCGGCCCTTGTAGTCCACGCGATAGCAGGGCACACCCTGCGCGCCGGCCAGCGCCTTGACCTCGCAGGTCACCACCAGCTTGCCGTCCGGCGATTTGAGCTCCACCGCCGCCGCACCCAGGCTTGCGGCCAGCGCCGCGCCCGCGAAAACCCTTGCGAACTGCTTCATGTTGCCGCTCCTCGTTATGGCCAGCGTTCCAAGCCTTGGAAAAGTTCCGCCCGGTTTTTCCAAGGCTTGGAACGCGGCGATAGTAGCGGTTTGTCGGCGGCGAATGCAATAAGCGCGACAAGCGGCGCGTTGGAGAGAGCATGAACGCAACGCTGCCGCGCGACTGGAGTGTCTTGGCTGACCGGATGGCCGGCTGGCTGCCGCCGGAAGGGCCGTTCGCGCCCGCCGGCGCCTGGAAATTGTCCTACGAACGCCACGCCTTGGTCCCTGAACCCGGCGGCAAAACCGCAGGCGGTCAGGCCGGCGGGCTCGTCATCGCCTATGCGCCGGACGCCAGCGGCCCGCGCGTGCACGTGACCGAAGCCGTCGTCACCGGTGCCACCACGGTCACCACGACGGCCGCCTACCAGTGCGCCGCCGATCAGCTGCTGACGCCCACGCGCTGGGACCTAGACATCCGCTGGGAGAGCCGGATGCCGCGGGTGCCGGTCGCCGGCCTCGACCAGAAACGCTCCGGCCGCGTCGAGGGCGGCGAAATCGTTTGCGCCGCAGCCAAGGAGCGCCGCCGCACCGCACCGCGGAACTGGACCGCCGACTGGCTGTTGTTCGCGGTGTTGCCGCGCCTGCCGTTCGCCGCCGGCGCGACGCTGGACTTCGATCTCTTCGAGGAAGGCGAACTGCACAAGCCCGACCAGAAGCTCGCCTATGCTGGAGCACACGCCGTCGAGGTCGGCGGGAAGAATATACAGCTGCATGTCTTCGAGCAGTTTGGCCGCGGCGTGACGCCGACGCGCTGGTGGCTCGATGCGCAGCATCGCGTCGTGCTCGCCGCCAGCGAGCGGCGCCTCTATCTGCTCGGCCCGCGCGCGAAAGGAGCGACACCATGACCACGCTCACCACCAACCGGCGCGGTTTCCTCAAGACCGGCGGCTTGGGCGCGCTGGGGCTGATGCTGGCGGAACGCCGCGCGCCCGCGGCGCCGGAGCAGCGGCCGCCGAACATCCTCTTCATGCACACCGACCAGCAGCACTGGGAGGCGCTCTCCGCGTTCGGCTGCGCGCACGTCCGCACGCCCGCCATGGACCGGCTGGCGGCGGCGGGCACCTCCTTTAGCCTTTCCTACTCCGCGAACCCGGTCTGCTGCCCCGCGCGCACGTGCTGGTACACGGGCCGCGCCTCGCAGGAGAACGGCGTGATCATGAACGATGCGTGGCCGATCGCGCCGGACATGCCGGACCTCGGCCAGTGGTTTGGCGCGCGCGGCTACGACGCGGTCTACGGCGGCAAGTGGCACGTCACCGGGCGCGACTTCAAGGACAGCTTCCGCGTCATCACGCCGGGCACGGGCATCGGCGAGCTCAGCGATGCCGCCGTCGCGCGCGCGGCCGAGGGTTTCCTGCGCACGCGCAAGAGCGGCGGCAAGCCGTTCTTCCTCAACCTCGGCTTTCTCCAGCCGCACGACTGCTGCTACTGGGTTTTTGAGCATCAGGGCGATGCGCCGCGCACACGGCTGCGCCCGCCGCCGGAGATGCCGCCGCTGCCGTTCAATCACGGTCATGCGCAGGCCGAGCCGGCGATGGTGGCGCGGCGTCACGAGAGCAAGCAGTGGAATGCCGAACAGTGGCGCTGGTATCTCTGGAACTACTACCGCATGGTCGAGATGGCCGACGCGGCGGTCGGCCGCGTGCTCGACGCGCTGGAGGATGCCGGCCTCGCGCAGGAAACGCTCGTGGTCCTGACGGCCGACCACGGCGACGGCCTCGCGCGCCACGGGCTGACCTCGAAGATGTTCCTCTATGACGAGGCCGCGCGCGTCCCGTTCATCGCCGCCTGGCCCGGCCAGCTGCAGGCGGGCCGCCGCGACGAGCGGCATTTGGTCTCCGGGCTCGACGTGGCGCCGACGCTCTGCGAGTTCGCCGGCTTCGCGCCGCCGCCGAAGATGCGCGGCTTGAGCCTGCGTCCGCTGCTCGCAGGCCGCGACGCCACGCCGTGGCGCGAGTTCATCGTGAGCGACACGCACGGCGCAGGCCGCATGGTGCGCACGCCGGAGTACAAATACATCGCCTACCGCGGCGACCCGGTGACGCAGCTCTTCGACATGCGCGCCGACCCGGGCGAGCTGCAGAACCTTGCCACCGCAGCCGCGCAATCCGGCGTGGTCCGCGACCTCGCCGGCCGCCTCGCCGCGTGGGAACAGACGCTCGACCTGCTGCCCCTCAAGGATCCGCTGCCGACCGCCAACCCGCGCAAGAACAAGAAACGGAAACAGGCCTGACTGCCATGCGCACGCTGCCGCAACACCAGACCGCCCCGCCGGGTTCACGCAGCCGGCCGACCGGACCGCGGCCCATGACCCGGGGCGGTATAGCGCTTGCATTACGCAGGGGATTTATGGATGATTTCCGCGAGGATACACCCGATGCAACGTGATGCCCGTGGTAAGACAGTACGCATTGATCTGCTCGTGGATGTGGAGACGGGCCTGCCCCTGCGGCGGGACAACTCCGCGTCGGGCCAGGCCGCCAAACAGCCCGCGTCTGCCGCGCTGCCCGTCTGCTGCCGTGCTGTGCTCCAGAGCCTTTACGATGCCGCCATCATGTGCGACATCAACGGCCAGATCATCGAATTCAACAACCGCGCGCTGGATTTTCTGCGCTATTCCTACGACGAGTTCTGTCAGCTGGCGATCTTCGACATCGTCTCCGGCACCAGCGCGCAGCTCCTCGCCACGATCCAGGAAAACCTCAAGAAGCAGCAGTTCACCCTGATCCAGGCCTATTGCCACCGCAAGGACGGCAGCGTCTTCCCGGCGGAGATCGTAATCAGCCAGATCGCGCCGGAGAGCCCGCACCTCACCTTCTTCCTGCGGGACATCAGCGTCCGCCGCCACGCCGAGGAGCAGCTCCGCACCGAGCACGCCGCCCTGCAGAACGCCGCCAACGGCATCGCCATCACCGACCAGACCGGCCACATCATCTACGTCAACCCCGCGATGGCCCAGATGTGGGCCTACAGCAGCCCGGAAAAGATGTGCGGGCGCGCCATCACCGAGCTCTTCGCCGATGCCGCCACCGCCGGGCAGACCATCAGCGCCAACCTGAGCGCCCACGAGACCTGGACCGGCGAGCTGCGCGCGCGCCGGCGCAACGGCGAGGAGTTCTCCATCCAGGTTTCCGCCGCGCTCAACCGCAACGCCAACGACGAGCTGGCCGGGCTGATCTTCTCGTTCCTCGATGTCAGCGCCCGTGCGCTCGCCTCCGCCGCGCAGCAGGAGGCGGAGCGCCAGCGCGTGATGATCGAGAGCTTCGGCACCGCCTGCCATCTGCTCGGCCAGCCGGCCACCGTCCTGCTGGCCAACCTCGACATGCTGGGCAAGGAGCTGGGCGCCGCCTCCTCCCCGGCCGCGCGTGCGCTGCTGACCGAAGCCATGCAGGCCGCCGAGCACCTGCGCGACATGCTGCAGAAGCTCAACGCCACCGTCGTCTACCGCCCCACCCCCTATTCGAACTCGGCCAGCGCCCCCGCCAGCCCCGACGACCGCGCGGACGACAGCCACATCATCGACATCTGACGCAGCCGCACCTGGGCGCCCGGCCAAGAGGCGGTGAAGTGTGAGCGTGGTGGGAAACTGGCACCCCGGGCGGGAATTGAACCCGCGACCTCCGGATTAGGAATCCAGCACTCTGTCCAGCTGAGCTACCGGGGCGTAGACGGCGCCGAGCACCGCGCGCATCCTACGCCACGCGCACGCCGCGTGGCAAGCGGGATACCGCGCCAAACCGCGCCGCCCGGTATGATCGCGCTGCGACAACCCGCCACCACATGAGGCGAAAAGACCACCAACCCCGCCCACATCGCGGATCACGGGAAGGCGTTTTGGATATCGGCGAGCTCCACGCCGAGGACCTGCTTGGCGATGGGGGCGAGGTCTTCCGACGCGCCTTCGAGGTGCGTGGTGCGCTGGACGTGCTTCACGCTCGCGCCGGCCGCGAGCGGCAGCGCGGGCGAGGAGGACTCGAGCTCGTAGAACGGTCCGAGCGGCTTGGCGCCGGGTTCGGGCGCGCCGTCGTTGTAGGCGTTGACGACATCGCCGGCGTAGGGCTGCGCGTGGGTTTTCCACTGCGAGCGGACGTAGGGCAGCTGCGCCGCGTCCTCGGGCAGGTTGAACTGGAGGATGGTCAGCGTGCGGCGGTCGGGATCGTAGCTGCCGCACACGGGCAGGCAGCGCCTGGGCGGGATGCCGATCTTGGAGCGATAGCTGCCGTCGGCTTTGAAGAACAGCGCGCCGGGCGTGACCTTGAGGCGGTCGGGGCCGACCGCGCCGAAGTAGTCGGTGTTCGCCGCCGGCCCGAGCCGCTGCTCGTCGCCCGCGCGGACGGGGATGGCGACGACGGTGTGCGGGCCGTGCTTGAGCATGCCCAGCAGCCAGATGGAGAGCGCCCCCGTCTCGGCGCGCCACGCGTTCGTGCCGGTGTTGACCAGCGTGTTTTCGGTCTGGTAGCCGACGGCGGCCACGTTCTCCGGCAGCGCGGCGCCGAGCAAGGCCCCGAGCGCGGCGCGGTCGAGCAGGCGGACGGTGCGCTCAATCCGCAGCTGGAACTCCGCGCCGGAGTTGTTGAGCAGCGTGCCGGACTTGCGGAAGGCGAGGCGGTCGCTGGCGGCCGCGGTGATCTCGAACGGGTCGGTGTCCATCAGCGCGGGCGTCTTCCAGTTGTCGAAGGTGTAGTTCTTTTCGCCGGGCTTGAAGAAGAGGGCGAACTGGCCACCCTCCGGGCCCAGCCAGAGGCGCTCCTCGCCGCCGAAGACGTGGATGTGCTGCTCCAACCCCTGCCGCTCGGACTCCGGCGCGATGCCGCGCTTGACGAGGTCGTAGTTGATCCAGCCGTAGGAGGCACCCGCCGCGCCGCCGGCGGTCGAGGTCATCACGCGCCCCTGCCAGGCGGGCGCGACGGCGATCTGCGCCCGGCCGTCGGCGCTTTTCAGGATCCGCAGCTCGATATGGGCGCGCAGGAAATCCACGTCATCCCCGAACGTTCCGGCCGCCTGCGCGAGCGCGACGCACGCCCAGGCCGCCCCGATCCGCCCCAGCCCGTTGCATTTCATGCCGAACAACTAGACGCCCGTGCGCCCGGCGTCAAGCCGCAAGCGGTGTCCGCCGGCTGAACTTGTCGGTAGAACCATAAAGAAACAGAAAACCATCGGCCCGCCGGTTGGTTAACTCGTTCGCTATCAAGCCGGGCGGCTCCCCACGTTAAAATGGTTCTGCCCTTCCTGCTGTCCCTTGGAAAAACTCATCCCGCGGACACCCCGCGTTCCGCCCTGGTGGCAAGGAGCCTCCCTGCGGCACGCGCGCTGATTTGTCGGCATGGATTGAAGCAGGGCTTGACATGGCCGGGCGGCGCGCAATGATGCGCGAGTGATTTTTCCAGATCAGCTTGAGGCCGGCCAGCTGCGCTCCCGCGGCTGGCACACCCAAACAATTTCCGCTCCGCACCGATGGCACTAAGGGGAACCCCATGAGCAACAAGCCCGCACCTTCCACCAACCTCCCGCACCCCGCGCAGTTTTCGCGGCGGGCGTTCCTGCAGACCGCCGCCAAGGCCGGGGCGCTCCTGGCGTTTCCGACGATCATCCCCGCCTCGGCCCTGGGCAAGGACGGGAACGTGGCGCCCAGCGAGCGGATCGTGCTCGGCGCGATCGGCATCGGCAGCCGGGGCTCCTATGTGCTGAGCTGTTTCCTGGCCGAAAAGGACGTGCAGTTCGTGGCCATCTGCGATGTGAAGGCCGCCCGCCGCCAGGCCGTCAAGGCCACGGCCGACACCAAGTACGGCAACCAGGCTTGCGCCACCTACCGCGACCTGCGCGAGCTGCTGGCCCGCGAGGACATCGACGCGGTGCTGATCGCCACGGGCCCGAACTGGCACGCGATGGCGTCCATCACCGCCGCCAAGGCCGGCAAGGATGTCTATTGCGAAAAGCCCTGCACGAAAAACATCGCGCAAAGCCTGGCCTTGGCCGAGACGTTCCGCCGGACCGGCGGCGTCTTCCAGGCCGGCACGCAGCGGCGCAGCCTGCCCAATTTCGAGTTCGCCGTCCAGCTGGCGCGGCAGGGCCGGCTCGGCAAACTCCAGACGCTCTACGCGCACCCCGGCGGGCTGGGCACGCATATGAGCGGCTGGGCGCCCGCCGAGCCGGAGCCGCCGCAGGAAGAGGCAGACTGGGACCTCTACCTCGGCCCGGCGGCCTGGCGCCCCTACAACAGCGGCACCATGCGCAGCGCCTTCGGCTTCGAGAAGGGCGGCGGCCTGACCGGCGGCGGCTGCCTGGAATGGGGCTCGCACTGCGTGGACCTCTGCCAGTGGGCCAACGACGCCGATGCGACATCCCCGGTCGAGTACGAGCCGGTCGGCAAGGAGCTGCACGCGCGCTATGCCAACGGCGTCAACCTGGTCATGCGCAACGACGGCTGGCTCCCGCTCGGCTCCTGCCCGGTGCGGTTCGAGGGCGAGACCGGCTGGGCCGAAACCGGCGACGACGGCGATATCCTTACCAGCTCGCCGTCGCTGCTCGCCGGCAAGCGCGCCAAGATCCCCGGCTACCCGGCGAATTTCCACGTGCGCAACTTCCTCGATTGCGTCAAGTCGCGGGGGCAGACGCGCGCCAACGCCGACGCCGCCTGCCACGCGCACATCGCCTGCCACGCCGCCAACATCGCGCTGTTCCTCAACCGCAAGGTCACCTTCGATCCGCTGAAGAACGAGTTCATCGGCGATGAGCAGGCCAACCGGCTCCGCTCCGAGGCCCTGCGCGAACCGTGGCGGATGTGAACCCTTTGCACCCCAAAACAGGTAAACCATGAAGAAACTATTTTTATCGATGCTGTTGCTGGCGGGGATCGCGACCGCCGCCCCGGCGCCCGACGCCCAGGAAGCGCCCGCGGAACAACAGCGCAAGCTGATCGCCCTGCTCAAGTCGGACACGCCGGCCGCGGAGAAGGCCATCGCCTGCAAGCGCCTGGCCATCTACGGTACGCGCGACACGGTTCCGGCCCTGGCGCCCCTGCTGGCCGACCCGCAGCTGGCCTCGTGGGCGCGCATCGCGCTCGAAGCGATTCCCGATCCGACCGCGGCCGATGCGCTGCGCGAGGCGCTGGGTAAGCTGCAAGGCCCGCTGCTGGTCGGCGCGATCAATTCCCTCGGCGTCCTCCGCGACGCCAAGGCCGTCCCCGCCCTGGCAGAAAAGCTCACGGCGCCCGACGCCGGCGTGGCTTCGGCGGCCGCCGAAGCGCTGGGCCACATCGGCGGTGCGTCCGTCGCCAAAGCCCTGACGCCCCTGCTGACGGCCGCGCCCGCGCCGGTCCGTCCGTCGGTGGCCTACGGCTGCACCCTGTGCGCGGAACAGTTCCTCGCCGCCGGCCGGCACGCCGACGCCGCGCAAGTATATGAGGCGGTCTGCCAGGCCAAGGTGTCCCGGCAGCGCATGATCGAGGCGACGCGCGGGCTGATCCTCGCGCGACAGTCGGCGGGGATCCCCCTGCTGCTCGAGCTGCTGCGCTCGCCGGACGCGAAGCTCCATCAGCTGGGCTTGCGCGTCGCCCGCGAACTGCCTGGCCGCGATGTGACCAAGGCGCTGCTGGCCGAGTTCGGCCAGACCGCTGCCGACCGGCAGTCCTACCTGCTCCTGGCGCTGGCCGACCGCGGCGATACCGGGGTCCTGCCCACCGCCCTCGCGGCAGCCAAGGCCGGCACGCCCCAGCTGCGCCTCGTCGCCATCAGCGTGCTGGAACGCCTGGGCAGCGCCGCGGTCCTGCCGGTGCTGCTCGCGATCGCCGGCGAGGAGGACGCGGACCTCTCGCAGGCCGCGAAGCTGGCCCTGACCCGGCTGTCCGGCGCGGACGTCGATGCCGCCGTCGTCGCCATGCTCAAGGATCCGGAGGCGAAAACCCGCCGGCTCGCGCTCGACCTGCTCGCCCGGCGGCACATCGCCGACGCCGTCCCGGCGCTGCTGAAAGCGGCGCAGGATTCCGACGCACAGGTGCGGCTGGCGAGCATCAAGGCGCTGGGCAACCTCGCCGGTGTCCCTGAATTGCCGGCCCTGCTCGACCTGCTCGTGAAACTGCAAGTCCCCGAGGAACTCCAGGCCACCGAGAGCGCCGTCACCGCTCTCTGCACCCGCAGCGCCAAGCCGGCCGCAGCCAATATCGTCATCGTCAAAGCGGTCTACGGCGCCTTGCCGGCAGGCCCCTCCGCGGATGTCACGCGCAAGGTCGCGGCCCGGGTGAAGCGCGGCGCCATGACCGTGGATGCCTCCAACGGCGCCTTCGGCGATCCCGCCGGCGGCAAGGTGAAAAGTCTGCGCATCGATTACACGCTGGACGGCCAGGCCCGCAGCCAGACGGTCGCCGAAAACGAAACCCTCACCCTCGCGGCCAGCAGCGTGCCCCCGGCCTGCCTCGACGCGGTCCTCGCGGTCCTGCCACGCGCGCCGGCCGGCCCGAAGCGGGCGCTGCTGAACATCCTGCGCTCGCTCGGCGGCCCGCGGGCGCTCGCCGCGGTGCGCGCCGCCGCGACCGATGCCAACGCCGAAGTCCAGGACACCGCCCTGCGGGCTCTGTGCGACTGGTCCCACCCCGAGGCCCTGCCCGATCTCGCGCAGCTGGCGAAGGCGTCCCCCAACCCGACGTTCAAGGTGCTGGCGTTGCGCGGTTATCTGCGGCTCGCCGGCCAACAGGGCGGGCCGGCCACCCAGCAGCTGGCGCTGTTGCAAGACGCGCTGACGATGGCCGCCCGCAGCGAAGAAAAGAAACTCGTGCTCGCCGCGCTCGGACTGCTCCCCACCCCCGAAGCGCTGGCGCTGGTCGGCGCCCAGCTCGGCAATGCGGACCTCAAGGAAGAAGCCAGCCTCGCCGCCGTCGCGATCGCCGCCAAGCTCCCATCCCCCCGCCCCGCGCTGGTCGCCGAGGTCATGGCGCAGGTGCTCAAGGCCACCGCCAACGCCCAGCTCGCGCAGCGCGCCAAAGCCTTGGGCGGCAAATAGCCGTCAGCCCGGGCGCTCGGCGCAGAGGCGGTTGACTCCCTCCCGGGGCGGGCGCATAGTCCCAACGCCATGCATGCGTTGCTCCGGATGAGGCCTGGGCAATACTTGCTTTGCTGGCGCGCGTCACCGTGACACGGGAGGGCCGACGATGAAAAACCCGATGGACCGGCAGCTTGAGAAGCGGCTTTCTGACCGCGCCGTGGCCATCGGGCGCGAAGGCGAAGTGGCCGCGTTTGGAGAATTGCTCGAGTTGCTGCGTTCGTCATCGGCAAACGCGCGCCGCTTGGCAGCCTCCGCGCTGGGCAAGCTCGCCTGGCTGGGAGTGGATCAGCCGGCCGCCGTGGCGGCACTCGCGCCCGTCTCACGTTGCGATCCGCATCCCCAAACCCGGCAATATGCCATCAAGGCCCTGAAAGCTTACGGCGCTGCCGCACAAGGCTGCTTGAACGACCTGCGCGACATGGCCGCCAATCCCTCCGAAAAGGACTACATCCAGCGCGACGCCGCCGCTGCGGCGGCCTTCATCGAAACCGCGGTGCGCATCGCCGCATCGGCCGCCGAGCTGGCCTGCCAGCGGTGTTGCGCGCGGGTCACGGCGGACGAATACGCCCGCTCGAATCAGGCCTTTCAGCGCATCTTCTGCGACCGGTGTTTCGACGAGGTGTTTCTGGAGCGGCGCAATTTCGAGACGCAGGTCGAGCTCAACAAGACGATCGCCGCGCGCGACGGCACGGTCGTGCAATCCGAGGGCGAGCGCCGCATCGCCGACTGGCTCACCGCCCACGGGCTGGCCTATCGCTACGACGCCAAGTTCAGGATCATCGCTGAGTTCCAGATCCGGCCGGACTTCTATCTGCCCGAACTCGACGTATACATCGAGTATTGGGGCCTGGACACGCCTCAATACAAGATGAGCATGTACAAAAAACAGCTGCTCTATCAACAGGAGGGCAAGCGCCTGCTCTCGGTATACCCACAAGACCTGCCAGGCTTGGATGGCCTGCTGACCGCGAAATTGCGCCTGTTCGGTTTTCACCCCGCCTAAGCGCGCCGCAAAGTCAGCGCGTTGTTTTCCCCCGCATAGACGCGCGTAGCAAAGGCTGCTCGGTCTTCTCGCCTACGTAGACGCCCGCAGCAAAGTCAGCCCAACCTTTTCCCCTGCGTAGACGCGCGCAGCCAAGTCAGCCCGGCCGTTTCCCCAGCGTCAGCGCGCGCAGCGAAGTCAGCGTCGCCAGCGTTTGCCCCTGCCCTTGCCCGGCAGGAAACCACGCTCAGGCTCAAGGCTGTGTTGACCTCTGCTTTGCCTCCTCGCCAGGCCGGCCGGGCGTCACACCTTCTTGTGTGCGCCGTCGCAGAACGGGGCCGCGGCAGTGTGCTTGCACTGGCACAGGGCGACGCGCTTGGGCTGGTCGAGCGTGAAGGCCAGCGGCGTAAAGTCCGTGCCCTGCTTGTGCGCGCCGTCGCAGAACGGCTGCGTCTTGGATGCTCCGCAGCGGCACCAGTAATAACGGCCCGCGGCGAGTTCCAACACGGCCGGCTGCTTGGCTGCAATGACGGGTTCTTTCATCGTTGGTCCTTTGGGTGCTTGGCACCCTGGGTGTTGTGTTCGATTGTTTGCAAAATTCAGATCGGATGCGCCTTCCGCCCGCCGCGCTCCGTACTCGTCACCGGCTGCTCGGCGCGGAGCAGCCCGTCCGCCATGGCAAGGCACCGCGCGGTCAGCGCACAGGCGCCCTCGCGCAGTTCGGCGCTGACGCGCACCTGCTTCACGTTCTCCTCCATGTCCTCGGCCGTCCACCCCCGGCTGTGGGCGATGAACGGAAACTGCGGGAACTGGAAGCCCAGCTCGCCGAAAAACGTCAGCATCATCCCCGCCACCGCCTGGATGTTGTCCTGCCCGCCCGTGATGATGAAGCCGGCCACCTTGTTGCGGATCAGCACCCGGTTGGCGATGGTGATCTGGTTCTGGATGCAATTCATCCGCTCGATCATCTTGAAATAGAGCGAGCCGGGCGCGCCCCACCGGATCGGCGTGCCCACCAGGATCACATCGCCCCAGAAGACCAGCGCCTCATAGACCGCCAGCAGTTCGTCGGCCGGATCCTGCTGCGTGATCGTACAGGGCCAGGTGCAGGTGTCCGCACCCTTGGAATAATAGCCCTCGCAGTGCCGGAAGCTCAGGTCGTTGAGCTTGATCAGCCGCGTCTCCGCGCCGCACGCCTCGCGGGCGTGCGCCAAGGCCACGTCCAGCAGATGCTCGGAGGTCGAGAACCGCGGATGCTGCCGGTTCATCGCCGTCGTCGAGAGGCCTACGACGCGGAGCGGGCCGGGCGCGCGCTCGATCGCACGCGTCAGCGGATGTGCTGGCTTGACGGCCGGCTGCGAGGGCGTCACCGGCTCCAGATCGATGAAGAGGTCGCCGCCCTCCTCCTTGAGCTGGAACCGCGCCACGGCCGCGCTGCCTTCCTCGGCGGCCGCGCCGGTCAGCCGGTTGAACATCTGGCCGTGCCACGGACAGACGATGCAATCATGCTCCAGCGTCCCCTCGCCCAAGGGTCCGCCTTCATGGATGCAAGTGCCCAGGATCGCTCCGAACCGGCCGTCGCCATAGGACAGCGCGATCGGAACAGCCCCAACCTGCAGCGCCTGCAGCGACTGCTTCTTCAACTCCGCCACAACCCCGAGCCGATGCCATTGCGGTGTGCTCATATTCGCCTTCCCTGCCCTGAGCCTGTCGAAGGGCCTTCCCTCTGCGCTCCACGGCAGCCAACAAAAAAAGGATGCCCCGCCCCACCGCCCCCGTCAAATAGTTTATCGCCACCGTCGCTGCGCCCTTTTGTCTTCATTCCTGCGTAGACGCGCGCAGCAAAGTCACCTCGTTGTTTCCCCCCGCATAGACGCGCGGAGCAAAGTCAGCTTAGTGGTTTCTCCTGCGTAAACGCACGCAGCAAAGTCAGCCCAACCTATTCTCCAGCGTAGACGCGCGCAGCAAAGTCAGCTCGTTGTTTTCCCCCGCATAGACGCAC
>CAIWHP010000191.1 GCA_903912445.1 uncultured Lentisphaerota bacterium
CGCGGGTACGGACGGCCCACGGCGCAACCGGTCTCGCGAGAAACGCTCGCAAGCTCGCTGGCTCGCGCGACCGGCGCGCAGGCACATCGGATAATGCCGGCATTATCACGACGTAGCCTGTTGCTTGTGGGACCGTCCTCGACATAACCTTGTTATGCCGCCCCGCGCTCGGGCCGCCTTGGCCCCCTTGCGCCGTCGCCCCCCAGGGCGGGCGCGTTGGACGGCCGCATCCAGGCCGCTGGTCTCGCCGTGCTGCGCACTCTCCCGATCCTGCGCGTCCAGTCTGCGGCCATCGCGGACAGCGCAAGGCGCTGGATCTGCGGCGTGCGGGACACTGGGCGGTTTGCCGTCTCGTTCTGCGCTACACACGCCTGCGCCGCCAAAGCGTCCGACACCCGCTTACTCTGCGCGTGGCCTTGCACGCTGTCGTGTAGCGAAGAACTACACCACAGCGCGCACCGCGCAGACGACTCGGGGCTAAACGCTTTCGCGGCGAACGCGACCGCCCCTCGCGCTGCGCGGACGGCCACGCTGGTGCCGCTGCTACGCCGTGGGGCTGGCTGTTTTCCCGTCGAAAACAGAAACGCCCCACGGCTGGGCGCGGCAACGTGCGGGAGTCGGCCGTTTGGCGTCTTGGCTCGCTCCGCGCAGCCCGTTCCGGCGCACCGCCCAGAGACCCTTCCGCCGCA
The DNA here is from genome assembly GCA_903912445.1 of uncultured Lentisphaerota bacterium. Lineage (GTDB taxonomy): Bacteria > Verrucomicrobiota > Kiritimatiellia > CAIQIC01 > CAIQIC01 > DP16D-bin41. Next base: position 690 of record CAIWHP010000191.1, read on the forward strand.
TCCGGCCGCCGCCGCAGACCGTGCATCGCGCAACGCTCCAGCACGGACTGCTTTCCCGGCGGCCAAATAGGGGACAACCCCACACCCGTTTTCCCCTCTGCTGCGCATTCACACCTTTCCCCATAGCTGCTTCGCCACGGCTCAGTTCTGCCCGGCAGAACGTCGCCGGGTCATGGCGGCTGCTGTCGCACCCGCCCCGCCAGCCCCTATTTCAGAGCGCGACTCGGTACGTTTGGGACGGGTAAAAGTCACTCGATCCAAAACCGCTCTCGGCCTACCGTTTTCTTGGCTGAGTCAGTTTTAGGCGTCCCAACCGTCCCAAGATTTACGGCGGAGTAAAAGTTGGGACGCTTGGGACGGGTGTTTTCTTCCCTTACGTATGGTCATGAAATCATCACTAATATAAAAGAGTTTGTTTCCCCCGTCCCAAGCGTCCCACGGAGGAAACTGACCACCACTTTCCAACCGACTTGGTTTTAGGCGTCCCAAGCGTCCCGCGGAATTTTCCGAACGATCTGGAATGTCGCCACGACCTTGCCGTAGGGCTGTCAGCATTCCTTAAAAAATCAGCCCCGATTTTCCTAAGGAACTGAGCACCTTTTCGACCCCTGACGCAAAATCCATATCATGGTAGCCATCCGCATGGCTCTTTTGCTGGCGAGCCGGCCAGAGGCCTTGCCGGGGCTTTTAGCGATGAACTTCTGTCTGGATCATCCGGTTGCCAACCACGGCGAGAAGGCCGAACATTTGAATGGCATCGTCGCCCATTCCGAGCCCACGGGGAGACGTTCACGCCCCCCTGTGAGAGTCACACCGGGAGAGACACACACTCACACGCCTATCTATATATAGGCGGTGTGAGGGTGTCTCGTGTCGGGACTTTCATGACATTCACGGCAGACTTTCACGGCCGTGAAAGTCTCGGACCGTTCTCGTGCTTGCCGTCTAAATCAGTGAAGGCGCTCCGTGATCGATGCGAACACAGCATTCAAGCAGCCTGCAGGTTGCTTTCTCCTGAGCTGTGTCATAATCAGGGCATGAATGATTCTGCTAACAACTGCACACCGCAGACGCGACCGTGGTTGTTCAAGCCTGGCGAGTCGGGCAATCCGGCCGGTGGCCGTAAGGGTCCGCTCGGCCGTGGCCGCGCCTTGATGGTTCTGGATACGATGCTGGCCGACGAAACAAATCTCGCCAAACTGCGCGAGGCACTCCAGGTCTATTTCGACAAGAGCCCCGTTCGCTTTTTCCGCCAGATCATCATGCCTCTGATGCCGCGCGATTTGACGCTCAAATTCGGCGAAGAGGGTGTTGTCCAATGGACTTCGATCCTGCAAGCCTTCCCTGTGGCGCCCCAAGGCGACGCGAGTCGGCCGTCGACCGCGCTGACGAAGCCGGCGGAGAAAACGCTACATTTGGACGGAGGATCAAAAGTCCTTTGAGGCGTCCTTTTGGGCGGCTTTGGAGCAACTATTTTAGACCCGAAATTGGTGGTCAAAAACATGCTACATGCTTTGCTACCATCCTGAGCGTTTCTTGCGGTTTACACGTGTTGCAACCCCTTGAAAATACAGTGTTTTTGCATATCTTGAGCGATTATGAGTCCTCCGCTCTGACCAACTGAGCTACAGGCCCCTTGTTGTGGGCGGTCCACCGCGCAACGCGCCGAATTATGGCAGCACGGGCGAGGCGTGGCAAGGGCGGGCGTGGCTGCGGCTGCGCGGGGTGCGTTGGGGAGCTCACTCGGCGACGGCCGGCGCGGCCTCGGGCGTGTCGCGGAACTGGAGGTCGTAGAGGCGCTTGTAGGTGCCGCCGAGGGCGAGCAGCTCGGCGTGCGTGCCGGTCTCGACGATGCGGCCGGCGTCGAGCACGATGATCCGGTCGGCGTGCATGATCGTCGAGAGGCGGTGCGCGATGGCAAGGACGGTGCGGTGCGCCATGAGCTCGTCGAGCGCGGCCTGCACGGCGCGCTCGCTCTCGGTGTCGAGCGCGCTGGTGGCCTCGTCGAGCACGAGGATCGGCGGGTTGCGCAGGATCGCGCGGGCGATGGCGAGGCGCTGGCGCTGGCCGCCGGAGAGGCGCACGCCGCGCTCGCCGATGACCGTGTCGTAGCCCTCGGGCATCTCGCCGATGAAGTCGTGGGCGTGCGCGCGCCGGGCGGCCGCGATGATCGCGGCGCGGTCGGTGTCCGCGGTGCCGTAGGCGATGTTGTTGGCCACGGTGTCGTTGAAGAGGATCGTCTCCTGCGTCACCATGCCGATCTGCTGGCGGAGCGAGGACTGCGAGAGGTCGCGCAGGTCCAGGTCGTTGAGCAGGATCCGGCCGGCGGTCACGTCGTAGAAGCGCGGGACGAGGCTGACGAGCGTGGACTTGCCCGCGCCGCTGCTGCCGACGAAGGCGTAGCACTGGCCGGCCTTGACCTCGAAGCTGACGTCCTGCAGCACCGGCTCGTTGGGGTCGTAGGCGAAGCCGACCTGCTCGAACGCGATGCGCTGCACCGGCCCGCTGAAGGCGATCGCGTTGGCGCGGTCGGTGACGCCGATGGGCGTATCGAGGAGCTCGAAGATGCGGTCGGCCGCGGCGGAGCTTTGCTGGATGGCGAGGTGCAACTTGCTGAGCTTCTTGACCGGCTGGTACATGATCAGCATCGCCAGCACGAACGTCAGAAAGTCGGCGCCGGGCATGTGCGTCCACTGCTTATAGAAGAGGACGAACGCGATGCCGATGGTCGAGAGGAAGACGATGATCGGCTCGATGGAGGCGTTGGCGCGCGTGACCTTCATGGCGCGCGAGAAGGTGGCTTTGGCCTCTTCGTTGAAGCGCTGGCGCTCATAGTTCTCCATGCCGAACGCCTTGACGATGCGCATGCCGGACAGCGCCTCCTGCAGGACGGCGGCGAGATTGGCGAGGCGCGCCTGGCCGTCGCGGGCGGCGCGGCGGACCTTGCGGCCGAAATAGGCCACCGGCAGGATGCAGATGGGGAACACCACGAGGGAAAACAGCGCCAGCTGCCAGTTCAGCCAGAGGATGTAGCCGACGCCGCCGATCAGCACGAACGGCTCGCGGATCAGGTCGCCGATGAACGTGCTGACCGCGTTCTCGATCATCATCGTGTCGTTGGTGATGCGGCTCATCAACTCGCCGCTGCGGCTGCGGCTGAAGTAGCCCATCGAGAGCTTGAGCGTGTGGTCGAAAAGCTTCTCGCGCATGTCGCGGACGACGCGCTTGCCGACCCACTCGATCATGTAGCGGCTGGCGAAGTCGCCGAGGCCGCGCAGCGCCGCGAGCACGGGCAGCAGCAGCGCGATCCAGAGGAGGTATTTCCACGGCAGGTCGGCCTGCTCGAAGAAGTTGCTGAAATTCTTCTGGATCGCCGGCAGCAGGCCGGTGGTCGAGCCGCCGAAGAGGATGCCGAAAAACGTGCCGAGCGCCAGCCGCGACTTGTAAGGCTTCGCATAGCTGAACAGCCGCAGCCAGACGGCGCGCTTGACGGGAGCGGGTGGAAGGGTGGGCTTCATGCCGGGTCCGGCTTTCCGCCCTGTGCAGCCTGCGGGGGGAGGCGCTTCAGGTATGCCACATCCTGTAAATCTTGCGGCCGGCCGGCGCGTTGCTTGGACGCGATCAGGTCGTCCAGGCCCAAGCAGCGCGTCGGAGTACCGTTTTCCGTGGCGTACTCTTGCGCATGTTGCTCCGCGAGGTCAAAAGGCGGCAGCCCCGGGCCACCCAGATGAAATTGGATGACGCCCCATTGGGTCTGATAAGTTTGGATGGAGTTCTCGCCGCGCGGCCCTAACGGATCAAGCGGGCAGTCGAGTTCGTCGCCCAGCGCGGCTTCGATACGGCGTAGATTATCCACATCGCGGGGCGGAATATAAAAATCCCAATCCATGGAAAAACGCGGCAACCCCGCGAGCCGGACAGCCTGTCCGCCAATCAAGAGGTAGCGCACGTGCCGGGTGGCAAAGCGCTGGATCACTTCGTCCATTGCGCGCCTCCCCTGGCCACCAGTTCGGCCAGCAAGGCTTGCTTCCACGTGTTCAGTTCCTCGTAGGAGCTGAATTTACGGTGTCCGAAACGCGGCAGATTGGCCAGCCGGGGCAAAGCCGTGGCCCGGGGCTTGGCCGCCCAAAAATCCAGCTTGGCGTTTATGTCATCCGTGCGTTTCATGGGACGAAATTCCGTGGCCGGAGATTAGCACACTGGCTTCTCACGTAAAGCGCGACATTCGCGTCGCGCAGCCGTGCATTTTGCTGCGCCCGCCCTCTTGCCCTTCAGGGGAGCGGGGCGGGGTGCGTCACGCCTTGCCGTGGCCGAGTTCGGCCAGGTACTGCTGCGCCTCGAGCGCGGCCATGCAGCCGGAGCCGGCGGCGGTGATCGCCTGCCGGTAGAGCGGATCCTGCACGTCGCCCGCCGCGAACACGCCCGGCCGGCTGGTGCGGGTGTTCTGCGCGAGGATGTAGCCGGCGGGGTTCAGGTCCAGCTGGCCCTTGAACGGCTCGACGTTCGGCTGGTGGCCGATGGCGACGAACAGGCCGGTGACGTCGAGGGTGCTCAGCGCGCCGGTCTTCACGTCCTTGAGCCGCAACCCGGTGACGTCGTTCTTGGCCACGTCGAGCACCTCGTCGATCACCGTGTTCCAGCGCACCTCGATCTTCGGGTGCTGGAGCACCCGGTCGGCCATGATCTTGCTCGCGCGGAACGCGTCGCGCCGGTGGATCAGGGTGACCTTCGAGGCGAACCGCGTCAGGTACACCGCCTCTTCCATCGCCGTGTCGCCGCCGCCGGCGACGGCGATCGGCTTGTTGCGGTAGAACGCGCCGTCGCAGGTGGCGCAGGCGGAGACGCCGCGGCCGATCAGCTTCTGCTCGGAGGGGAGGCCGAGATACTTCGCCGTCGCGCCGGTGGCGATGATGAGCGCGTCGGCGGAGAGCGTGTCGCCGTTGCCCAGCGTGAGCTTGAACGGGGGGCCGGAGAGGTCGCTGCCCGTCACCACGTCGGCGACGAAGCGCGTGCCGAACTTCTCCGCCTGCTGCCGCATCAGCTCCATCAGCTCCGGCCCGGTGATGCCCTTGGGGAAGCCGGGGAAGTTCTCGACCTCGGTCGTCGTGGTGAGCTGGCCGCCGGGTTGCAGGCCGTCGATGAGCAGCGGCGCGAGGTTCGCCCGCGCCGCATAGATCGCCGCCGTGTAGCCCGCCGCGCCCGTGCCGATGATGATCAGTTTTTCCGTGGCCATGCTCTTCTCCGTGTCCCGAGGTTTTGCGCTCGCGCCGCCGCGCGAAACGATTATAGTCGCGCGGCAACCTATGCGCGAGGAAAGGAAAAAGTCAATGGACATCCTGAAAGATATGTTCGAGAAGCAGGCCGAGCTCAACCGCCGCATCGGCGTGGACACCACGCAGATGCCCGAGGCCGAGCAGCCCAAGTGGATCCTGAATTACTGCCGGGCCATGAGCCAGGAGGTCGCCGAGCTGACCGACAGCGTGCCCTGGAAGTGGTGGGCCAAGTATCAGGAGTACAACAAGCAGAACGCGCGCGTCGAGATCGTGGACCTGTTCCACTTCCTCATCTCGCTCGCCCAGGTCGCCGGCCTGACCGCCGAGGATGTCCACCGCCTCTACCTGGAAAAGAACAAGGTCAACTTCCAGCGACAGGACTCCGGCTACACCGTCAAGCAGCAGGGCGACGACAAGCACATCGGCGCCTGAGGCGCCCGGGGTGGGCCCGGCAGCGGGGTGCGGTCCCCGCCACGCTCAAGGGAACAGCCATGAAGCCTCTCTGTATCGCGTTGGCCATGGCTCTGTCGGCCGGCGTCATGCTGCGTGCTGCCGAAACGGGCGCCGAGCTGATGACCGTCACCAACGAGAAGGGCGCCGTGCAGATTCTGGCGCCCACCTTCAAAGACGTCGCGTATGGCAAGCATCCGAAACAGGTGCTCCATCTCTGGCAGGCCCGCTCCGACAAGCCGGCGCCGCTGTTGGTCTTCATCCACGGCGGCAGCTGGACCGGCGGCAGCCGCACCGACCAGCGCTTCTGCGCCCTGTTGCCGGACCTGCTGAAGGCCGGGATCGCGGTGGCGTCGGTCGAATACCGCTTCCTTCAGGAGGCGGCCGCCGAGCAGGTGGCGCCGCCGGTGAAGGGATGCCTTCACGATGCCGCCCGCGCGGTGCAGTTCCTCCGCAGCCAGGCGGGCACCTGGAAGATCGACAAGACGCGCGTCGCGCTGGCGGGCGGCTCGGCGGGGGCGTGTTCGAGCCTCTGGCTGGCCTTCCACGACGATCTGGCCGACCCGCAGAGCGCCGAGCCGGTCGCCCGCGAATCAACGCGCGTGTTGGGCGCGGCGGTTGCGATTGCGCAGACCACGCTCGACCCGCGGCAGATGCGGGAGTGGACGCCGAACAGCATCTATGGGGCGCACGCCTTCGGGCTCACCGGGAAGCGGAACCGGGAGGGCTTCGATGCGTTTCTGGCGCAGCGCGAACGGCTCCTGCCGTGGATCGCCGAGTTCTCGCCCTATGCGCTGGTGACGAAAGACGATCCCCCGGTCTATCTCTGGTATGGCTCGCCACCCGCGCTGGGCCAGGACGCGAAGGATCCGACGCACACGGCGAATTTCGGCGTGAAGCTGCAGGAGCATTGCAAGGCAATCGGTGTCGCCTGCGAGTTGAATTATCCGGGGGCGCCGGGGGTGAAGCATGCGGATGTGCCGGCGTATCTCATCGACCTGCTGAAGGCGGGACCCCGGCCCTGAGGGCGTGGGCCGCGTCGTGCTGTTTCCCGGCCCAGAAATTCTGCGTTACACTTTCCAACCCTTGGAAAAAGCTTGTCGCGCGTTTCCAAGCCTTGGAAACTGTCCCCAATGAACACGCACCTGAATCGTCGTCAATTTCTCAGCACCGCGGCGGGCGCGCTCGGCGCGGCCGGCTGCGCGCGGCTGGACCTGGCGCGGCCGGCGCAGCCGCCGTTCCGCGTCCTCTATTCCAACGACACGACGAACATCCTCACCTGCAACAGCCCGTGGCACAAGAAGGGCGAATCCTTCCGGCCGGAGATGCTCGAGGCGAGCGTGGACGAGGTGGCCGGCCGGGGCGTGGAGGCGCAGCTGCTGCAGCCGGGCGTCGGCTGGGTGCCGTGGTGGCAGAGCAAGGTCTATCCGCCCGCGGAGCATTATCGCTGGCTGAAGCAGACCTATGGGGTGGAGCCGGACAGCTTCGGCCGCTATGTCCTCGGCGGCGGCGACCTCGTGCAGCTGTTCATCGCCCGCTGCCGCCGGCGCGGGCAGGCCGCGTTCATATCGCTCCGCCTCAACGACGGGCACCACAAGGAGTGGGCGCCAGCCAAGCTGGGCGACAAGATCTCGAGCGGCGCCGGGCAGGGCCTATGCAAATTTTACTGCGCGCATCTGGATTATCGGATCGGGCCGGACTGGAACGACTGGGCGCAGCGCGTGCAGAACTGGGCGATCCCCGAGGTCCGCGCCTACAAATTCGCCCTGATCCAGGAACTGTGCGAGAACTACGACCTCGACGGCTTCGAGCTGGATTTCATGCGTTTCTACAGCCTCTTCCAGCTCGACAAGACCACGCGCGAGCAGCGGTGTGCGATCGTCACCGGCTTCGTGCGGCAGGTGCGCGCGCTGCTCGACCGCACGGCGCGCGGCGGCCGGCGGCGCTGGCTGTGCGCCCGCGTGCCCTGCTACCTCAGCGCGCTCGATCCGCTGGGCCTCGACCTGCCGGCGCTCGTCGCGGTGGGGCTCGACATGGTCAACGTGTCGGCCAGCTACTTCACCATCCAGCAGTGCGATTTCGCGGCGATCCGCCGCCAGGTGCCCCAGGCGGCGGTCTATCTGGAGCTGTGCCACTCCATCTGGAACGGGCAGCGGGTCCGCGCCGGCTACGATGGTTTCCTCTTCCGGCGCGCGACGCCCGCGCAGATGTATACCGCGGCGCACCTGGCCTATGCGCGCGGGGCCGCTGGCGTGAGCGCCTTCAACTTCGTCTATTACCGCGAGTACGGCGGCCCCGAGCGCGGCCCGTTCGGCGAGCCGCCGTTCGAGGTCTTCGAGCACCTCGGCGACCGCGCGTGGCTGGCCCGGCAGCCGCAGCACTATTTTCTGGCGTCGGGGTGGGGTAATCCGTTTGCGAAGCCCAATGTACTGCCGCGCAAATTGAAGGCGGACCAGCAGACCCTCTTCCCGCTCGACCTCGCGCCGCCGGCGGGCGGCTGGCAACGGGACGGGCGGCTGCGTATCCAGTGCAAGGCCGACCTCGATACGCAGCGTTTCACGGCGCGGCTCAATGGCATGGAACTCGTGGCGACTGCCGACCTGGCCGAGCATGGCCTGGTGTTTAACCCTGTCCTGCTCGGTACGCCCGCGACCCTGCGCGGCTGGACCGTGCCGGCGCACCTGCTGCGCGACGGCGTTAACCAGCTCGAAGTGAAGCTGAACGCCGGCACGCCCATCGAAATCGCCTACCTCGACGTCGAGTTGGCCTGAACCCCACGCCGACGGGATGCGCTATCCCACCGGCGCCAAGGTCATCGACCTAGCAGGCGGTGCAGCACCTTACGCCATAACGTGGGCCGCTCGCTCTTAACATAGGGCACCAGATCAGCCCTAAGTGATTTCTGCTTCACCGGCACACAGGTATAGGTTTTTAGATCGGGATGCTGCGGGGGTCCAGCATAAGGTTTTTTCGCAATCAACATGGAGTCCGCGCAGGTTTCGCTATACCAGCCGGCAGGGTTGCCGCCCGGCGCGCAATTCGTATGTGCGTGCAAGGTTTCGAAGCTGACGTATCGGGCCAACGCCACCATCCCATCGGAAAAAAACCGATAACAATCCACCGGATAGCGGTGCTCCCCAAACCCCTGGGGCGCGATCAAGCATAACAGCCCGTCCTTTTTCAGGACCCGCGCCATGTGCGTCATGGTAATCCAAAAAAACTCGATATGCTCAAAGGCTTGTCCTGATATTACGATGTCAAATTGATCGGTCGCAATGTTGTCCCAGTCGTAAGGCTTCTCCAAAACTAGGTCAACATTGGGGCCTTTCTCCATGTCCAACCCTGTGTATATGTATTTATTCCCAACAAACAGATGTTTGTATGAACCGTTCACGTCGTAACTGCCCACATCGAGCACCGTTACCGCGTCCTTGGCGATTTTGGAGGCGTATTGATCTATAAACCATTTCATTCTCAGGATGGAACTCTCATGCATGGTGATGTTTCCTTTTCAAAGCAGTGAGCTTGGTGCGCATTCAAGTATCCTCGAATGAGCGTCAGACCCAAATTATGCAGTTCCTGTTTTCTCGTAACACCGGGAGAGTAGAATTTGGGCTCCCGCTTGGGCAAGTGAAAAGCGCCTTGGCCTGTGTTCGCAGAAGAACCGCCGTCGCGCCCACTGCGGGCTGCTCCCCTCCGGGCCTGGCGTACTTGCGTCCCGCAAGACCCTTGCACGCGTGCTTGATTGCGGCGGGAGCGGCGGGCTATCATCCGGCGCATGGCAGTCAAGGTCACACGTTCGTCGGGCTGGCGCTGGAGCTGGGGCATCATGGTGCTCGCGCTCGCGGCTCTGGTGTTGCTCAGCCTCGTCTCGTTCCGCCCCGACGATATCGCGGCGAACAAGGAGCCGCCGAACTCGCCGGCGCTCAATTTCATCGGGCCGGTGGGCGCGTGGACGGCCTACCTGCTGCTGATGGGCCTCGGCGTGGGTGCCTACGTTTTCGCGGTCGCGCTGTTCGTGCTCGGGCTGTTCATGGTCTTCCAGCACGAGGGCCGGGTCTGGCCGAAGGCGATCTGGCTGCTGGTGATGACGCTGGGCATTGCCGCGCTGATCGAGATCGGGTCGGACCCGTGGATCGGGGTGAAACTGCGGCTGAACATCGGCACGGCGGGCGGCGCGCTCGGCCGGCTGCTGACCTATGACTGGCTGGTGCTGTGGATGGGCACGGTGGGCACGGTCATCCTGATGCTCGCGCTGCTGCTCGTCGGTCTGTTCCTGGTGTTCGAGTGGCATCCGCTGCTTCTCGCGCGGGCCGGCAAGGATATCGGCGGGAAACTGCTGGAAAAATGGCAGACGTCGCGCAAGGCGCACGCCGAGGACCAGACCCGCGTCGAGGGCGAGCAGCGCGATGTGGCCAAGCGCCGCCGCCGGCTCGAAGAGGCCATGAAGGACAACGAGAAGGCCGCCACCCAGCCGGCGCTGCCGCTCACGTCCGAGCTTGCTCCGCCGCCCGCCGCTGCCAAAGAAAAAGAAGAAGTGGCGGCCAAGGCTGTCGCGGAACCGCTCGCGGAAGCCGCCGTGGACCTGGCCCCCGCCGACGAGGACGAGCTCGACGTGCCGGTGCCCGCGCCGAAGCGCAAGCCCGCGCCGCGCAAGAAGCCGGAGCCGCCGCCGCCGCCCGCACCGCTGGCGCATCCCGGCAACTATGTGCTGCCGCCCGTCGAGATGCTCGATCCCGTGCCGCCGGAAAAAGACCGTACGCTCGACAGCGACTTCACGGGCGGGGCGCAGCTGCTCAAGGAGACGCTCGCGGAATTCGGCATCGACGTGGATGTGACCAATGTCGAGCAGGGGCCGGTGGTCACGCGCTACGAGCTGCTGCCGGCGCCGGGCGTCAAGGTGGAGAAGATCACCGCGCTCAGCAACAACCTGGCGCTGAACATGAAGGCGGAGAGCATCCGCGTGCAGGCGCCGATCCCCGGCAAGGGCGTCGTGGGCATCGAGGTGCCGAACGGTTTGCGGGTCGCCGTCTATTTGCGCGAGGTGCTGGAGAGCGACGCGTGGAAGAACACCACCGCCGCGCTGCCGCTGGCGCTGGGCAAGGATGTCGGCGGGCGGGTGATCGTGGCCGACCTGGCCGATATGCCGCATCTGCTGATCGCCGGCGCGACGGGCTCGGGCAAAACGGTCTGCATGAATTCCGTCCTCGCGGGGCTGCTGATGAGCCGCACGCCGGACCAGATGAAGCTGATCCTCGTGGACCCGAAGATCGTCGAGTTCGCCGCCTACAAGGATCTGCCGCACCTCGCCTGCCCGGTGATCACCGAGGCCAAGAAGGTCGCCTTCGGCCTGCGCTGGGCGATCCAAGAGATGGAAAACCGCTACAAGCTGTTTGCCAAGGTCCGCGTCCGCAACATCAAGGACTTCAACAAGCGCGTGATCGTCAAGCAGCAGGAGCTCTTCACCGATCTCGCCCCGGCCGTCCCGCCGGCCACCCCGCCGGTCGAGGGCGCCGAGGTCGAACCGGTGGCCCCGCCGCCGCCCCCGCCGAAGCCGGAGGAGGTCATCCCCGACCGGCTGCCCTACATCGTCATCGTCGTGGACGAGCTGGCCGACCTGATGCTGGTGGCGCAGGCGGAGATCGAGAACCAGATCGCGCGCCTCGCGCAGATGAGCCGCGCGACGGGCATCCACCTCGTGCTCGCCACGCAGCGGCCCTCGGTCAACGTCATCACCGGCACGATCAAGGCCAACTTCCCCTCGCGCATCGCCTTCCAGGTGGCGCAGAAGGTGGACAGCCGCACGATCATCGACGCGATGGGCGCGGACAAGCTGCTGGGCAAGGGCGACATGCTTTTCCTGCCGCCGGGCGTCGGCCGCTTGATGCGCGCGCAGGGTACGTTGACGACCGATGCCGAAATCCACAGCATCGTCGATTTCCTCAAGCAACAGGGCCAGCCGCAGTACGTCTCGGCGCTCAAGGAGAAGGTCGAGGAGCGTCCCGGCGGCGACCTGCCGGACATGGACGAGGACGACGAATTGATCGAGCAGGCGATCGAAGTCATCCGCCAGACGAAGCGCGCCTCGACCAGCGGCGTGCAGCGCCGGCTGAAGATCGGCTACACGCGCGCGGCCCGGATCATGGACATCCTGGAGGAGCGCGGGCTCGTCGGCCCGGCCCAGGGCTCCGACCCGCGGGAGATTCTGATAGATTTGGACGGCGATATTCCGCATACTCGCGACGGCGAAGTGGCCTGAACTTATGGACACCATCGGTCAACAACTCAAGGCGGCGCGTGAGCTCAAGGGCGTGACGGCGTCGCAGGCCGCCGCGGCAACGCACCTGAAGGTGCAGCACGTCGAGGCGCTCGAGCGCGACGACTACAGCCGTCTGGCCGTGCCGACCTATGCCAAGGGCTTCCTCAGGATTTACGCGGAATACCTCGGCCTGGATCCCGCGCCGCTGCTGCGCGAATACACCGCGCGTTTCGTCGGGCAGCCGGTCGCCGCGCCCGCGGCCACGCCCGCGGCGCCGGCGGACGGCTCGGTCTTCAAGTCGCCGCGCCGCCCGCTGGCGCTGGCGCCGCCGCGCCTCGCGTTGCCGCCGGAACTGGTGACGCGCCTGCTGCAGGGCCTCGCGGCCGTCGTGGTGGTGGTGCTGCTGGTCTGGGTGGTGCGCTCCGGCTGCCAGCGTGCGCCGCGCCCGCCGGCCGAGGCGCCGCCGCCGTCCGTCGTCACCAATCAGATCCACGCCGAGGTGCCGCCGCCGCTCGTCGCGCCGGCGAAGCGCGAGCCGGCGGCGCCGTGGGTCCTCGTCAACGAACCGCCGCCGCCCTACCTCAAGCGGAGCGCCGCGAGTACGCCATGAAGGTGCCCGACATACTGACCCTGAGCCGCCTGGGGCTGGCTGCGATCCTGATCACCCTGCTGACGCTGGAATTCCCTTATTCCAAAACGCTGGCCCTGCTCACCTTCCTGATCGCCAGCCTGACGGACTATCTCGATGGCGAGCTGGCGCGGCGCGTGTATGGGGTCAGCTCGTTCGGCAAGCTGATGGATCCGCTGACCGACAAGGTGCTCGTCTGCGCGGCCTTCGTGGCCTTCGTCGAGCTCAAGCTGGTGCCCGCGTGGCTCGTCGTGCTGATCATCTCGCGCGAGTTTCTCGTCACCGGGCTGCGGCTGCTCGCGGCCAGCCGCGGGGAGATTGTCGGGGCGGGCTTCTGGGGCAAGCACAAGACCGTCACGCAGCTGCTGACGATCATCGTCCTGCTGGGCGGCCTGAGCTTCCGGGAGGACTTCAGCCCGCGCTTCACCGTCGAGCAGCTGGCCGCCTACAACAAGGTCCTGTCCATCACGTCCCTGTCGCTGATTTCCATCGTCGCCTTTATCACCGTGCTGTCCGGCGCGATCTATTTCTATCAGCATCGCAAGCTGCTGCTTTCCGAGGACAAGGCGTGAGGCCCGCCGTCCGCCGCTGCACCATGCACCATCTCCCCTCAACCATTTTTCTATGAGCATCGAATGGAACATCCAAGCGCCCGCCTGCACCTGCACGGCGTGCCAGAAAACGTTCAACGACGGCGATCAGCTGTGCTCGCTCCTGCAGTTCGGCGCCGAGGGCTACGCGCGCCACGACTATTGCACCGCCTGCTGGGCCGAGAAAGAGCGCGCCGGCGCCACCGGCGTCTGGCAGGGCGTCTTCCGTGCGCCGGCCCCGCCGCCGGATGAACCGCTGAAGAAGGAGACGGCCGAGTCGCTCCTGCGCCACATGATGGAGACCGAGGACGAAAAGCATGGCAACGCCATCTTCATCCTCGCCGTCATGCTCGAGCGCCGCCGCATCCTCGTCGAGCGCGACGTGCAGACGCGCGAGGACGGCGTAAAAATCCGTATCTACGAGCACAAGAAGACCAACGAAACCTTCATCATCCCGGACCCGGAGCTCAAGCTTGCCGAGTTGACGCACGTGCAGGAGGAGGTCGTCCTGCTCCTCGGCGGCACACCGCCGAAGAAAGCGGAAGCAAAAACAGAAGAGAAAACAGCCACGGATGAACACGGATCAAACACGGATGGTGCTTGAACACTCCGCGATCACGGAGCAGATCATTGGCGCAGCGTTCGAGGTGTACCGTGTCCTCGGTTATGGATTTCTTGAAAAGGTATATCAGCGTGCCATGCAGGTTGAGCTGCAACTGCGAGGGATGAAGGCCGAATTGGAACCGAAGCTGAAGGTGCAGTTCAAGGGCGTTGTTGTCGGCGATTATGCCGCCGACTTATTGGTGGAAGATGTCGTGATCGTCGAATTGAAAACAGTCCCTTCCTACAATCCTGCCGACGAAGCCCAATTGATCAACGAGCTCAAAGGGACGGGTATTCGGGTCGGATTGCTTATCAATTTCGGCCGGCAAAAAGTTGAATTTGAACGGCGGGTTTTCTGATTCATCTTCTCCGTGTTTAATCCGTGTTCATCCGTGGCTAAAATGTTCGATCTGATAATTACAAATGGTGAGGTTCATGACGGCAACGGCGGGCCGGCGCGGCGCGTCGATGTGGCCGTGAACGGGGACCGCATCGCCGCGGTCGGCGAGCTCGCCGGCGCCGAGGCGCGCACGAGCATAGATGCCACCGGACGCATCGTCTGCCCCGGCTTCATCGATGTCCATTCGCACTCCGACACCTTCATCCTGATCGAGCCGACCGCGCCGAGCAAAATTTTCCAGGGCGTGACCACCGAGGTCGTCGGCAACTGCGGCGCCTCGACCGCGCCGCGGCAGGGCGCCTACAAGATGCCCACCGACTGGCGCGAGAAAAAGTATCCCGGCACGTGGAGCAGCGTGGCCGAGTACCGTGCGCTGCTGGCGCAGGTGCAGCCGGCGCTGAACATCGCCCTGCTGATCGGCCACAACAGCCTGCGCGCCGGCATCATCGGCTACGACGCCCGCGCGGCGACCGCCGACGAAATCCGGGCGATGGCGGCGCTGCTCGCGCGCGCGCTCGACGAGGGCGGGGCGGGACTGAGCACCGGCCTGATCTATACGCCGGGCCTCTACTCGACGCCGGAGGAAGTCCAGGCGCTGGCGGCCGTGGCGGCCCGGCACGGAAAAATTTATACGAGCCACATGCGCAGCGAGGGCGACCAGCTGCTCGAGGCGCTTGACGAGACGCTCGCCATCGGCCGCGCCACGGGCATCCGCGTGCAGGTGTCGCACCTGAAGACCGCCGGCCGCCGCAACTGGAAGAAAATTGACGCCGCGCTGGAGAAGCTCCGTGCCGCGCAGGCCGCCGGCGTCCGCGTCGCCGCCGACCGCTATCCCTACACCGCGAGCTGCACCGACCTCGACGTCATCCTGCCCGACTGGGCCGCCGGCGGCGGGCGCGAGGCGGTGCTCGCGCGGCTGCGCGATCCCGCGACGCGGAAAAAGCTGCGCGACGAGCTGGTCAACGACACCGACTGGGCCACGATCATGGTCGGCTCGATCTCGCGGCCGGAGCTGGCGCAGTTCCGCGGGCAGCGGCTGCCGGAGCTCGCCGCCGCGCTCGGCCTGGAGCCGGTGGACGCCGCGCTGCACCTGCTCGACGTGGATGAGCTCCGGCCGAGCGCGATCTTCTTCGGCATGTGCGAGGAAAACCTGTGGCGCATCTTCGCCGAGCCGTGGGTGATGGTCGGCTCCGACGCCTCGATCCGCGCGCTGACCGGCCCGCTCGCCGTCGATTTCCCGCATCCGCGCGCCTTCGGCACGTTCCCCCGGCTGCTGCGCGCCGCGCTCGACGGCCGGACCGTGCCGCTGCCGGAGATGATCCGCAAGATGACCAGCCTGGCGGCCGACCAGTTCCAGCTCAAGGACCGCGGCCGGCTCGCGCCCGGCGCCTTCGCCGATGTCGTCGTCTTCGACCCGCAGGCCATCCGCGACCTGGCGACCTTCGCCGAGCCGCGCCAGTATGCCGAGGGCATCGCGCACGTCATCGTCAACGGCCGCCCGGTCCTGCGCGACGGCGCCTTCACCGACATCCGCAGCGGCTGCTTCCTCGGCTGATTTCGAGACCTTGGAAAGTCCCGCCGCCGTTTTTCCAAGGCTTGGACGGAAGCAGCTCCCTGGTTTCCAAGCCTTGGAAAAATCCGCTCACTTGCCTTCGTCGCGCGCGTACCAGTCGAACTTCCGCGTGACGAACATCACGATGCCCAGCGCGAGGAACAGGCCGGCGGTCCCGAAGAGCAGGGCGTAGTCCTGCAGCTGCAGGATGACGTACAGGCAGCCGTAGATCGCGGCCAGCTCGCCGCCGATCAGCAGCGCGCGGGCGCGGCTGCCGAGCGCATACGCGCTGTAGCCGACGATGAGCCCCGTGGCGGCCGTGGCGCCGGCGAGATAGGCCAGCGAAAAGCTGGTGACCTCGGACAGCGCGAGCACAGCGAGGTAGAAGAGGCAGAGCGCCGCGCCGACCAGGGTGTACTGGAACGGATGCACCCGCACCCGCGCCAGCATCTCGAACAGGAAGAACGCGGTGAACACCAGCGCGATGAAGAGCACGCCATACTTGATGGCGCGCTCCACGTGGCGGTAGCCATCCACCGGGGTCAGCAGCTCGACGCCGAACAGCGAGGCCTCGACCACCGCGGCCTTGAAGGGCTGCGCGGCTTCCTGCGAGGACCACTGCTGGGGGTAGGGCCGGCCGTAATAGGAAACCTCCCAGTCCGCCGTGAACCCGGCCGGGCCGACGGTGCGCTGCGAGGGCAGGAACGCGCCGGCGAATTTGGGGTCGGGCCAGGGCGAGGTCAGCTGCACGCGGGTCTGCCGCCCCACCGGCGCGAAGCGGAGCGCGCCGCTGCCGTTGAGGGGCAGCTGCAATTCGAAGACCAACTCCTTGTCCCGCGCCAGCCCGGGGATGCGCACGTGCACGCCGGACGGGAAATCCGCCAGTTTGGAGCCGGGCTCCAGCGGACAGGCCTGGCCGTCCAGCGTCAGGTTCAGCGCGCCCTTGGCGCCGCGCAGGTCGGTGATCGCCAGGGTGACGAGCGCCTCGTCCCACAGGATGTCCTCCGGCGCCACCTTCCATTCGTCGAAGCTGGGTTTGGCGAACGCGCCGGCCAGCTGGAGGTCGCCGCGATAGACCACGGCCTGATAGATGCCGCGGTGCAGCGCCTCTGCCGCCAGGGCGCCGGTCACCTGCAGGCGCTCCGGCAGGAAGCAGGCCTGCGCCGTGCGCGTTTCGGTGGCCTCCGCGCGCTCCACCCGCCCGTTGACCACCTGCTCCTTCCAGGCCTTGGTGCGGTACTTGTAGGGGATGATCAGCACGGGGCCGCTGACGAGCTGGGCGCCGCCCCACGTGGCGGTGATGTTGGCCAGCGCCTCCTGGCGCCGTTCCAGCCGCTCGCTCAGCACCGACCGGATCATGGTCAGCGGCACCAGCAGCAGCAGGGTCAGGGCGGCGATCATCCCCAGCTTGAGCATCGTGCCCAGGCCCCGGCCCCGGCGGGGCGGCGGGGGTGCGGGCGGCAGCGGCGGGACGGGTTCCCGGCGGTCGGCTTGGACTTCGTTCATGGTTTTTCTCCTATAACGGCAAAGCACTTTGCAATGCCAAGTATAACATGAGACCACGCGCGCCGCCAGAGCGTTCAAAATAAGGTGGGCCGCGGCCGGCCCTGCGCCGCCGTTGACCAAGGGGGCTTGTTTTTGCTATGCGGCGTGCTGCTTTTTTCAAAACCAAGGTTTCCGCTGATGAAAATGAACTGGCACCGCATCCGGGTGGGCGTGCTCGCGCTGGGCGCGGCTGTCGGGCTGGCGCCCGGGGCGGAGGCGCAGGCAGCGCCGGTGGAAACCAGGGATTGTTCGCGCGCGGAGTTGCGCGACCGCCTGTACGGCGGCTGGGTCGGCATGTTGATCGGCGGACTCGAAGGCCTGCCGCACGAGTTCAAATACAAGGAGCAGCCGCGCGCCACGCTGCCGGACTTCACGTTCCTGAAGGACGGCGCGCGGTCCGATGACGACAACGACTTCGAATGGCCGCACCTGTTCTTCATGGACCAGGAAGGCGCGCTCAAGCTGCCGTATCCGCGCCTTGTCGAAATCTGGAAGGCCAACATGAACAGCGGCATCTGGGTTGCGAACAAAAAAGCGCGCGAGCTGATGGACCAAGGCGTGGTGCCGCCCGCGATCGGCAGCGTAGCCCGCAACCCGCACGCTTGGTACAACCTCTCCGGCCAGTTTTGCGTCGAGGCCTACGGCTTGATCGCGCCCGGCATGCCCCAGACGGCGGCCGGCATCGGCCTGCACTATGCGCGCATCGCCGTGTCCGAGGAACCGCTGCAGGCCACGCAGTTCTGGACCAGCCTGATCGCCCTGCGCGCGTTTCACGACGGCGCCCTTGAGGACGCGCTGCAGCAGGCCCGCGCCGCCGTGGACCCGAAGAGCGCGATGGCCGAGGTCGTGACGGACGCGTGTCAGGCGTTTCACGCCCATCCCGGCGACTGGAAAGCGGCGCGGCAGGTCATGGACGACAAATGGCGCGTGCAGCGCAAGTGGAACGGCAACTCCACGCCGGTCAACGGGGCCCTCGTCTGCCTGGCGCTGCTTTATGGTCATGACGATTTCTATCGCACCTTGCAACTGGCGCTGGCGCTGGGGCACGATGCCGACTGCAACGCCGCCACGGCGGGCGCGATCGCCGGTGTGCGCCTCGGCTTCCAGCGCTTGGCCGCGCTGCCGCAGTTCAAGATGCCCGACCGCTACGTGAATAAAACGCGCCCGCAGCTGCCGGTCGAAGGCAAGGTGAGCGAACAGGCGGCGACGCTGCTGCGCCTCGCCGAGCGCGTCATCCTCGCCAACGGCGGCACGCCACTCGCCGTGGCCGGCCAGCCCGGCTACCGCATCAGGCTGCAAGCGCCGCAGGTGCTGGAACGGTTGCCCGCCAATCCCCACGGACCGGAAAACAAACCATGAACATTAATCATGCCCGCCTCCTGGCGAGCGCGCTCGCGCTGCTGGCGACCGCCGCGCCGGGCGCGCCGGCGCCGCTGCCGCCGGCGGCGGCGCCCTATGCCCGGGTACGCTATGCGCCATCGACCACAGCCGGTGAACTCGTCTATGGCGTCAGCTACACGGCTTGGCTGCCGCCGGGCGTGACGACGCTGCGCGGCGTGATCGTGCACCAGCACGGCTGCGGCGAGGGCGCGTGCAAGGCGGGGCAGACGGCGGCCTTTGACCTGCACTGGCAGGCGCTGGCGCGCAAGCACGCCTGTGCGCTGCTGGGCCCCTCCTATGAGCAGCCGGAGAAGGCCGACTGCGGGCTATGGTGCGATCCGCGCAACGGCTCGGAGCAGAAATTCCTGCAGGCGCTCGACGAGCTGGCGGCCAAGAGCGGCCACCCGGAACTGGCGCGCGTGCCGTGGGCGCTGTGGGGCCACTCCGGCGGCGCGTGCTGGGTGGGCACCATGCTGATGCTGCAGCCCGACCGCGTGGTGGCCGCCTGGCTGCGCTCGGGCCTGCCGCGGTTCGTGCCGCGCGACGGTTCCAACCAGCCGCCGCTCGCGATCCCCGCCGCGGCCTACGCCGTGCCGGTGATGTGCAACCTCGGCGCCTTGGAAGGGGTGACGGTGACGACCGGTCGCTTTGCGCGCCTGTGGCAAGCCATTGAGCCGTTCTGCAAGGAGTTTCGCGCCACGGGCGGGCTCATCGGCGTGGCCATCGATCCCAACAGCAGCCACGACTGCGGCAACTCCCGCTACCTCGCCATCCCATGGCTCGATGCCTGCCTGGCCGCGCGCCTGCCGGACAAGGCCGGCGACGCGGCGCTGAAGCCGATGCCCACGGCCGGCGCGTGGCTCGCGCCTTTCCCCGGCGGCGTCGTGCAGCCTGCGGCGCAGTTCGCCGGCGATGCCAAGACGGCCGTGTGGCTGCCGAACGAGCGCGTGGCCAAAGCCTGGTACGAGTATATGAAGAACGGCAACGTGAGCGACCCCACCCCGCCGCCCGCGCCGACGCGGGTGCAGCTGGCCGGCAACGAGCTGACGTGGGACGCCGAGGCCGATCTCGAAAGCGGCCTCGCCGGCTTCATCATCGCGCGTGACGGTGCGGAGCTCGCCCGCGTCCCGGCGAAGCCCGCCGGTTCCATCGGGCGGCGGATTTTCCAGCACAACGGCTACAGCGACACGCCCACGCCGCCGTTGGCCGCCATGCGCTTCACCGACGCTACCGCAACGCACAGTGCGAAACACCGCTACGAGGTGTTCGCGGTCAACAGCGCGGGCCTGAAATCCAAGCCGGCCCAGGCGGCGCCATGAACCCGGTCCGTCGCCGCGTCCGCATGGTCAAAAAACTGGGCAGGCGGCCAGGGACAGAATATGATGCCGCGGTTCAAGCATAGGAGCCACATATGTACACGAGGCGGATGGGTCGGGTGCTGATCTTGGCGGCGGCGGTGTGGGCGGCGACGGAGGCCGGGGCCTCGCAGAAGCGCGTGGCGACCGGCGAGGTCTTCCAGCTCGACACCGTCCTGGCGCGCGCGGATCTCTGGGCGGCGCCGCTGGAGGTGATCGGCCGTGACTTGAACGAGGGCGGCTTCTACTGGCTGGATGCCCAGAAGAACGCGCTGCGCGGCGGTGAGCGGGTCAAGCTCAGCTTCCTGAAGCAGGAGGTCTGGGAGGCGCAGCTCCAGCTGGCAAGCAACCGCGCCGCCCGCATGGACCTCTCGCTTTATAATCGCGGCGACGCGGGCGATCTGACCCCGGCCGCCTTCAACAGCCTGCTGGGCAGGACGCAGGCCGCGCTCTCGAACTGGACCGGCGTCGCCGGCGCCATGCTGCCGGACCAGCCGGGCGCGATGCGCTCCAAGGTCCAGCGCATGGCGTGGCAGAAACCGCCGTCGCGCCTGGAACTGGAGTGGAGCTTCACCAAGCAGCAGATCGTCAAAGGCAAGCAGGTGGATTATCGCGCGGAGTTCATCCGGCTCAAGCTGCTGCCGGCCGCCGGCAGCAACGCGGCGCCGCCACGCGTTGGCGCGCCCGCCGCCGCCAAGGCCGGCCGCACCGCCGCCGAGCTCAAGACGCACGTGCGCACCGAGGAGGGCGGCGATGTCTTCGTCGCCAACGTGCCGATGGTGGACCAGGGCGACAAGGGCTATTGCGCGGCCGCCGTCACGGCGCGCGTCATGCGCTACTACGGCCTCGACTTCGACGAGCACCAGGCCGCGCAGGCCGCCGGCACCAAGAGCAAGGGCGGCACCAATTCCGGCAGCCTGATTGACGGGCTCAAGCAGATCGCCATCAAAAATTCCCTGCGCGTCGTCGTGCTGGACCAGGTGGAGATTCCGCGGCTGGTCACGGACTACAACCGCGTCGCTGCCACGGCCAAGAAGGGCAAGGTCAGCATGGGCACCGGGCATGTGATCGATGTGGACAAAATCTACGGCGATATGGAGGGCGAGCTGCTGCGCACCGTCCGCACCAAGCGCAAGGACGAGGTCAACCGCTTCCGGACCGACATTCTCAAGAACATCGAGACCGGTATCCCGGTGATCTGGGGCGTCTATCTCGGCCTCGTACCGGAGAAGTTCCTGACGCCGCAGACCAAGGGCGGCCATATGCGGATGATCATCGGCCTCAACAAGAAGACCGACGAGGTACTTTTCTCCGACACGTGGGGCGCGGGCCATGAGCTCAAACGCATGAGTCTTTCGGACGCGGTGACGATCACGCGCGGCCTCTACGTCGTCAAGCCCAACAGCCTGTGAGGTCGTGCACGCAAGGAAAGGAACACGCGATGAAAACGATGAGCAAAATCAGTATCGGCTTGCTGGCTGTGATGCTGGCCGCGGTCGGCCTGCAGGCCGCAGAAAAAGTCGCCCCCGCGTCCAAGGAAAAAGCCGCGCCGATGCCGGGTGAATGGAAAATCACCTGCGTCGGTAAACAGGGCAACATGGGCCAGAAGGCCGAGGCCATGAACCAGAGCTTCATGCTGACCTTCCTCGCAAAGCCGGTCAAGGGCAAGGGGATCGAAGGCAAGCCGTTCGGCTTCGCCATCC
The DNA here is from genome assembly GCA_903912445.1 of uncultured Lentisphaerota bacterium. Lineage (GTDB taxonomy): Bacteria > Verrucomicrobiota > Kiritimatiellia > CAIQIC01 > CAIQIC01 > DP16D-bin41. The sequence goes on from CAIWHP010000191.1 coordinate 22,428, forward strand.
TCAACTCGCACTATTCCGAAACCAAGCCCGGCGGCAACATCAGCTTCACGACCACCTATAAAATGATGAGCAACGTGCCCATCAGCTGGCGCGGCAAGCTCAGCGAGGACGGCACGCAGATCACCGACGGAAAATATTCCTTCATGCTCGGCTCTGGCACCTTCACCGCCGAGAAAGTGGTCGCCGCCGCCAAGAAGGCCGAGTGACCGGAGTGGACTTTCCAGGCATTGAAAAAAACGGCGTGTATCCGCTCCACTCCTTTGAAATCTAGCGCGTGGTTTCGCCCTGGTGCCAGATGCCGGGGATCAAAATCTGGCGGGGAATGGCGGGCAGGCCGAAGCGGCCGAGCTCGAGGGAGTTGATCACGGTTTCGATCGCCAGCGCCGCTAGCTGATTCTCGCGTTGAAAGATGCCTGAAAACTTGCTCGTTGGGCCCACGCCGTGAAACGCTAGGCTGATGTCTTGCGGCACGCGATAACCGAGCGACTCGACCAATTCCTTGACGACTGCCACCTGCGAGACGATGCAGTCCACGCGGTACTTCTTGATCCAGCGCGCGAGTCGTCCTTTATCGGCCGGGCTTCCGCCTTCCAGCCAACACACAGGGAAAGCAGGATATTCGGGGTATAGGCTCGCGAACCGTTGCCGTGCTGTGGTCAGCGAATAGCCCACCTCGCTGTCTATCTTCCGCAGTGTCGCCACGCCGATATGACGATGACCACGCGTCATCAACGTTTCGAGCAACTTGACATTGTTGAGGTTGTCATCGGCATCCACGATATCCAGTTTCGAATCCGCGGGCAGCGAGCCGCTGTGTACGACCGCATAATGGTTCCAGTTCCAAGGCCAGTCGGCGACGTTGAACGGTCCGAAAATCTGCAGGATCACACCCTGGATGCCACGCGCGCGGAGCGTGCGGGCCAGTCGGGGCGCGTCCGCGGCCTTGACGCTTGTGAAGATATCCAGCTTGAACCCCAGTGCTGCGGCGCTTGCCGTAGCGTGCCGCCTATAATAGTCATGCACCATCTTGTCTTCGGGGTTGGCGAGGTTGTGGTCGGTAAGCCACGCCAGCGTGCCCCGATGCGTGCGGTGTTGCACGCCGCGCAGGTGCGTCATCAGTGCGGAGAGTTTCGCGTCGCGGCGATAACCTAGTTTTTGCGCCGTCCGGCGCACGCACTGGCGGACGGCGGCGCTGATGCGTACGTCGTTGCGCAAGGCGCGCGACACCGTGGCGTGGGAAACGCCCGCCTGCCGGGCGAGCTCCCGCATCGTGCATCTGGGGGGTGGTTTTTTCATGCAACGGGTGCACAGCATAGCTCTTGACGGTGGCCGGGCAAGCCCATTTAATCGCGGGCGCGGAAGCTTTGCCACCCGCTGAAAGGACCACATGCACACGAACCTGTGGGTGATGGGCGCGATCAGCCTCTGGCTGACGGGCTGCGTGCCCTCGTTGCAGCCGCTCTACACGGACAAGGACGTGGTCTTCGACCGCACGTTGCTTGGCACGTGGAGCCAGACCAACCGGGAGGACCGCTGGGTGTTCGTCGCCGAGGGAAAGAACGCCTACAAGCTGGTTCACACCGACAAGCAGGGCACGGCCGAGTTCACCGCGCATCTGGTGAACGTGCAGGGCCAGCGCTATCTCGACCTTTTCCCCAAGGATGTGGGTGCAAAATTGAATGAGCTGGCGATCTGTACCTTGATCCCTGGCCACCTGTTCCTGTGGGTCAAGGATGTTGGCGCCGAGCTGCAACTGGCGCTGATCAGCGGCCAGAAGCTGGACAAGTTGCTCAACGCACAGCCGAAGCTGGTGCTGCACAACCGGCTTAACGATGGACTGGTCCTGACCGCCCCGACGGCCGACCTGCAGCAGCTCTTCGCCCGCCTTGGGCCCGACGCCCTGTTCAACCCGCCCACCCGGCTGCTAAAGGAGCAATACGTAGTTCTCCAGCAATGGCTGGCTGCCTTGGACAAGGAAGATTATGCGAACTATACGAACTGCTTGCACTCGAACGCTCGAAAAATTCCTGAACACGGCACCCGGGAGGCCATGCACTTCTGGGCGCGACAAATCAGCAGGCTGAAAAAGGATGGTTTTGAAGGTGTCTTCAAACTGGTGCCGTTCACTGGTCAATCCCGTTTTCCGCCAGGCTCTATGCTGGCTTATCCGGTTGTCAAAGGCGCGGCCCTGAAAGAGCATCTGGTGCTGATGCAGGAGCAGGACGAATGGAAGATCGTCCAGATATTCTAAAATCAACCATGAACATGTTTGGTGAACGGGTTGTGGTCTGGTCGATGGTGCTGCTGATGACTAGCGGCAGCGTGGGCGCGGACGTGCTGGAGTTTCGCGATGGCGAGGTCTGGCGCGGTACCCTGCTGGGCATGGAGGCTGGCGGCGTGCGCTGGCAGCACAAGGCCAGCCGCGAGCCGATCGCGGTGATCCCGCAGCAGGTCGGCGTCATCCGCCTGCAACGCGCCGCCGCCGCGACGTTGCCGAGGAGCAACTGCCGGCTCATTCTCGCGAACGGCGACGAAATCGCGGGTACGTTCGCCGGTCTCGATGAGCGGGAAGCGAAGGTGCTTTCCAATTTCGCCGGCAGCTTGACCGTTCCACGTACGGCCCTGCGCGCGCTGGTGTTGAGCGGGGAGCGCAAAATGCTGTTCGAAAATCCGCCGGGGCTGGAGGGTTGGACTATCACCGATCAGCAGGGCAAGCCTTCGCGCACGGTGTGGGTCTTTCGGGACGGCGCCTTCGTTGCGCGGAGCTGCGGTTTTCTTGGGCGCGAGGTGCAACTGCCGCCGGTGGCGTGCATCGAGTTCGACCTGGAGCTGACCGAGCGTTCGGTGTTAATCGTGCAGTTCTACGCGGACGATCTGCACCGTTTTTATGGTAGCCACAGCCTGGGTTTGGAATTCAACATGCCGGCCAAGATCGTCTTGTTGCGACAGACCGATGGCCCCAACAGCGCCATGGCGGATTTGATGCAGGAATTGACGCCGTGGCTGTTCGCGGCCTCCAAGGGAAACCCCGTCCATGTCGCCATCCGCACGGACCGGGTCAACAAAACCGTGGCCCTCCATGGCAACGGTCGGTTGATCAAGAAATGGAAAGTGACCCGCGGCAGTTTTGCTGGAGGCTCCGGGCTGGTTTTTGGGCAGCAGCAGGATTACATCGGCATCAGCCGGCTCCAGCTTTTCGAGCAGGCGGGACCGGAGGAGCCGACGGTAGCCGAGCTGAACGCCACTGCCACCAGCGATGGCGCCGTCTTGCAGAATGGCGATCGCCTCTCCGGGCGTGTGGGAGCTGTGCGCGCTGGCGTGTTGAACTTCCAGATGGCGGAGCGCGAGCTACAGCTCCCCGTGGAACGCCTCCACTGGCTGCACTATGCCGCGCCCCCGCCGCCGGCCGCGCCGACCAACGCCGTGCAGCTCGTCTCGCACCGCTACGGCCGGCTCACGCTGGAGGTGGAGCGCTGGAGCGCGCAGCAGATTCGCGGACGCCATCCCTTGCTCGGCGCGCTGCAGCTCGACGCGTCCGCTTTCGATGCTGTGGAGTTTCCCCATGCCACAACCCGCCCATGATGTCCAAGCCTTGGAAAAGGATGAGAGCGCTATGAAAAAATTCATCGTCAGCATCGCCGGTTGCCTCGTGTTGGCCGTCGGCAGCGCCGCGGGCGCGGGGTCGCTCGCGGTGGATATGGTCATCCGGCTGGAAGGCGCGCCGGCTGATGGCCTCTGGGAGCAGCGCGACGCGCGGCTCGCGATCAAGGTGCGGCAGGTGACGCCGGGCGTCTTTGACGCGCAGGTGGAGAGCGTCGGCGGCGAGGCGCGGCAGTCGCTGCATACGCGGGTGAAAGTGGCGCCCGGGGGCAAGGCGTTGCTGGGCGGGCTGCTGAACCGGAAAATATTTTTGGAGACGCCACCCGTTGCGGGCGCGGCGCAAGCTGCGACCGGGGCGGATATGGAACGGATGCTCCAGGCCTTTGGCATGGCCAAACCCGGCAACGCGAAGCAGGCGGAACTGCAAGCCGCCATCCAAGCGCGCGACGCCGCGAAGGTCACGGACCTGGTCATCACGCAAGGCGTCAATCCCAACATCGCGCTGCCCGACGGCAGCCGGCTGGCGCATCGGCTGGTCACGGAGAACTCCGCCGATCTGCGCATGCTGGAAATCGTCCTGCGCGAGGCCAACCCGAATCTCGGCGACCAACACGAGCGTACGATCACCGAACTCGCCATCGTGCAGGGCAATTTGCCCGCGCTGAAAATCATCCTCGCGCGCCGGCCGAATCTGCGCCTGAAAAGCAGCGCCGGCCTCCCGCTGGAAATGCTCGGCGTAAACTCCACCAACGCCGCCATCGCCGCGCTGTTCAAGACCATCATGACCGGGGGCAAGGCGCCGTGACGATTCAATCAAGAAAGGAAGGATAGCAACATGCAGTCGATGCTTATGATAATGCTGGTGGTGGTCCTGAATCTGATCCCCAAGGAGGTCTCGATGTTTACCATGGAGATGAACAAGGGAGATGTTATGCGGTATGCAAAACAAGAGGATGGTGGTTGGAGCCTCGTGCAGCCGCAGTCCAAATCGAATCCAACTTTCCATGTGGCCGGAACAAAGCTGACCGTCAAAGCCGATGACAGAGCGCAAACATTGGATCTGGCCAAGATACTTGGGGTTGGCGAAAATGCGGACTGGCACAAATTGAAACAGACCCAAACGGGAACACTCCCGCTGCAGATTGAAGGAAAGACGAACGGGGTTGACTTCATTCTGCAAGCGAAGAAGGGGGCAGAAAGCGTTTCCCAAGTCATCAATGTACGTTGGCAGGGGAAAGAGACTAAATGAGTTTGCCGCACGCATTCAAAGTCGCCATAGCCGCGTTGTTCAAGGACATCATGCCCGGAGGCAAGGTGCCGTGAAATGCCGGAGAAGATGGGGAGGCGGCCTGTGGTGCTGATGAGAGTGGAAGGCATCCTGCGTATCTGCCTGGGTGTGTTGCTTGGCATGGTGGGCGGAGGTATCTGGGCCTATCAAGGCGGCACGGGTCCCGCGCTCTGCGCCAGCGGCGGCGCGCTCTGTTTCGCAACCGGCGTGACGGTGTTGCTGGTGCAAACACGCAGCGCCGGCCTGCTCTGCGCCGGGGTGGCGGCCGTCGGCTACGGACTGCTGTGGGCTGCCGCAGTCCTGCTTTGGAGGGAGCTGGCCTATGACAAAGCCGGCCACTACCTCGCCTATATCACCATGACCATCGCCAGAATGGTTTCGCTGGTCATGATGGTTGTGCTGATGTGCGCCTCGGCGCTCTGGCTGGCCACCACGTTGCGCCTCTCCGCTCAACGGAGGCCGCAGGCCCTGACGGACTTTTCAAGGCGCTCATGACCGGAGGGCAAGCGCCGTGACGAACGATGCGGAGATCACTATCATGTGCCGGGAAAACTGATCAGAAAGGATCCTATGAACAAGCAGCATTCAGCGCAGAGGGAAGTTTCGCGGCGGATATTTCTCAAGCACACCGCGGCGGCGGCCGCCTCGCTCGGCTCGCTGACGGCCGGTATCCAGCCGGTCATGGCTGCCGGGAGCGATCGCATCCGCGTCGGGTTGATCGGCTGCGGCAATCGTGGCACCGGCGCGGCGATGAATTGCGTGCTCTCCTCGCCCGGCGTGGAACTCGTCGCGCTCGGCGATATGTTCCAGGACAAAATCGACAAGGCCCTCGTGGCGCTCAAGGACACCAGCGGCAAAAAGGAATGGAGCTGTTCGACGCCGTGGACCCGCGCCGACGCCATCAAGGTGACGCCGGACACGTGCTTCACCGGCTTCGATGCCTACCAGAAGGTCATCGCCAGCGGCGTGGACCTGGTCATTCTGGCGACGCCGCCGGCGTTCCGTCCGCTCCACCTCAAGGCGGCGGTGGCGGCTGGCAAACACGCGTTCATCGAAAAGCCCGTGGCGGTGGACCCGGCAGGCGCACGCTCCATCATGGCCTCCGCGGATGTGGCCAAGGAAAAAGGGCTGGCCATCGTGGCCGGCACACAGCGCCGCCATCAGGCGCGCTACATCGAGATGATGAAGCGCGTGCAGCAGGGCGACATCGGCACGCTGCAGGGCGGCGAGTGTTATTGGGTCGGTTGCTGCGTGCGCCGGTGGGGCTTCTTCGCGCCGCGCCAGCCGCAGTGGAGCGACCTCGAATGGCAACTGCGCAACTGGTACTTCTTCACCTGGCTCTCCGGCGATCATGTCGTGGAGCAGCACGTGCACAACATCGATGTCCTCAACTGGGCCTTGGGGGCGCACCCGACCGATGCGTTGGGCATGGGTGGCCGGCAGTGGCGGACGCAACCGGAGTTCGGAAACATCTGGGACCACTTCGCGGTGCGCTATCGCTATCCGAACGGCGCGACGGTTTTGAGCATGTGCCGCCAGAACGACAATTGCTACGAGACCGTCACCGAGACCATCACCGGCACCAAGGGCAAGGCGTTTGCCGGGCGGATTGAGGGCGCGCAGCCGTGGAAGTTCGCCGGCGACGAGCGCAGCGCTTACGAGCAGGAGCACGCGGATCTCATCGCCAGCATCCGCGCAGGCCGGCCGCTCAACGAGGGCCGGCAGGTGGCGGAGAGTACGCTCGCGGCGATCATGGGCCGCATGAGCGCCTACACCGGTCAGATCGTCCAGTGGGATTGGGTCCTGAACAAATCGCAGCTCGACCTCTGGCCGAAGGAAGACCTCAAGCTCGGCCCCTATCCCGTGCCGCCCGTGGCCGTGCCCGGCGTGACGCAACTTCTCTGACAAACCCGGAGCGCCAACATGCCACCAGCCATGCTCAATCGTCGCGGTTTTTTGAAATGCTCCGCCGCACTGGCCGTGGCGGCGGAATGTGCGGTCGCCAAAACGCCAACGTCACCGGGGTTGGTTGCGAAGGTGGTGCGGGTGGGCGGTGTGTTGAAGATCGCGATCAACGGCCAGGTCTTCGATCCGCTGGCGTACCGCTCCTATCGGCCCACGCCCGAACTGGTGCGGGGCTTTCACGGCACCGGGCTGAAGCTGGCCAATGTCACCCATACCGGCATGCTCTGCACGCTCGATGTGCCGTACTCGCTCTTCGGCGAGGTCTGGACCGGCCCGGAGCTGTTCGACTGGAAAGCGTTCGACGCACAGATGGAGATGTTCGAAGCGAACGCGCCGGGCGCCTACTACAACATCGCGCTGCAGCTCGACACGCGCGACTGGGCGCTGCAGGCGCATCCGGATTGGTCGAACTGCTATTGGAACCTCGTCGAAATGGCGGGGCATGAGCCGTGGCGAACCGAAACTGCGAAGTCGCTACAGGAGTTCCTGCGACAGGTCGAGGCGCGCTATGGCGACCGCGTCTTCGCCTACAGCCTGCTGTGCGGCAGCTCGACCGAGTGGTACACCAACTCGCAAGGCCGTGGCCGGCCGGAGGCGGCGATCCGGGAACATCCGATCAAGACGGCGTGTTTCCGCCAGTTCACCGGCGACCCGACGGCGACGATGCCGCCGCTGGAGGAACTGCAGCGCACATCGCACGGCGTGTTGCGCGATCCCGTTGCCGACGCGGCGGCGCTGCGCTACTGGCGCTTCCACCACGAGGTCATCGGCGACGCGATCGTGTACTTCTGCCGCAAGGCGCAGGAGGTCCTGGAGCACCGCAAACTGCTCGGCCTCTTCTACGGATATCTGACGCAGCTCAACAGCTCGCGGCTGCTGCAGGAGGGGCATCTGGGCTACGAGCGGGTCTGGCGCTGCCCCGACCTGGACATGATCTACGCACCGGCCAAATACGGCGCGCCGCGCAGTTTCGCGGGCGCCAGCGGCTACCTGCTGACGGTTGACTCACTCGATCTGCGCGACAAGCTGGTCTTCCATGAGGTGGACCACACCACCCACATCGCGCGCGGCACGGTGGAAAACGGGCGGGAGATTCCGGGCTCGGGCACGAAGCTCCGGAACGCCTTCGAGACCCGGCAGGTGCTGCGCCGTGAATTCGCCCTGACGCGCACCAAGCGCACCGCGCTGTGGTGGTTCGACTTCCTCGGCGGCAATTACGCCAGCGCGGAGACGATGGCCATGGTCGCCGAGTCGGCCCGCGCGCAGCGGCGCCTGGCCGATGTCGAGATGCGCTCGGTGGCGCAGATCGCCGTGTTCGGCGACGTCCAGTCCATGTACCATGTGAACGCGCGCTCCAGTCTCGCCGACGATCTGCTGGTGCAACCGCCCGACGCGCTCGCCCGCATCGGCGCCCCGCACGACATCTACAACTTCTCCGACCTCGACCATCCCCAGCTTCCGTTCGCGCAATACAAACTGCTCATCTTCCTCAACGCCTTTTGCATCCCGCACCACAAACGCGAGTTCATCCGCGCGGAACTGCAAACCGGCAACCGGACCCTGCTCTGGCTGTACGCACCGGACTACATCCGGAAGGACGGCTTCTCGGTCGAAGGTATCTCCGGGATCACCGGCATCACCGTGGTCGCTCGCAAGGGCGACGACAGCCTGGTGCAATCCGGCAACGAGCGTTTCGGTTTCAGCAAAAAGGTTATGCCGCTGTTCGAGGTTCGCGACAAAGACGCACAAATCCTCGGCACCTACGTTTCCAACGCCGCCCCCGCGCTCGCCCGCAAGAAATTCGCCCAGCACACCGCCGTGTACAGCGCCGTCGGCAACCTGCCCTCCGCGATCTACCGCGAGATCGCGCGCGCCGCCGGGGTTCACATCTACTACGAGGGGCCCGATCCGACCTACATCAACAGCCGCCTGTTCGGCATCCACATGCAGGGCGACACAGCGCCGACGCTCACGCTTCCGCACAACACCGCCGCGCGACTGGAAGAACTCTTCGACGGCGGCGAAGTCCGCGCCGAGCAAGGCCGCGTGCAACTCCCGAGTGCCCCCGGCGCGACCAAGCTCTATCTCCTCACCAAGGGAGACATGGAACCATGAACACCACCATTGCCCGCAGCCTCGTGAGTGCGCTGGCGCTCGGCGCTTTGGGGACTGTTTCCAGCGAGGCGGCGCTGGCGATTCCTGCGGCGCCCGAGGGGGCGCCGGTTTCGAGTGCGCGGTATGGCGTGCGCTTGCGTGAACCCGGCGGAGCGTGGAAAGCGGCTCCTGTCTACGCGTTCTTCCAACAACATGAGTACAACAGGGCGCTGACGACGGAGTCCCAGTTCGTCACCTTTGAAGCGAGCGGCACGGTCGAGGTCGAGGTGCAGGTGACCGGCGCGGCCAAGACGCCCGTGTTGCGTCCGCTCCGCCACGGTCTCGCTCTCAAGCAGGACGGGGCGACGCTGCACTTCACGATGAGCGACGCGACGCGCCAGCTTTGTCTCGAACTCAACGACGATCCGCGTCATCCGCTGCTGCTCTTCTCCAATCCACCCGAGACCGATGTGCCGAAGGCGGGCGACAAACGCGTTACCTATTTCGGTCCCGGCTATCACAAGGTCAAACCGATCGAGCGGCCCGGTTATTTCGCGTGGGCCAAAGGCATGACGATCTATCTCGCGCCGGGTGCGGTGGTGGAAAGTTCGCTGTCGGTGATGCAAAACGAAGGTGTGACGATTCGCGGGCGCGGCATTTTATTCACGCCGCACGGCGAGGGTAAGAAGGCCGGCAACGTTCCGCTGACGATCAAGGAATCGAAAAATGTCCGCGTCGAGGGCATCGTGGTGGTCAGTCGCGCCGACCAATGGAGCGTTCACACCGTCACCAGCCGGGGCGTCACGTTTGAGAACTTTCATCTCCTCTCCGAGATTCGCGACGGCCTCGACATCATCAACTCGCAGGACGTGATTGTGCGCGACAGCTTCATCATGGCGCATGACGACGCGCTCTGCCTTAAAGGCATGTGGTTTGGCAAGAACCAGCCGGTGGAGCACGTGCTCGCCGAGCGTTGCATCGTGGCGAACATGGGCGGCGGCAACGGCATCGAACTCGGTTTCGAGGCCAACGCACCGGTTTTCCAGCACAGCGTGTTTCGCGACATCGATCTGCTCTACAGCCTGCCGAATGGCGAGAAGCCCGATCCCGCGTGGCCCGAAGGCGCGTTGACCTGCCACATCCACCACACCCAAGGCGGCGTCGCGGCCAGCGTGCGCGATGTGCTCTTTGATGACATCCGGGTTGAGGAATTGCAGGACGATTTTCTGATCGATCTCCAGCCCCTCGGCGGCGCCACGAACGCGGTTGTTGACGGTGTGACGTTTCGCAACATCCGCCAACTCGGCGGCGCGCGCCGCCCCTCGCGGGTCGCAGGCCGCAAGGATTTCCCCGTGAAGAATGTCACCATCGAGAACTTGCACATCCTCGGGCAGACGGTGAGCAACGCAGCCGCCGGTAACGTTTCCACCAACGAGTTTGTCGCCGGCGTTGAATTCAAAAGCACGCGCGAAAAATAATATGAGCAACGGCAACCACACTCTGAACGCCAGTATCACCCGTAGCATCGTGAGCGCGCTGGCGCTCGGTGCTTTCACGACGCTGGCGCAACAGACTAATTCGTCGCCCGGCGCGATCCACATCACCGAGCGCGTGCTCACCGAGTTCAAAGGCTGGGGTATTGTGCCTGCGTGGTATGACCGCGCGCCAGCATTGTATGGCACCGGCAAACCGGCCGCGGGCGAAGGTTCATGGCTGCCGAAGGCTGGCGCGGAACCTCTGCTGGTGCATCGCATGCTCGGTGGCATCGGGTTCGACTATTTCCGCCTGCCGGTCTCGCCGCTGACCAGTGTGCGCGAGGGCGCGCTCGATGAGGCGCGCCTCCAGGATTTGCGCGACAACCTCACCATCCTGCAAAAAGTTTCACTGCAAGCGCGCTATATCCTGACGGTGTGGTCGCCGCCGGCCTACATGAAACTGCCTGACCATGTCCGCTGGGGCAAACAGGAAGACCGTCTGCAGTATCTCGATCCGACCTTCGCCGACGGGCACGGTTGGGACTTCGCTGACTTCTTCGTGGACATTGCAAAACATCTCCGCGCACACGGCTTTCCCGCGCCGGCGGCGATCGTTCCGCAAAACGAGCCCGGCACCGCGCGCACCTACGATTCCTGCTTGTGGACCAAGACCGCAGAACAGCAGCAGGCCTGGCGCAACACCGCAAAGTTGCTGCGCACCAAACTCGATGCCGCTGGTTTCAAGGACACGCTCGTGCTCGGACCCGATACCGAAGGCTCGCACACACAGGCCATCACGACGCTGCTCGGCGACTTCTCCAACGGCAAGTTCTCGGTGCTCGAACAGGATTCCGCGCTACGCGAGGCACTCGGCGGTTTCAGCTTCCATCAATACAGCACCAGCGAACGCATCGACTCGTTCCGCACGGCGCTGCACGCCTATCCGGGCAAGGACGTGTGGATGACCGAATACTCCAAGTGGCTCGGCATCCGTGGCGAACTGCGCGAGAAAAGCAGCAACTTCGAACTCGATAGCGCGCTCGACACCGTGCGACGCATGGGCAGCGACTTCGTCGATTTCCGCGTCACTCGCTGGTTCTTCTGGCGCGGCTGGCACGTCAGCAGCGCCGCCGACGATGAGCACCTGCTCTACGGCCCGAAGGAGCGCCCGCAAATGACCAAACTCGGCCGGTTCTTCGGACAACTCTGCCACGCTGTGCGCCCCGGCTGGCGCGTCAAGGCGACGACCAGCACCGTGCCGGACCTGCGTGCCGATAACGAGCCAATCATCGCCAAACACAAATCGAGCGGCAACATGATGAGCGTGCCGGTGGATGTGATTGCCTTTGAAAACGCCGACGGCACAGCAAGCTGCGTTGTGCTCGCAAACTGGAAATCCATGCCGCGCACGGTCTCCTTGCTGACGGGACTCAAAGGCGCGCGCGCCACACCCTTCGTTACCGACAAAACTCGCGACATGACCGCAGGGTCTGCATGCACCATCACCAACGGCAAACTCGATGGTGACGACCTGATGTTGCCACCGCACAGTATCACCCTGCTCGTCGCTTCGCCGTAAACGCACCAATAAGCGCAATACCAATTCTAGTGATTGAAAATAGCGACACCATGAAGATGACCCAAAAAGAAAATTAAAAGATGCACTCAACCATCACCCGCAGCCTCCTAAGCGCGTTGGCGCTCGGCTATGCCACCAAGTTGCCGGTGCGGGCGCAGGATACAACTCAACCCATCCAAGTCTCCGGCATCTACCCGCACCTCACGGTCTTCAACTCCGATCCGAAGCGCGAAAAGCCGGAGCCGGAGTGCGGGCTCGGCGCGGTGGTGCCATGGGCGGGGAAGCTGTGGAGCACGACGTACACGTCTCATGCGCTCGGTCGCGGCAACGACAAGCTCTTCGCCATCCTGCCGGACCTGTCGCTGGAGATTCGCCCGGAGAGTGTGGGCGGGACGAGCGCCTGCCGGATGCTTCATCGCGAGTCGAAGCAGTTGTTCATCGCTTCGTATGCGATTGATGAGGCGGGCAAGGTGCGCGTCATCCCGCGCGACAAGTTGCCCGGACGTCTCACCGCTTTGGCGCGGCATCTCACCGATCCGGCGAACAAGGTGCTCTACCTGACGCAGGAGGGCGCGGTGTATGAGGTGGACGTGCATTCGCTCGCGGTGACGGAGCTTTTCAAGAAGCCGCTGCCCGGCTGGCACTACAAAGGCGCGTGGACCGCACAGGGCCGTTTTATTGTCGCGGCGAATGGCGAGGAACCGGCCCCCTCGCCGTTTTGGAAAGTGGACTACACCAGCGCGGCAACGAGGTTCGAGACGGAGAAGCTGACTTGGCAGTATCTGCAAACGCCGTATCAGCCGCTCGCGAAGCCGCGCAGCACCGGGCAGACGATGTGGAAGGGCATCAGCGAAGACATCGGCAATCTCGGCGAATGGGACGGCACAACATGGCGCATTCTCTCGCGGCGACAACATCTCGACATCACCGGTCCCGGTGGACTCACCGGCGCGACCAGCGCTGACGAACCGGTCTGGGCGCTCGGTTGGGACTTGCGCTCTGCCTTCGTCAAAGTGCGCGAGAAGTCCGGTACGTGGACGACCTATCGCCTGCCCAAAGCGAGTTACAGCGCCGATGGCGTGCATGGCTCGAATACCGAATGGCCGCGCATTTGCGAGGTCGGCGACGGTCCGCGACTCATGTTCTTACACAACGGTCTCTACGAATTCCCAGCCGACTTTCGCAATGGTCACAGCGCCGGGTTGCGACACCTTGCTTCCACACTCGTCACCGTCACTGACATGACAAAATGGAAGGGCAAACTCGTCTTTAGCCAGCAGGCAACTTCGGTTCACGGCATTCCCGCGCTGGTTCCCGGTCAGCCGCATTCGAATATCCAGTTTTTGCAACGCGAAGAGCTTCCGACCTGGGGGCCTGCCGAAGCTCGCGGCGGCGTGTGGGTGGAAGATGTGGTGCAAGCCAACACGCCCAGCGATGCCATCCTCATCGGTGGCTATGAGCAGCGCTGCCTGCATCTCGCGAACAGCAGCGACAGCGCCGTGACCTTCGCCCTCGAAGTTGACGCGGACGGCAGCGGCCTGTGGAAGGCGATAATGACCCGCAAGTTATCGGCGAAGGGCTACGCACCGGTCATCGTGCCCGCGGATCTCAAGGCCCAGTGGCTGCGCGTGAAGACCGATGCCGGCTGCATCGCCACCGCTTTTCTGCACGTCTCATCGCCACGCCAATCATCGCCCGACGAAGCCTGCATCTTCAACGGCCTCGCCACCACCTCGGAATCCGCGACGAGCATCAGCGGCATCGTGCGCGCCGGTTTCCCCACCACGAACCTGCAATTTCTGACCCGCGATGGCCGCTACTTCGAGGTCGACGAAAAGCTCAACTTCCACGCCACCGCCGCACCGGACGCAGTCGCTAAGCTGCAAGACACGCACGCGCTGAAGAACGGGTTCACCGAAGACGCCGCATCGATCATCGTTACGCGCTACGATGGGCAGCGTTTCCGTTTGCCGAAAGGCGATGCCGCATTGAGTAGCGCCCCTGCCTCGCGCGGCGTGCGCGAATGCATCCAAGAGCGTTACCTCGCCAACTTCCACGGCACCTTCTACGAAGTCCCACGAGGTGGCACCTCTCCGAGCGGCCAGCGGAACATGCCCGACTACCAGCGCATGAAGCCCGTCGCCACGCACAACAAACCTATCGCCGACTTTTGCACCTGGCGCGGAATGCTCGTGTTGAGTGGTGTGAAACCTAACGCCAGCACCGACGGCCACATCTTCGGCAGCGCCGACGCCAAGCTCTGGTTCGGCGCCATTGATGACCTCTGGAAACTCGGCAAGCCCCGCGGCCACGGCGGTCCGTGGAAGGACACCGCCGTGAAAGCCGGCACGCCCAGCGACGCCTACCTCATGACCGGCTACGACAAGAAGACGCTCACCCTTTCGCATGATGCCAAACAACCCGTCGAGTTCACCGTCATGGTGGACTTCTACGCCGACGGCCAGTGGCACGACTACCAGCGCCTCACCATCGAACCCGGCAAGCCGCTCACGCACGAGTTCCCCGCCGGCTTCACCGCGCACTGGGTGCGCGTGAAACTGAGCGCTGCTTGTCGGGCTAGCGCGCAACTGGATTACCGATAAAAATGCCCAGCGCAAAACAACCGGAGAAACAACATGCTGAGAATTGAAAGCCTGACCAAGGTGTTTCTCACCGACGCGGTGGAAACGACGGCGTTGGACCGCGTGGATTTCGCGGTGAAGCAGGGCGGGTTCATCGCCAGCATAGAGCCGTCAGGTTGCAGGACATGGCTTCGCCGGATGGTGCGGAAAATATTACATATGAATATTCAACGTCAACCGCTGGTGGAACAACAGCGCCCCCTTGGCGGCTCCGCCCGAGCGGTTTCTCCTGCCGTAGGCTGTCTCGTGGCCGTCATCGTGGCGATGAGCGCTAACACGTTCGCCGGTCAAGGCGCTCCCGTGTTGGCAAAGGCTGAAAAATCTGCCGACGAGGGCAAGGTCGGCGGTCCACGCAACTCGACGATCACTGGCGAGATAATCGCTGTGGACACGAAAGGGAAGACCCTGACAGTCAAGCGAGGAAATAAGGACACCAAGATCTTCAAGGCGGCAGCCGCCCGGATCAAAACCCATGACAAACTGGAGGCAACCCTCGCTGCCGTGCAAGCGGGTGATAAGGTGCTCGTCGCATGCGACGAGAAGAGCGGCGCGACGTTGATCAAATGTATTGGCCCGGCTGGGACCCGGGCACCGGAGAAGAACAAATAGGCGGAGATGATGCTCCGCTGCACCGAAGCAACAACAATGAAAATTCACGACAGCATTGCCGTTCAACCCCGGTGATTCACACCAATGTACCCAGCCCTCATCCCCATCATTTTGAGCGCACTGGCGCTCGCCGCCGCGGGCGCACGGCCTCGCTTTTTCATGGCGCAATGAGCCGGAGCGCGTCCTTCCGTTCGTTGCCTGCCGGGCGACCGCCGTATCCGCGCGCGCGCTGGAAGCCTTGTCTCGAAACAGGGTTTGCCTTGGCGAGGTGGCGCGTTAAAATGCGCGCGTGAAATTTCTGTGTCACGGCGCTGCTGAAAGGCGGCGCTTCCCCGGCAGGCGCGCCCAAGTCACGGCCTGTCTGGGAGCTGTTTCCGTCATCTTGAGCGTGTGGTGCTGGGGGGCAACCCCGCCGGGCCGTCCGCAGGCGGACGGGCTCCTGTATCACACGGACTTCGAGCCCGGCACACGGATCGCGCCCGTCAATCCCTCGAACAAAGCCAGCAACGACGAGCTGCTTGACCCTAAGAAGCCTCCTCAAAATGCCACCGTGACGGGGCTCAGGTTCAATTACGAGGGCGGGGATGCGACCATGCGCTATGCGCGCATCGAGGAGGAGAGCGGCAACCGCAAGAACAGGGTCCTGCATTTCTGGGCGAACACCGTCAACGCGCACAATTATTCCAAGACACGCATCCAGGCGGACGTCCGGGGCGTGAAGGCGGGGCTCAAGGAGTTCTATCAGTCGGTCCGTTTCTATTTGCCCAAAGACATGGCGCTGCTGAACGAATACCCGCCCGCCATAACCTGGCTCACCATCATGGAAGTCTGGAACAACTCGCCGAACCATCCGTTTCCCTTTCGCGTCACCGTGGGCTTGCGCAAGCCGGCCGGCAAAGGCCAGCTCCGGTTTCACGCCGAAGCTCAGAATATCGACCAGACCAATCCGGACAAGGCCAAGTTTATCGTCATTTGGTCGCAGCTCAACGAACAGCTGGAAGTGCCCTTCGGGAAATGGATGACGCTCGAGTATTACCTCGCCGAAGGGGATGCCAAGACAGGGCGGTTTTTCATGGCGGTAACGCCGCAGGGTGGCGAACGGAAGGTGCTGTTCGACATCACCCATTACACACACCATACGAAGGATCCGGCCCCCGACGGGTTCACCGCCTGGAACCCGATGAAACTCTACACCTCGCGGCCGCTGACGGACTATATGCGGGGGCAGGGCAAGGCCTTGGAGCTCCTGTGGGACGATCTGTATATCTGGAAAGACCGCAAACCCTCCACCGCTGGCGCCGGCGCCGTGCCGGCGAAAAAATAGACTTTCCCCCTCTCTTTGGGCAACGATGCGGCCGACCTCGGCCAGCGCATCGGCGGAGCCTCAGACGATGCGACTATCGGCCCGGTGTTCGGAGGGCCAGCGGCCGGAGTGCTGGCGGAAGGCGCGGCTGAAGGAGGCCGCGGTGCCGTAGCCGCAGCCGCGCGCAACCTCGGCGATGGCGTGCGCGTTATCGGCCAACAAGGAACGTGCCAGATGCATGCGCACGCGCATCAACTCCTCACGGGCGGTGCGGCCGAGGGCGTCCGCAAACCGCCGGTCCAGCGTGCGGCGCGAAACGTTCAACGCTTGCGCCACCTGCTTCACTCCGATCAAATTGCCGGCCTGTTTACGAATGAATTGGACAGCATCCTTCACCAACGCATCCTCGACTGCGACGAGATCCGTCGAGCCGCGCGCCACGACGCCGGTCGGCTGGATCTTGCGGTGCGGGTCCTTGAGCTTCGTTCCCGCCAGCGCCTGCGCGAGCAGGTGCGCCGCCTCGTAGCCGAGGCGCGGGGTGGGGAAGCCGACGCTGGAGAGGGTCGGCCAGCTCACGTCGCACATGAGCTCGTCGTTGCCGATGCCGAGTACCGCGATCTGGTGTGGAATCGCGAGCTGGGCGGCGTGGCAGGCGGCGAGTACGCGCTCGCCCAGCTTGTCGTCGAAGACCAGCACGCCCGCCGGCTTGGGCAGTTGCTGCAGCCAGCGCATCAGGGGTTCGAGGTTCGATTCGCCTTCGCTGACCGGCTCGGCGAAGCTGGCCAGTTTTCTTCCGCCGAGAATGTCGGCAAAGCTCGTGCGGCGCTGCTCCGAGGCGATCCGCCCCTTCACCCCGCAATAGGCGAAGTGCTTGAGCCCGGCCTGCTCAAAGTGTTCCGCCGCCAACCGCGCGACGGCGTCGTTGTCCAGGCTGACGGTCATGGGGACTTCCAGTTCTCCGAAGGCGGTGTCCACCAACGGGATCTTCAGCGTGCGGGCGGCGGCCAGCAGCCAGCGGTCGGCGATATAGGCGATGATGCCGTCGGGCGCGAGGCGGGTGACTTCGGCTGCGGCCGCCCGACCGGCGTGGCGCACCAGCAGCATCCGCCAGCCGAGGCGGCGCAGATATTGCGCGACGCCGTGCAGGCGGCTGCGGCCGGCGCCGTCGCGCGTATCGATGCAGACGGCGACGGCGGGTGGTTGGGCGGACGGTTTCGTCATGCCGCCAGCGTAATCACCGGTGTCCAAAATTGCAATGCCCATGACGCAATAAGGCAATTGACGCGCTGGCGCCTTGCCCGTAGCCTCGCGGGCGTTGCGGAAAACCAACGGGTGAGCCATGCGCTTCAAAAACAAAGCGGTCTTGGTGACGGGAGCGGGACAGAATACGGGGTTGGGCATCGCGGCGGCCTTCGCCGCGGAAGGCGCCACGCTCTTCCTCAACGACAAATCCGCCCCGGCGGTCGCCGCCGCGGTGGCGCAGCTGCAGCGCCGCGGCTGGAAGAAGGTCTTCGGCGTGCCCGGCGATATCGGCGTCGCGGCCGAAGTTGAGGCGATGTTTCGTGTGATTGCGGCCAAGGCGAAGCGGCTGGATGTGCTGGTGAACAACGCGGCGCACCTCGGGGTCGGCCCCGATTTCCTCGATACCAAGCTGGAATTCTTCGAAGCCGTGGTGCGGGTGAACCTGATCGGCACCTTCCACGTCTCGCAGCAGGCCGCGCGCCTGATGCAGCGCAGCGGCGGCGGCGCGATCGTCAACCTCGGCTCGAACGTCTCCACGCGCGCCATCCACAAGCGGACGGCCTACGAGGCGAGCAAGGGCGGCATCGATGCGCTGACGCTCTCGATGGCGGTGGACCTCGCGCCGCACGGCATCCGCGTGAACACCGTCGCCCCCGGCTACATCCACACCGACCGCTGGGCGCAACTGGCGCCGGCGCACGCGCAGCGGCGACGGGCCAATATCCCGCTGGGCCGCGAGGCCACGGCGGAAGACATCGCCAAGGCCGTGCTGTTCCTGGCCTCCGGCGAGTCGGCGAACATCACGGGCGTGCGGCTGGTCGTGGATGGCGGCTGCTCCGCCCAGCACATGCCCCCGGACATTGACGTGTGAGCGCATCTTCCAGCCAGCTGCCGGCCGCCGCACCGCGCCCGCGCTACAAGTGGGAGCTGCTCGCGCTGCTCTTCTGCGCGTTCTTCTTCCATCAGGGCGACCGCGCGATCTACGGCGTCGTGCTCTCGGCGATCAAGGGCGAGCTCGGCCTCTCCGACAGCCAGCTCGGTCTGGTCGCCACGGTGCTGTTCGCGACGCTCGCGGTGATGATGCCGGTTGCCGGCTACCTCGGCGACCTGTGGAACCGCAAGCGCATCATCATCGGCAGTCTTATGTTCTGGAGCGCGGCGACGATGTGCACGGGCTTCGCCGGCGGGCTGGCGGCGCTGATCGCGTTTCGCAGCGTGGCGACGGCGGGCGGCGAAGCGTTCTACGCGCCGGCCGCCTATCCGCTGCTCGCGGCGCACCACATCCGGACGCGCGCCCGCGCACTCGCCATTCATCAATCATCGCTCTATATCGGCGTGATGGTCAGCGGCTTCCTCGGCGGCTATATCGCGGACCAGTGGGGCTGGCGCTCGGCGTTCTACGTCTTCGGCATCGGCGGCATCGGGCTGGGCTTCGTTTTGATGTGGCGCATGCTCGACGCGCCCCCGCCCGCCGCGCAGCTCGCGGCCGGGGTGCGCATTCCGATCCGGGAGGCGCTGGGCGCGGTGTTCCGCTCGCCCACCGCGCTGCTGCTGACCGCGGGCTTCACCGCGATCGTGTTCGTCAACAACGCCTACGTGGTCTGGGCGCCGGTGTTTTTGCAGGAGCGTTTCCAGCTCACGCTGGCGCAGGCCGGCGGCTACGCGATGTTCTACCACCATCTCGCTGCGCTGGCGGGCATCCTCTGCGGCGGCTGGCTTTCCGACCGCCTCGCGCTGCTGCGGCCCGTGTTCCGCCTGCAGCTGATGGCGACGGCGATGCTGCTCGGCGCGCCGGTGATCTTCCTGCTCGGCCGCGCCGGTGGGCTCGTGCTGGCGTGCAGCCTCATGGCCGGGTTCGGCTTGTTCCGCGGTCTCTACGAAGCCAACACCCACGCGGCGCTGTTTCAGGTCATCACGCCGCGCTACCGCGCCTCGGCGGTCGGCATCATGACGATGCTCGCCTTCCTGGTCGGTTCGCTCTCGCCGCTGCTGTTCGGCCATCTGCGCGAGACCTGTCCCGCCGGTCAGGGTCTGGGTCTGGGCTTCAACGCGCTCGCCGGCGCGTACCTGCTAGGCGGCCTCGCACTCGTTGTGGCCATCCTGTTCACCTTCCGGCGCGACTACTGCCCTGAAGAAGCGGCGCCGGCCGAAGCGGGAGGCCATTGAGGTGAGCCTGCACATCACCTGGCTGGGCCAATCGGGCTACCTGCTGGAAGGCGCGGGCCAGCGCCTTGTGCTCGATCCCTATTTCAGCGACGCCGTCGAGCGCCTGCAGGGCCTGCGCCGGCTGCTGCCGCCGCCGTGCCCGGTCGCAGAGCTGCAGCCGGACGCGCTGCTCATCACCCACGATCATCTCGACCACTTCGACGCAGAAACCGTCGCCGCCATCATGCAGAGCGCGCCGTCGTGCAAGCTGATCGGCCCGTCGAGTGTGATGAAGCACGCCGGCCAGCTGGGGCTGGCCGCCGCGCGCCTGACGCCACTCGCCAGTGGCGAGCCGGTCCGGCTCGGCAGCATCACGATCACCGCGACGCCCGCGCGCCACAGCGACCCTTCGTCCGTGGGGCTGCTGGTTCAGGTCGAAAATATTTGGCTCTGGTTCAGCGGCGACACGTTGTACTTCCCGGAACTGGCGCCGCAGGTGCTCCACCTCGCCGGCCGGCCGCCGGACATCGCCTGCGTGTGCATCAACGGCAAGCTCAACAATATGAGCGCCGCCGAGGCCGTGCAGCTCATGGCCAGGCTGCAGCCGCGGCTCGCGGTGCCCGCCCACTACGGCATGTTCGCGGAGAACACCGCCGATCCCGGCGAGTTCGTCGCCGCCTGTGCCCGGCTCGGCCTGCCGGCCGTCGCGTTGCCCTGCGGCCGCGCCGTGAACTGCGCCACGCTTTTGGAAAAGTCCGTCCGCTCCCAACCCCACGAGGTTGCCCCATGAAAATAACCAGCATCCGCCCCTTGATCTGCCACGCCTACCGGACGAACTGGGTGTTTGTCAAAGTCCAGACCGACTCCGGCCTGCACGGCGTCGGCGAGGCCACGCTCGAGCACCGCGAGCTGACCGTCGCGCAGGCGGTGCGCGAGCTCGAGCGCTCGCTCGTCGGGAAGGACCCGCACAACATCGAGGCGCTCTGGCACCAGGTCTATCGCGACGCCTACTGGCGCGGCGGCGCGGTGCTGATGAGCGCGCTCTCCGGCGTCGAGATGGCGCTGTGGGACATCAAGGGCAAGGCGCTCGGCGTGCCGGTCTACCAGCTGCTTGGCGGCAAGGTGCGCGACTCCGTCCCCTGCTACGCCAACGGCTGGTTCGCGCCGGCGAAGACGCCTGACGAGTTTGCGGCGAAGGCGCGGCGCGCGGTGCAGGCCGGCTTCCGCGGGCTCAAATGGGACCCGTTCGGCGCGTCCTACCTGGAGATTGACAAGCGCGGGCTGCGCGAGGCGCTCACGTGCATCGCAGCCGTCGTCAGCGCGGTGGGGCCGGAGGTAGACATCCTGATCGAGGGCCACGGCCGGTTCAATGTGCCCACGGCGATCCGCATCGCGCACGCCCTCGAAGATTTCGACATCCACTGGTTCGAGGAGCCGATCCCGCCGGACAACCTCGAGGCGCTCGCCGAGGTCAAGCTGCGCACGCGCGTGCCCATCGCCGCCGGCGAACGGCTCTACAGCCGCTGGGATTACCAGCGTTTCTTCACGCTCCGCTGCGCCGACTACGCCCAGCCGGATGTCAGCCACACCGGCGGCATCATGGAGGTGAAAAAAATCGCGGCGCAGGCCGAGGCCAACCACATCGCCATCTGCCCGCACAACCCGAGCGGCCCGGTCGCCAACGCCGCCAGCCTGCAGCTCGCCGCCTGCGTGCCGAACTTCAGCGTGCTGGAAACCATGAGCGCCGATGTGCCGCACCGCCGCGAGATCAGCACCGAAAGCGTCGGGTTCGAAAACGGCGCGATGAAAATTCCCGACGCCCCCGGCCTCGGCATCGACCTCAACGAGGAAGCCATCGCCGCGCATCCCTACGAAGCGCGCGATCTGCGCCACTACAACGGCCAACTCACCAACATCCGGCCCCCGGACGCGGTCGATTATTTTCAACGCGAGGCAACAGCAGGCTCAAAATAAATAAGGGCGAAAACAGTTGTTTCCAAGGCTTGGGACTTTTCCGCTCACTGTTTCCAAGGCTTGGAAGGCAGGAGATAACATGAACATGAAGACGATGCTGGTGGCGGTGCTGGCGCTGGCGGGGCTGGCCGCGGCGCAGGTGATCGATACCTCGGAGACGCGGGTGCAGACGACGCTCGATCCGCAGCTGAAGCGGATCGGGACGATCACGCCGCGCAGCGTCGGCCAGATCGCGGGCCAGAACTGGTCCATCGGCTGCGAGACGCTCGACCGCGACTTCACGAAGTACGACTCCTACAAGGACTACCTCGTGCCGCTCGGCATCAAGCTCATCCGGCTGCAGGGTGGCTGGGCGACGACGGAGCGCGAGCCGGGCAAGTACGACTGGCGCTGGCTCGACCGCGTGATTGACGACGCGCGCAGCCGCGGGCTGGAAATATTTCTGCAAACCAATTACGGCAACCCGGTCTATCAGGGCGGCGGCAACCGCGGACTGGGCGGCGGCTTCCCGACTTCGCCGGAGGCGTGGGCTGCGTGGGACAAGTGGGTCGAGGCGATGGCCACGCGCTACAAGGACAAGGTGCGCGACTGGGAAATGTGGAACGAGCCGGACGGCAACAAGAACCACACGCCGGAGATGGTCGCCGACCTCAACATCCGCACGGCGGAGATCATCAAGCGCGTGATCCCCAACGCGCGGATAGCCGGCGGTATTTTGAGCAGTGCCAAGGTGAAATTCGCCGAAGGCTGGCTCAAGCGCGTCACCGAGCAGAAGAAGGAAGGACTGTTCACGTGGTTCATCTACCACGGCTACACGCGCAATCCCGACGAGAAGCACTATGAGGAGGTCGCGAAGCTCAAGGCGCTGTTCAAGCAGTACGCGCCGGAGATCAAGCTGTGGCAGGGCGAGGCCGGCACGCAGTCGGAATTCTGCCTCGGCGGCGCGCTGTGCAAATATCCGTGGACGGAACTGACGCAGGCCAAGTGGATGACGCGCCGCATGCTCGGCGATCTTGGCCACGATGTGCCGTCGCTCGTTTTCTCCATCGCCGATCTCGATTACAACCGCTGGGACGGCTACCAGCTCGGCGACATGGATCGCTACGGACTCGTGAAGACCGACAAGCAGTATCGCCTGCTCAAGGTGAAGACGTCCTACTACGCCGTGCAGAACGTCGTCGCGGTGTTCGACAACACGCTCGAGCGGCTCGCGGATGATGCGTGTGCCGTCGAGTGCGCCAAGGCGACGGCGTGCTACGCCTTCAAGCACACGCCCAGCGGCGGATCGCTGCTCGTGTTCTGGGACAAGAGCGCCGTGCCCTCGAACGGCAACGACACGGTGAGCGCGACGTTGACGCTGGCGAAGGGCAGCTTCAAGGAGCCGGTCTGGGTGGACACGATCACCGGCGGCATCTTCGAGCTGCCGAAAGAAAAGATGAGCTGCGAGGGCGAAAAGGTGACGTTCAAGGACATTCCCGTCTACGATGCACCGGCGTTCATTGCCGAGAAGAGCCTGGTATTGCCGTCGAACAGCCCGCGCTAAAGGATACGGAAGATGAAAGCCGCACTGCTCGGTTGGGTTGCGCTGCTGCTGCTGTCCGGCAGCGGGCCGCAACCGGTCCACGCGGAACCGGCGCTGGAGGCCGATCTCTGTATCTATGGGGGCACGGCCGGCGGCGTGGCCGCCGGGCTGGCCGCGGCGCGGCGCGGCGCGAGCGTGATCATCGTCGAACCCATGCGGCACCTGGGCGGGATGCATGGCGGCGGGATTCGGATCCAGCAGGACTGCATGTACCGCAAGGATATCGGCGGCATCGCGAAGGAATTGCATGAGGCCGACTACGCGCTCCCGGGCGGCGGCAGCGCGAACCAGTGGCAGGCCCGCCTCATGCTCCGGAAGAAAGTCGAAGAGGCCGGTATCCGGTGCTTCACCGAGCACCGTCTCGACAGCCGCGAGGATGTCGTGAAGGACGGCGCGCTGATCAAAATGATCCGGCTCAACCATGCGCCGATCATGGACGAGGGCGTGCCGCCGCCCCAGCCGGCCAAGCGCCAGGCCCTGACGGTCAAAGCCCGAATGTTCATCGATGCCAGCTATGAAGGCGACCTGCTGGCCTTTGCCGGCTGTGCTTTCGTGACCGGGCGGGAAGCGCGGGACCAGTATGGCGAGTCGCTGGCCGGGCAAGGCCCTCTCCGGCATTTCGATGTCGATCCCTATGTGATCCCCGGCCAGCCGGCGAGCGGCCTGCTGCCCATGATCAGCCCCGAGCCTTACGAGCCCGGCAAGGCGTCCCGCTATATGCTCGCCTATAACTTCCGCATGAACGGCCTGCGGGATGCGGAAAGCCAGGACGGCCAAGGGACGCCGCTCAGGCCGCTGGGGAAAGAGATCGACCGGCAGCGCTTCGAGCTGGTGCTGCGCGGGCTGGAAAAAAATGTCGGTCGGAAAATAATCGGCTGGCCCTCCTCGAACTATGCGCGCACTGCCATGGTGTCTTCGGGTCCGCCGGGCCGGCAGGCCGATTATCCCGACGGCACGTGGGCGGTGCGCAGTGCCATCTGGCGCGAATGGATCGACTTCGTCAAAACGATGAACATGCTTTGCGGGTTGAAACACCCGGTGCTGCTCAAGGGGGATTATCCGGACAACAACGATTTCCCCGACCAGCTGTATGTGCGCATGGGGCGCCGCCTGGTCGGCGCGTATGTCGTCACGCAGCACGACCTGATGCACCAGACGGTCATCAACGACTCCATCGGCCTGGCCTACTACAAGGTCGATATCTATCCGACGCGTCTGGTCGCGGATGATGGCAAGGTGGCGTCGGAGGGCGAGATGTTCATCCGCGTGTGCCCGGGACCTTATCAGCTTCCCTACCGGTCTTTGGTCCCGCAAAAGGGCCAGTGCGATAACCTCCTCGTACCGGTCTGCATGTCGGCGTCACACGTGGCCATGGCGTCCATCCGCATGGAGTCGTCCTACGTGGTCATGGGCGAAGCCGCCGGCATTGCGGCCAACCATGCGCTCAAGGCTGGCCGGACGGTGCACGCCGTTGATTTCGAGGCGGTGCGCGCCGACCTGCAGCGCGCCGGCGTCGTGACGGCATGGGATGGGACGGGCTACGGGCCGCAGGGCAGGGGACCGCATGACGCCTATTGGACGACCCACCCGGAAGAGTACAAGAAGATCCCGCTCCGCCTGGATCCCAGTTGGGCGGGGTATGTCGCCAGCACCAATGCGCCGGGCTTCCGGGTCGAGGGCTTTGCCTCCCTTGAGGAGTGGAAACAGGAAAAGCCCAGCTTCGCGTGGCTCTTCCCCTTCATCGACGCCAACTCCGATGGAAAGATCTCGCGGGAGGAGCATCAGGCGTTTCAAGACTACAAGCGCCAGCATCCGGACTGGGCGGCGGCGCTCAAGAAAAAGCTTTCCGACAAGCAGGCGGACGGCGGGGGAATGAAAACCGGGGGCAGCCCTTGAGGCTGGGCATGCGATGCCCGCGCACATGGGTTCGAACAGAAGGCGAAGGCCAAGGTTCTTCGATCGGCTCCCGCTGGCCGGGCGCTGGTTTCGGTTTGAATGCAGAAAAGCGAAAAGGGAAACCATGAAAATGAAATGGCTGGTGGCGGCGCTGGTGTTGCTGGGCTGCGTGCGCACGCAGGCCGCGGATTTTTACCAGGTGCGCGGCGGCATCCCGAACAGCCAGTACTTCTTCAAGAACGACAAGGTGGGAAACCAGTACCTGTTCTTCATCGGCGACTCCGTGCTCGCCGGCACGGGGCTGAAGGATGCGAACCTGCGCTACTCGGCCCAGACGGTGCAGGGCTTCAAAAAGTATTTCCCGCAGGCGGGGATGCGCGAGACGCGGCACATGCAGCCGGGCGGTAGCTGGTTCGGCCTCTATCGGGTCAGCCGCGGGCAACCGGTCTTCGGCGAGGTGATCGCGAGCGGCCACCTGGCGATCCTCGACTTCGCGGCGGATGATCGGAACATGCCGCTGGAGCAGGCGCAGCTGGCGCTCGAAGGGCTGGTGCGGCAGGTCACGCACTACCGCCCGACGCACAGCCGCCTCCTCGTCTACACGCTGACGCCGGAGATGCTGCAGGACTACAAGGCGGGCCGGACGCCGGAGTACATCAAGGTGAGCGAGCAGATCGCGGAGCACTACGGCATCCCGAGCGTGAACCTGGCGCAGTACGCGGCGCAGAAGATCAATGCCGGCGAAATTTCGTTTGAGAAGTTCTCCGCCGACGGCATCAACCCGACCGACGCGGGCGCGAAGATCTACGCCGTAGCCATCGCGCAGTTCGTGGACGCGCTGCTGACCGCCTTTCCCGTGCCGGACAAGCCCAGGCAGTACACGCTCCCCGCGCCGCTGTTCCCGGGAACGGACGACAACGGCCGCATCGTCGCCTACGAGGATCAGCAGGTGCAGCGTTCCGCGCAGTGGAAGCCGGGCCAGCGCAGCCCGATCGGCCCGTTCCGCCACATCCTGGTCACCGACCAGGCCGGCGCGGAGCTGAAGCTGAAATTCAAGGGTTCGGAGATCGGCCTCGTCGACGTGGTGGACAAGGACAGCGCGGATTATGAGTATGCCGTGGATGGCGCCGCCTTCCGCAAGCTCGCCGCCCCGAAGGATGTGACCGCCCCGGCGATGCGTCCGGTCTCGCTGGCGAAAAATCTGGACCGGAAGGCCGAGCACGAACTGGTGCTGAAGGTCGCGTCGTCCGGCACGGCGCGGATGGGCGGTTTCCTGCTCAACGGCAGCGTCGCCGACGCGTTCGCCAAGCTGAGCACGCTGGAGAAAATTGACGCGATTTATGCGGGGATGGACCCGCTCAAATACCAGCCGCCGGCGGGCCGCTTCGCAAACATCCCGAAGACGATGAGCAAGCTGCGCGACGGCGGCGAGCTGCGCATGGTGCTGCTGGGCGACAGCATCATGGGGAACACCTCGGGCTCCTCCTTCGAACTGCTGCTGATGCGCGACTATCCCAAGTGCAAGCTCATCAAGATCGCCTCGCTGCGCAGCTCCACCGGCTGCAAATACTACCAGGCCGAGAACCGTGTCCAGGACTATGTGCTCAAGCACAACCCGGATCTGCTCGTCATCGGCGGCATCTCCAACGGCGGCGACGCCGAGGCCGTGCGCTCGGTCATCAAACAGGTGCGCGCGCAGCAGCCGGGCGTCGAGGTGTTGTTGCTCACGCCCGTCTTCGGCTCGATCAACGACGCACACATCAAAACCTTCACGCGCGAGATCGATACGACGACGAGCAACTTCCGCTTCAATATGCAGAAGGTGGCGGCGGAAGAGAAATGCGCCTTCTTCGACATGACCGGCCCCTGGTGGGCGTACGTCCAGGCCAGCGGCAAGACCTACGGCTGGTTCATGGGCGACGCCGTCCACGCCAACGCCCGCGGCTGCCAGATCATCGGCCGCCTGTTGGAAATCTGGTTCAAGGATTAAGGATGAGATGAAATACACGCATCGCGTTTTTCCAATCATGGGAAGCCTGGGCCTGTTGTTTTTCCAAACATTGGAATCTGCAGCGCGGGCAGGCGCGGATGTGGAGGTGACCTGCATCTATACCAACGGGCGCGTCGAGAAGGCGCTGCTGCCGCTGGTGCAGGCCGGGACCGTGCAGCGGTTCCGCTGGGCGGCGGACAAGATCCCGGCCGGCGTCAGCCAAGTGGAAGTGCGGGCGGAGTTCGCGACCGCGAAAACCGGCGAAGACGGCTATTTCGTCATGCCGAACGGGTTCCTCGGCAGCTTCCGCGAGCGCGACGGCGAGCAGAAGCTGACGGCGAGTTATATGCCGATCTTCGGCATGAAGACGCCGCGGGCCGCCTTTGTCGCCATCGTCACCGGCCTGCCGCACGAATACACGCTGATCGCGCGCGCCAAGGCCGGCGCCTACGCGTTCTATCCGCGTTTCGAACTGGGCGGGCGCAAGGCGAACGGCGACATTGCCATCGAGTATCATTTCCTGACGGGTGACGAGGCCGACTACTCGGGCATGGCCAGGGCCTACCGCAAATTCCAGCTGGACCGCCAAGCCTGTGTACCCCTGAAGGAACGGATCAAGAGCCGTCCCGAGCTGGCCTATGCGCTGCAGTGCCCGGAGGTCCGCATCCGCATGGGCTGGAAGCCCGCGCCCAGCCCCGTGGAGGAGCAGACGCCCGCGACGGAGCCGCCAATGAAGGTGGCGGTCACGTTCGAGCGTGCCGGCGAGATTCTCGATGAGTGCAAGCGGCAGGGCATCGCGCGCGCGGAGTTCTGCCTCGTGGGCTGGAACCAGAAGGGACACGACGGCCGCTATCCACAACTGTTCCCGGTCGAGGAAGCGCTCGGCGGCGAAGCGCAGCTGCGCGCGTTGACTGCCAAGGCGCAGCAACTGGGCTACCAGCTCGTCTGCCACAACAACCATTCCGACGCCTACCGTGTCGCCGACAGCTGGAACGAGGAGTTCGTCATCAAGAATCCGGCCGGCTCGCTCTCGACGAATGCGAGCTGGAGCGGCGGGCGGATGTATAACCTCTGTCCGCAGCGCGCCTACGAATGTTTCGCCCCGCAGGATCTGCGCGCCATCGCCGCGCTGGGCTTCCGCGGCGTGCACTACATTGACGTGCTCTCCATCGTGCGGCCGCGCGCCTGCTACGATCCGCGCCATCCGCTTTCGCCCGACCAGTCGGCGGTGTGGATCAACAAAATCCTGCACGAGGCCCGCGAGGTGTTCGGCGGCGTCTCCTCCGAGGGTGGGTTCGATTTCTGCTGCGGCAACCTGGACTACGCGCTCTACGTCTCCTTCGGGCAC
This sequence comes from uncultured Lentisphaerota bacterium, assembly GCA_903912445.1. GTDB lineage: Bacteria > Verrucomicrobiota > Kiritimatiellia > CAIQIC01 > CAIQIC01 > DP16D-bin41. Next base: position 51,160 of record CAIWHP010000191.1, read on the forward strand.
ATGACGAGCGTGCCCAAGCTGGTGGACCGCGTCGTGCCGCTCTGGCAGCTCGTCTATCACGGCATCATCATGAGCAACCCGTTCACCGACACGGCGAACTACACGCTCAAGGGCCCTGTCGCCCGGCTCAAGCTCGTCGAGTTCGGCGGCCGCCCGATGTTCTACTTCTATTCAAAATTCAAAGAGGACAACAAGCATTGGATGGGCGCCGAGGACCTGACGTGCGCCGACCAGCCCGCGCTCGCCGCGAGCGTCGCGCAGATCAAGGCGGGTTACGACGAGTATGCCGCGCTGTGCCGCCTGCAGACCGAGTTCATGGACCGGCACGAGCTGCTCGCGCCCGAGGTCTCCCGCACCGCTTATTCCAGCGGGACGGCCATCATCTGCAACTACCGCGACAGCGACTTTGCTTATCGCGGCCAGCGGGTGCAGCCCCATGGGTACATCGTGGTGGAGCACTAGGACCAGCTTGTGATGAAACGCAAACAGATGTTGAGCTGCCTCTGCGTGATGCTCGGAACGGGCCTGCTCGCGCTTTGTGCGGGAGAGAAACCCGGCCCGGGCTGCCCGCTGATCCCGATGGGGGCGATCACAGGGAAGCCGACTGAACAGACGGTGCAGGAAACGCTGGAGGCCTACAAGGCCGTCGGCATCGACCAGTATCTGATTTATGCGCGGAGCGGATTGGAGCTGGAGTACATGGGCGAAGCGTGGCTCCAGATGTGCGAGTGGTTCTGCAAACACGCCCAGCGGCTGGATATGAAGATCTGGTTGTACGACGAATACAACTGGCCGAGCGGCTCGTGCAAAGGCCGGGTGCCGGCGGAGAATCCGGATTTCGAGTCGCGCCAGTACGCGGTCTACAAGAAGGCCGACGGCACGTTCGACTGGAAAGTCTTGCACTCGCCCGGCTGGGTGGACAACTACAGCTTCAAGGCCATGGAGCGCTTCATCGAACTGACCCACAAGCAATATGAGCAGCGGCTCGGCCCGTATTTGGGCACGACCGTCCGGGGCATCTTCACGGACGAGCCGGCGCACCCCGTGCCGGTGCGGCCGGAGGGCAAGCCGGCGCTGCTCTTCCGCTATTTCGATGGCGCCGAAACGGAATACCTGGCCGCGACCGGACGGGAATTGCGCGCGGATGTGCAAGCGTACCTAGCCGACAAAAAGCAGGACGAGGTTTGGGCCGTCTATTACGGGTTGCTCGGCGAACGGTTTCGCAAAGCCTACTTCGATCCGCTCCGCGCCTGGTGCGACCGCGTGGGCGTGCTATCGGCCGGGCACCTGATCGCCGAGAACAACACCTGCGATTCCGCGCTCTACAACGGCAGGCCGTTGCATGCCTTGAAAGGGCTGACGTTGCCGGGCATGGACGAGATCGGAACGCGCTGCGATCCCGGGAACATCGAATGGCTCACGCTGGCCGTGGCGCAGCACGCGATTGGCCGCCGGGGCAACGGCGGGCTGGTCGAGCTGTTCGCGCTTGGCCCCAGCGACATGCTGCACGCGACGCAGCGCCAGATGCTCTGGCTTTGCGCCCTGCACAAGATGGATCGCTACGTGCTGGCGATTGCGCCGCTCGACGCGCGCGGGAATGTGGAGAAATCCGGCTATTTCAATCCCCTGACCCGCATGCAGCCGTGGTTCCCCGCCTTCCGTCTGCTGGGTGACGAAGCGCGCGTGGCTGCCCGCTATGCGGCCAAACCCGTGTGCTGCGACATCGCCATCCGCTATCCGCAGCGCGAGACCGCGCGGCTGGCGGCCCAGCGCAAGCAACATCCCGCCTTGCTTGCCACGCTGCGCCGCTTCGCTGCGCACCAACTCACCTACGACCTCTACGAAGAAGACGAGCCTTGCGACAAGCCGCTCGTGTTCGCCTGCGACGGCACGGCGCTGAAGGAGGAGCATTCGGGGCGCTCGTTTGCTTCGGCCGACGAGGCCGCCGCCTTTGCCAAGACGGTCTGTCCACCGCCGGTCTGGGTCGAGACGGCGGAAGGCCGGCCGGCCGAGAACCTGCTGCTGCGACACTATCAGGACGGCAGCGTCGTGGTACTGGGTCTCACGGCCAAAGAACACGGACTACTGCGGCTAATGCGTCGCGACCACCAACCGGTGCCGTTCGAGCTGCCGGCCCGCGGGGTGTATCGATTCGAAGGAAACGCTTCCCTGGCGCAGGCACCAGCCTCTGTACAAGGGCTTCCGATAGGGACTTCCTTTGGCTTGGCGCTCAGCACAGGCAACACGCTGCGCCTGGCCTTCGACGCAAACGGCAGGGCGCGCGTTCAGGTCAAGGATCCGGTTGCGGCTGCGCGCATGGTGCTGCGCCGGCACCCTGCGTCGAGCGCGGTGACCATGGATGGCAAGCCCGTGAACGCGGAGCAGCCTTGCCGCATCTTGCGGCCGGGACTCGACGAATTGTACCGGCAGACAGAGCCGTTTCGGTTGGAAGCAGGTGAACACGTCTTCGTCATCACGGCAGGCGGGAGTGACACGAATTACTTCCTGCCGGTCGCGTGGGTGGCGGGCGACTTCACCGTTATGGACGGGGTCATCAAGGCCTTGCCGCAGACCGTTGGCGTGGGGGCGCTGTGGCAACAAGGCCTGGCCGGTTTTGCGGGCAGTATCACCTACACCGCGACGGTCGCGGTGCCGCAGCATGCCGGTCCGATGCGCCTGCGGCTCAACACGGGCGGGCTCTACTCCGCGGCGTCGCTAAATGGACAGGCATTGGGCGAACGTGCGTGGGCACCCTTCGAGTGGGTCGTGCCCGCGGAGGCAAAAGGCAGGACGGCAGAGCTGAAGGTCACCGTTTGGACCTCGGTAGCTCCGCTGTTCGGTGATTGGAAGAATGGCGCGGGTGCTTGGAGCAAGCGGTTCTGGGTGCCGCCGCCGAATCCGCATGCCGAGGTCGGTCTTCTTTCCAATCCAGAATGGATGCTGTTCTAAACCCATGAACCCGATTGGAAATCGCCGTGCTCGCGTGCGCCATCCAGCAGAGGGTGGTCATGAAGACAGATGCTGGGAAAAGCGTGGGAGTGTAATAATGAGAAATATCTGGTTGGTCGCCTGGTGTGTGGCCGCCGTGCAGCTGGCGGGTGCGGTTGTCGATGACGGTTTCCAAAGCACCGCGCGCAGTGACTCGGGGAAGCTGCCGCACGGATACGTGCCGCCGCTGGTCAGCGTTCCCGGCGAGCACCTCTTGCGCGCGAAGGCGGAGGACGCCTGGCGGGCCGCGTGGGAGCGTTTCTACGACGACCGCACGCATCTGTTCTACGACTATGTTTGCAGCTATGACCCGGCGAAGCGTCTGGCCAATCTGCCGACGCCGGCGGAGACCGCACAGCAGAAGCCCAATCCCAACGGGTGGGGGACCGGGATGGAAGATTGCGCGATCAGCGGCGGGCTGATGCTCGCGATGGTCTGCGACCGGTTCACCGCGACGGGCGATGCCGCGCTGCGTCCGTACGCGCAAAAAGTTTTTGCCGGGTTGAAGACGCTGGTCGAGAGCAGCGCGACAGAAGGTTTCGTCTGCCGCGGCCTCTGTCCCGCCGACGGGAAGGCGCACTACCCGGAAAGTTCCCGCGACCAATACACGTGGTATGTCTACGGTCTCTGGCGTTACTACCATTCCCCGCTCGCGCAAGCGGAAGAGAAGGCCGCTGTTCGAAAACTCGTCACCGCCGTCTGTGCACGAATGGAGCGCAACATTATCCCTGAACGAAATTATTCCATCGGGAAGGACACCGGCGCCTTCGATGGCATCGTGGACAAGATGTGGGAGAACATGGCGCACGAGGTCGCGCGGTTGCCGATGATCTACGCCATCGGTGCGGATGTGACCGGCGACCAACATTGGAAAGAGCTCGCGCGTCGCTACAGCCCCGAGGCTGCGGCGAAATCGAAAGAAGCGTCCACGAAGATTCCCTACGCGCTGCTGCAGCAGCAGACCTCCCTGGAAGTGCTCTATCAGCTGGAGGATGCTCCCGTCCTGAAAAAGCAGTGGCTGGAGGCGATGGTGCTGGTGGCCGACCGCGCCAAGGGGTTCTTCGGCAAATGCCTCAAATATCAGGCCCCGACCGCCGATCAGGTGCATTTCGATTGGCGGGACTGGCCGCTGAAGAAATCGGGGCCCTACAGTGTGCCCACGCGGCCCGAGGCCTTCCTCTCCGAAGACCGCACGATCCGCGAGCCGGCCGAGGCTGCGCTGGTGCAGCTGCTGATGCCCCAGCCAACGCTGACCGCGGAACAACTCGCGTTGATGAAGCAGGCCATCGCGCAGGTGGATTACGCCAAGGTGGTTTACTACGGGCACTACTACACGCAGGCTGTTTATTGGCGGGCTGTGCGCTGCGGTCTGCTCAAGCTGCCGGCCGCACCACGAAACTGAAGGAGAAACCTATGAAGCAGAACATGATGATCCTGGCGGGGCTGACCCTGGCGGCAGGTCTGGCTCACGGCGCACCGATGGCCTGCTGGCATTTCGACGGCGACCTCTCCGGCGGTGCGGCTCCTGCACTCGCGGGCAAGGCCGGGGTGTTCGAAAAAGGCACGCCGCCGGTGTTCGCTGGGGATGTGCCGGCCACGAACATTTGGGATGGCGCGACGTTCTCATCGGCCAACCCGGCGAACAAGAGTGGGCTACGCTTTGCCAATGACGGCGTGACCGGGGTGGGCAGTCCCCTGGGTGGCGAGGTGGTGGTTTCCGGGGCGGAGGCACAGACGCAGCCGGCGGAGTTCACGGTCGAGGCGTTCGTCAAGATGGGCAAGCAGATGGCGCGGCACGCGCTGCTCGCGAGCAAGCGGCGCAACGGGCAGACGGGCGCGAGCTGGTCGCTCTCGATTGACCCGCAGGGCTGCATCCGCGCGCGGTTCGATACGCAGCCCGGCGCGGATTCGAAGAGCGGCGAGGGCTTCAATCAAACCATGGGCTCCAGCGGGAGTGTGACCGATGGCGCGTGGCACCATGTGGCGCTGACGTTCGACCGCGCGACGCTGGCAGCGGCCATCTATGTGGACCACGTCCGGTGTGGCGGCGGCACGACCAAGGGGCCGCTGGTCTATGACGGCGGCCCGCTGGTGCTCGGGCGCGGGCTGGATGGCTGGCTGGATGAGGTGCGCTTGACCGGCGCTGTCTTGCACCCGGAGCAATTCCTCCGCACCACCCGCTTCTTCTCCGAACTGAAGCCGCGCGCGCCGGTGGTGACGATGCTGGACCAAACGCCGACGCGTGTGCAGTCCGCGCTGAAACTCGACTGGAAAAAGCTGGGCACCTTGACGCCGAAGAGCGTGGAAGAAATCGGCACCTCGATGTGGTCGCTGGGCTGCGAGACGCTCGACCGCGACCTCGCGGATTGGGACGTCTACAAAACCTATCTCCAGCCGCTGGGCATCAAGCGGATCCGCCTGCAGGGCGGCTGGAACCGGACCGAAAAGCAGAAGGGCGTCTATGACTTCGCCTGGCTGGACCACATCGTGGACGATGCGCACGCGCGCGGGCTGCAGGTCTGCCTGGAGACCTCCTACAACAACCACCTGTACGAGCCGAAGGGCGCGACGGGGCCGGGCGGGCAATTGCCGGCGGGCGAGGAGACGCTGGCGGCTTGGGACAAGTGGGTCGAGGCGATGGCGCGCCACTATGCACCCATGGGCGTGCAGGAATGGATGATGTATAACGAGCCCAACCTGAACAAGAGCAACACGCTGGAGAAGATCGTCGCGAACAACATCCGCACGGCGGAGATCATCAAGCGCGTGGACCCGCAGGCGAAGATCGGCGCGTTCGTGCTGGCGGGCTTGTCTGTCGACAGGATCGAGAAGATGCTGGAAATGATCAAGGCGCAGGGCAAACTCGACCTTTTCCACTGGGCCATCTATCACGGCTACAGCGGCAATCCCGACCGGCTGAACGAGGCGATGAAGGAATTCACGGCGATGCTGGCGAAAGTCGCGCCGCAAATCAAACCGTGGCAGGGCGAGGCCGGCTGCGCCTCCGAGGAGGTGCAGTACGCGCTCTCCGGGATCGACTGGACCGAGTATTCCCACGCCAAGTGGAACGCGCGGCGGATGCTGTGCGACCTCGGCCACGGCATCGAGTCTTCCGTGTTCACCATCACGGATTTGAGCTATCACCGCGACTTCATCTCGCGGTACGGGCTGCTGAAGACCAGTCCGGACAATGCGATCATCAGGGTGAAGACCGCCTACTACGTCGTGCAAAATGTCGTGGCGGTGTTCAACGACGCGCTGGAACGCGTGCCGGACTATGCGCTGACGGTCACCGGGACGGAGAAGGCGCTGACCTGGTTCGCGTTCCGCGACAAGAAGAGCAAGCTGGAGGTGGTGACGCTGTGGGACGGCACGGAGATTCCGTCCAACACGTCGGATGTCGAGACGGTGGAGGTCACGATCAAGCACGGGCAGTTCCGCCAGCCGGTGTGGGTGGACCTGGTCACCGGCAACGTGTACGAAATCCCGGCGGAGCAGGTGAAGATTGCCGGCGACACGGTGACGTTCAAGGACCTGCCGGTCTACGACGGACCGGCGGCCATCACCGACCGGAGCCTGCTGTCGTTTGTGCCGGCGCGGGAGAGCAAGAAAGCGAAAGCGGCGTCGGCCGCCAAAACGAAGCGCACGGCCAAAGCCGACACGCTCCTGATGACCAAGCATCTGTTGCCCGGGACCCAGCAACCTGCGCCCGCCGTGGTGCTGTGCGCTGCCAAGGGCGAAGAGGTCGGCGGTCTCGTGAAATGGCTGAACGCGCAGGACGTCCATGTGTTCGTCGTGGAAAGCGCTGCCGTCATGAAGCGCGCCTTGCAGACGATCCGCAGCCACGCCGCAGAGTGGCAGGTGAAACCGGGTTCCATCGGTGTGTTGGGCAGCGGCAAGCATGGCGTGGAAAGCGTGAAGGGCGTGATCGGTGATGCCGATTTCGCGGTTGTGCTGGACGCCGATGGCGCGGACATCGCCAAGGCTCTTCCTGAGGCGAAGCGCAAGGCTGTGTTCACCGGCAAGCAGGGCGAGTTTGAGAAGCCGCTCGCGACCTGGCTGGAGAAATACAAAGGAAAAGTGTTTTGAGTCTGCCGGTGGCCGCGCGAAGAAATGAACCGAGCTAATGGAGCTGGAGAAGAAACTATGAGACACATGATGCGTTGGAATTTTCCAGTGATGGGAACCTTGGCATTGCTGTTTTTCCAAGCATGGGGGATCAATGCTGCTGATGCCGTGCCGGCAAAAGCACCGATTCCGGTTTGGGATCTGGCGAAGGATGCCTTCGCCGCCACCACCGGGAAGATCGAGCGCGTGAACGGGCAGGTTCACATGGATGGCAGAAGCGCGTTCGCGATTCCCAACAGCGCGCTGCCCGATCCCAACTGTTTCACGATCACCATGGACATCCGCTTCCACAAGATCGAGCAGCGCGGCCATCTGCATCTGCTGGACCAGCGGGTGTCGGACACCGGCTTCAGCGTCGATGCGCTCAACCTTAGCGCGGTCGGCAGCCCGCTGACGACGACGATCAACGGCATCGCCTATGCCCGCAACAGCTTCCGGGCCACGACGAACCAGGTGTGGCAGTTCGTTTTCGCCGTGCGCGATGGCGCGGTTGCGGTCTATCAAAACAAGTCGGCCGGGCCGCAGTATCTGCTGCGCATCACGCCGAACCTCGCGCCGATCTGGGTCGGGCGCACGAAGAGCGAGCCGATCGCCGACTACGATATTCTTAGCCTGAAGGTGTTCGGACCGGACTACAAATATTACCTGCCGGGCGAGTCGGCGGACGCGATGAAGAACGGGTTCACCGGCGGGCAGGGCTGGCTGGTCCGGCTGCCGGGCAAGATCGAAAAGCCGCTGCCGCGCATCCTCTATTACGGCGATTCCATTTCCGGGGGCTACGGCGAACGCTTCACCGCGCTCATGAAGGACAAGGCCTATTGTTATCACTGGGTCCATTTCGTCGGCAGTGTCGGCGGGTTCCAGACCAATGCGTTTGTGGCGGCGGCGGGTGTCGCGCCATTCGACGTGATCATCTTCAACAACGGGCTGCACTCGTTGAGCTGGACGCCCGACAAGGCCACCGACGCGCAGATCGAAGCCGTGCTGCGCAACATGGTCCGCGCCTTCCGCCAGGGCGCGCCAAAGGCGAAACTGATCTGGGCCGCCACGACGCCGCACACCGCCAAGGGCAAACCCGTTACCGGCCTCGGCGAGAAGAATCCCGTCGTCATCCGGATCAACACCCTCGCGGAAAAAGTCATGAAGGAAGAGGGCGTGGACATGGTTGATCTCTACGCGCTGCTGAAAGATCATCTCAACCTCGCTGCCGGCGACCAGTATCATTGGTCGGGCGAGGCCTATCAACTGATCGCAGCCGCGCTGCAGAAAAAGTGTGACGCCATCTTGTCTCATCCTTAAAAGGAACAGGAGCTGCTCATGAAAATGCGCGCAAGAAGTGGGATCGCTTTGCTGTTTCTCTGTAGCACAGCCTGGTGCTCGGCGGGCGTGAAGGTCGAGGAGACCAAGGTCACGGTGCCGACCTATCCGCCGGGGCCGTGCGACAAGACCCCCGTTTTCTATACGGGCCGCGTCTATCAGGGCGCGCAGGGCCGGGTGTATCCCTATCCGCTGCAGGATGTGCTGCACGACGAGAAGGTGGACAAGACTTACACCGCGCTCCGGCTGGAAAACGAGTACCTGGAGATGTCGGTCCTGCCGGAAATCGGCGGCAGGCTATTCAGTTTCACCGACAAGGCTACCGGCTTTGATATCTTTTACCGGCAATCGGTGATCAAGCCGGCCCTGATCGGGATGCTGGGCGCGTGGACCTCCGGCGGCGTGGAGTGGAACTTCCCGCATCACCATCGCGCGACGACGTTCATGCCGGTGAATTACACGACGACCGCCAACGCGGACGGCAGCAAGACGATCTGGGTTGGCGAGACGGAGTTGCGGCACCGGATGAAATGGTCCATTGGGCTGAGCATGAAGCCGGGCCGCTCCTACCTGGAGGCCGACTGCCGCTTCATGAACCGGCAACCATATCTCGAATCCATGCTGTACTGGGCGAATGTGTCGGTGCATTGCGGGACGAACTATCAGGTGCTATTTCCGCCTGCCTGCCGGGTGGGGATGGACCATCACAAGAACTATTTCACGCACTTCCCCCTGGGGCGTCCGAATGTCGCGATCGACGAGCTGGCCGACCTGAGCTGGTGGAAGAACTTCACCTCCGACCACCGCTCCATTTTCGCGGTCGACCCGGACAACGACTTTCTTGCGGGCTACGACCACGGGCGCGGGCTGGGCACGGCGCATGTGGCCAACCACCAGATTGTCTGCGGCAAGAAATTCTTCCTCTGGGGCAACAATCCCGGCGGCTTCGTCTGGGACAAGGTGCTCACCGATCACGACGGGCCGTATCTGGAGCTGATGGTCGGCGCTTATTCCGACAACCAGCCGGACTACAGCTGGCTTTCGCCGTACGAGACCCGCTCCTGCAAGCAATACTGGTATCCGATCAAGCAGATCGGCGGCGTGAAGTGCGCGACGCTCGACGCGGCCATCAATCTCGAACGGCGCGCGCCGGACAAGGTCTTCCTCGGCTTCAACGCGACCGCCAAGCTCAAGCACGCCAAGGTGGTGTTGCACCACGGCGCGGCGACGTTCTCCGAGGTCATCGATATCGATCCGAACACGCCTTATGTGAAGGAGGTCCCCGTCGCGCCGGCCGTCAAGGATACCGAGCTCACCGGCATCCTGTTCGATCCCGACGGCCGCGAGCTGGTCCGCTATACGCCGGTGGTCGTCGAGGACAAGCCGCTGCCGGAGACCGTCGAGAATCCGCAGCCGCCCGCGACCTACAAAACGGTGGAGGAGCTCTATCTCGTCGGCCAGCGGCTGGAGCAGTTCCACAACGGCATCGTGGACCCCACGCCGTACTACGAGGAAGCCTTGCGGCGCGACCCGCTGGACCTGCGCGTGCATACCGTCGTCGGCATCCGGCTGGCCCGGCAGGCGAAATTCGCCGACGCCGAGACGCACCTGCGCCGCGCGGTGGAACGCACGACGCGCAACCACACCCGCGCCAAGGACGCCGAGCCGCATTACTACCTCGGGATCGTGCTGAAGGAGCAGGGCCGGCTGAAGGAAGCCGAGGATCAATTGTGGAAGGCGGTCTGGCGCGACAGCTTCCAGCGCGCGGCTTATATCGAGCTGGCGAAGCTCGCCACGTTGAAGCACGACTACCCGCGCGCGCTGGAGCTGATCAACAGCGCCTTGGATGTGGCGGCGCGCTCCAGCAAGGCGCACACGGTGAAGGCCTATATTCTGCGCCAGCTGGGCCAGAAAAAAGAAGCGGATGCTGCGCTCAATAAAGCCGTCGAACTCGATCCGCTCGATGTCTGGTCGGTCGCGGAGCGCTGCTTTCTCAAGGGCAAGGGCCAGTCGGCGTTTGCGACAGCGGCGCGGCCGTGCGGCGACAAGTTGCAGGAACTGCTGGAGGTGGTCACCGACTACGGCAACATCGGCGCGCTGGACGAGGCGCTCGCGCTCCTGTCACAGGCCGAAGCGTTCACCAACCCGCTGGTGAAATATTATGCCGGCTACTACAACCTCCAGGCCGGCAGGACCAACGAGGCGCGTACGCTGTTCAGTGGGGCCGCGGCGCTGCCGACCGACTACTGTTTCCCGTTCCGGCATGAAGAGCTGAAGATGCTCGCGGCCGCGACGGAGCTGTGCCCGGCCGACGCCAACACGTGGTATTACCTCGGCAACCTCTGTTACTACCTGGAGCAGCGCGAGCGCGGCATCGCGGCGTGGGAGCAAGCCGTCGTGCTCAACCCGTCGCACGGCTTGGCCCTGCGCAACCTCGGGTTTGCCTACGGCCGGATGCCGGAGAAGCGCGCGACCGCCGTGGCCCGTTACAAGGCCGGGCTCAAGGCCGACCCGCAGAACGTCGCGTGCGTGCTGGAACTGGACAAGCTGTTCGAGAAGCTGAACCGCCCTGCTGCGGCGCGCCTCGCGTTTCTGGAGAGCCATATGGCGACAGCGCAGAAGAGCGACCCGACCATGTTGCGGCTGGCGTATCTGTATAACGAGACCGGCCAACATGACAAGGCGTTGGCCATTCTGGGCGCCCGTCGCTTCCATGTGTGGGAGGGTGCCGCGGCGTTGCACCAGCCGTTTGTGGATGCGTGCCTGCTGCGGGGGTTGGCCAAACTGGCTGCCGGAAAGAACCAGTCGGCGCTTCAGGATTTCCAACAGGCCGATACCTATCCCGAAAATCTTCAGGCGGGCCGCCCCGGCGATGCAGGGCAGGGTCCGAAGATTCATTACTACACGGCGCAGGCGCAACGCGCGCTCGGCGCTGCGGACAAGGCCCAGGCGGAGTTGCGCAAGGCAGTTGAAGGGCGTGTCGCCAACGGCGAGATGAACTACTATCGCCTGCTCGCCTGCCGGGAACTGGGCGCGGCCAAGGACGAAGCGGATCAGAAACAAAAGCTCCAGTCCGCGCTGGCCGCGCTGGAGCAGCCCGAGACCGTGGATGCCTATGCCAAGTTCGGCGGCGAAAACACGCCCAACGAACGGCTGGGTCACCGCTCGGCCGAGGCCGCCTATCTCAAGGGCTTGCTGGCGCTGGCGGAAAAGAATTCCGGTGAAGCCAAAAACTGTTTCGAGCGCGCGGTCAAAGAGCGTCCGGCCCTGATCTGGGCGCAGTTCTTTTTGCAAAGGTGAACTATGAAACACATTTCGCTTTGGAATATTCCAAGGCTTGGAACTCTCTGCCTGCTGTTTTTCCAAGGGTTGGAAACGCAGGCGGCAGGCGGGTTGCAAGGTGCACGCGGTGTGCTCACCGTGGACGCGCAGGGCATCAGCCTCGCACCGGCCTCCGCGACTTGCCCGACGATCACGGCGCGGGGCGAGCCGATGTGGGCGGTGCTGATGCAGTCGGATACGCCGCCGCCGGTCGCCGGCGCGCCCGTCGTGCTCGGCGACAAGGGCCAGCAGCCCCAGCGCGAGGTCACCGCCGACGGCATCCGGCTGACCTACGCAAGTCTCACGGACGGCAAGCGCACGTGGCGTGTCGGGGTGACGCTCGATTTCCACCGCAAGGGCGACGCGTTCGAGGTGACCGGCGAGGTCCGCAACGACGAGCCGGGCTGGCTCATGTGCGGCTTCACCGGCCCGGTATTGCACGGCATCCGCGCCGATCTCGCGACGCATCCGGCGCTGTTGCCCGATGGTCTGGGCCGCATCATCCACCGGATGCCCGATGACAAGAAAGGCAGCAACGAGGTCGGCGTTGTATATCCGAGCCGCAAAGGGACGATGCAGTGGTGCACTCTTTCCGGCGCGCAGGGCGGGCTCTACTTCGGTTGCCACGACGCCACGCATGGCGCGAAAACGATTTGCGTGCGGCGCGATGCCGCCAGCCAGACCTATGGACTCGCGGTGAAGCATCAGGCGTTTTGCGCGGTGGGTCAGCGCTGGGCGTTGCCGCCGACGGTCATCATGCCCTACGCGGGCTCGTGGCACACCGCCGCCCGCTATTACCGGGCGTGGAGCGAAAGCATCGAGCCGCCGCTCGCCGTGCCGGAGTGGGCGCGCAACGCCTCCGGCTGGCTGCTCTGTATCCTGAAACAGCAGAATGGCGAGGTGCATTGGGATTATTCCTCGCTCGGCAAATTGTGCGACGTGGCCGATGCGCGCGGGCTCGACATCCTCGGCCTGTTTGGCTGGGCGCACGGCGGGCACGATCATCTCTATCCTGAATATTTCTCCGACCCTAAGATGGGTGGCGAGGAGGCGCTGCGCAAGGCGCTGCGTGACATCCGGCAGCGCGGCAAACGCTCCATCCTCTATGCCAACGGCCAGCTCATCGAACAGGGCACGGAATTTTGGAGCAAGGAAGGCCAGGCGCTGGCGGTGCTGAAAAAGGACGGCACGCCCGTACAGCAGACCTATCACAAGTACCGCACGACCGCGCCGTTTCGCTTCGGCCTCGGCTGCCTGGTCGCGCCGGCGTGGTTCGACCGCATGCTCGCGCTCGCGGTGCAGGCCCACGCGCTCGGCGCGGACGGCATCCTCTATGACCAGCTTGGCGTCAACGAGCCGTTGGCGTGCTACGCCGCCGGACACGGCCATCCGGTGCCGGTGATGGTCTATGTGGAGGACCGCGTCCGCTTCTTGCGCCGGATCGAGGAGCACATGCGGAAGCTCAATCCCGACTTCATCGTGATGACCGAGGGCCTGCACGACAGCGTGCTCGGTTCGATCTCGATGTTCCACGGCTGCATGACCGGCACGTTCGCGGTCTCGGGCAAGGAGATGCTCGCCCGCCTCCACCGTCAGGACCAATCCGCGCCCTTCCCGGAACTGTTCCGCTACACCTTCCCCGCCATGCTGACCACCATCCGCATGCCGACGCCGATGCTGGACCGCGCGATGGCGAACTTCACCTGCGCCTACGGGCTGCGCTTCGAGATCGAAGCGCGCTACGCGCCGGACCGGCGCTACCTCTGCGAGGGGCATGTGCCCGAGGCGGCCGACTATGCGGAGGTCATCAACAAGCCGGACATCGCCTTGATGAAGGCCACGCCGCCCGCGGCGGCGACGCGCTATCTGAAACAGGTGATCGAGTTCCAGCGCGCGCACGCCGATCTGTTCTGGCGCGGTCGTTTCACCGATGATGAGGGCTTCACGTTCACGGGCCGGGACCTCGTCGCGAAAAGCTTCGCCGCCGGCAACCGCCTCGGCGTGCTCGTCTGGAACCCGGGCGACCAGCCCGCGACCTTTGCACTCAACGTGCCGGGCGCCACCTTGCTCGCGGCGTCGGAACCGGAGCGGGGCAAGGTGGAGGCGCTGGGCCCGCTGCCGCCCCAGTCCATCCGGTTGCTGGAATGGCAGAGAAAGGAGTAAAGCAGCCATGCATAAAGACGCAGTCGTTGAATGGTTCAGTTATCGCGGTTGCCTCCGGCTCGAAAACGGGTTCGGGACCAGTGTGGTGTTGTGTCCGCAGGCGGGCGGCCGGGTGCTGGAATATGCGCAGCGCGGCGTGAACGTCATCTATCTGAATCCCGATCAGCGCGGCTGGCATCGCGCACCCGGCGCGCCGACGGTGGATCCCTGCGGCGGACG